>SXSK01000394.1 GCA_005793375.1 Verrucomicrobiales bacterium | reverse complement strand
TTGCGAACGAGATGCTCTACCAACTGAGCTACGACCCCGTCACCCAAGTCCCGCGGCGAACGGCGGGCTGCCGATGTATGGCGGACACAATGCCAGTTGGCAAGACCCGGTTTTCAGCCTTGCGCGGATTTCTGACGCACCCTCAAACCGCTTTGACCGCATCCCAACTGCCTGCCTCACATCACCATACCACCGTCCACCGTCAACACCTGCCCGGTCACGTACCGGCCACCCGGACCGCTTAAGTACAACGCGGCTTCCGCCACGTCGTCCGCCTCCCCAAAGGATCCCAGCGGAATCTGCTTCAATAATGCCTCTCGAATCTTCTCGTCCAAAACCGAGGTCATGTCGGTCTGAATAAACCCGGGGGCAATCGCATTGCAAGTCACACTCCGGGAACCCAATTCCTTGGCCACCGACTTGGTGAATCCAATCAACCCCGCCTTGCTCGCGGCATAATTCGACTGGCCCGCATTGCCGATCAAACCGATGACACTCGCAATGTTGATGATGCGTCCTTGTCGCTGCTTCATAAACGCGCGGCTGAAGGCTTTCGTGAACAAGAACGCACCGCGCAGATTCGTGTTCAGCACCGTGTCCCAATCCGCCTCACTCATCCTCATAAACAATCCATCGCGTGTCACTCCGGCGTTGTTCACCAGAATATCGACACGACCCGCCGCCGTGAGGATCGTCTCGGCCGCCGCCGAAACCGCCGCCGAATCACTCACATCCACCGCGAGGGCCCAAGCACGCCGCCCTAGAACTCTCACTTCTTCGGCCACCTTTTCCGAGTTTTCCACCGTGCGCGAAACGCAGACCACATCCGCCCCGTTCAATGCGAATTTCAAGGCGATGGCGCGGCCAATACCGCGGCCGGCACCCGTAACGACAGCAACCTGATTAGCCAGTATAGTCATGAAAACATGGTATTGGCCGCAGTCAGCCTCCAGTTGTCAATGGCGCAGACAGGCCAAACCAGCCGGGGAGGCGTCGGGCGCATCTCCGAGTTGAGGGAATTTTGGAGATCGGTCGTCCCTGCAATTCCCCAAAAGCGGTGGAGGGCCACCGCGCTGCTCCAAAAGGCGCGGTGTTTTTTGGAGCGCGGCAGCCCGCTGCCGCTTTTCCCCCAGCATCCCATGCAGCACCGACAACTCTGAGATGCGCCCACTGGCGTTTCCAGGTTGAATCAGGATTCCAATCTACCGCGAAGCCGTCATAATCCGCCTTGAAATGTCCATTCGCTCGGCCGTCTTTGCTCTGCTGACGTGGTGGCCCGCGCTAATGCAGGCCGCAAACCCTCAATTTGGTCGAGACATTTTGCCCATCCTATCAGAGCACTGTTTCAGCTGTCACGGTCCGGATGAAGCACACCGCAAAGGCCGCCTTCGACTTGATACTCGGGAAGGTGCTCTCGCTCAGCGCAAGGCAACTGCAGCCGTGGTTCCAGCCCAACCCGATCACAGCGAGATGATCCGTAGGATCGAATCGAACGATCCAGAAGAGCTCATGCCGCCACCCAAGTCCGGGCGTCCACTCAGTCCCGCTCAAATCACCACGTTGCGTGAGTGGATCCATGAGGGAGCATCCTGGGGTCGTCATTGGGCTTTCGAACCTCCCAGGCGGCCAGTGATTCCATCGCCCATCGACACGTCCCCGAGGTGGGACTCGGGAAATCCTATCGACCGTTTCATCCGTGCAGGGCTCGCGGTGGAGCGACTTCAACCGGCTCCCCCAGCATCCAAAGCAACCCGGCTTCGCCGAGCATCATTCGACCTCACGGGTCTTCCACCGGCGCCGGGGACATTGGAGGCCTTCGAGAGAGACATGAGACCCGAAGCATGGTCGGTCGTGGTGGATCGACTGCTGGCATCACCTCACTTCGGAGAACGAATGGCCATGTGGTGGTTGGATGCTGCCCGGTATGCGGACACCGACGGTTACCAAGCCGATGACACCCGCACGAATTGGCCTTGGCGGGATTGGGTGGTCGCAGCGTTCAATGACAACCTTCCCTTTGACCAATTTACTCTCGAACAGTTTGCTGGGGATCTCCTGCCCGGTGCGACACTGCTACAACGGTTGGCAACCACGTTCCATCGCAACCACATGACCAATGGCGAAGGGGGCCGTGACCCGGAGGAGTCCCGAGTGGATTATGTCATCGATCGAGTCAATACCATGGGGACGGTCTGGCTGGGCTTGACCCTGAATTGCGCCCAATGCCACTCCCATAAATACGATCCGATCTCGCACGCCGAGTATTATCAGCTCACTGCCTTCTTTAATAGTATCGATGAGGATGGAAAAGCAGGTCGCGGCGCCAAGCCCTACCTCAGTTACCAATCACCCCAAGCGGTGCGTGCCGTCAACGAAGCGCAAAACTGGCTGGACCACCTCCAACCCATCGAAGCACAGGCTCGTCGAGACGCCGAAATTCCATTCCAAGCTTGGCTGAGGACTCAATTCGATCAGGTGCGCAAAGGCTATCAGACTTGGACCCCACTCGTGCCAGCGGATCTCACGGCTGCCGAAGGCACTCAACTCCGTTCTGACTCCGAGGGCATGATCCAAGCCACCGGACCCAATCCTCTTCAAGACGACTACCGAGTCTATGGGGCACCGCGGCATTCCAAGGTGACGGGACTGCGCTTGAACGTGCTGCCGCACCCTGACCACACTGGCGGTGCATATTCTCGCGGCGAAAGCGGCGAATTCATTCTCACCGACATCAAAATCCAATTGAGGAGACGAGGCAGAAACCAAGTGCGGGATATCGGAATCGCCAGCGCCGTCGCCGACTACTCCGCTGAACAAAAGGGCGATCGATCTTATGGGGACATCAAAGGAGTTTTGGATGATGATCCGCGCAATGGCTGGACGACAAAAGGCAGTCCCAGCAATGGCGTCCATACCGCGGTGTTCGCCCTGACTGAGCCTCTGGTGCTTAGTAGCCAAGACGAATTGATCGTTGAGCTCCGACAACGCTCCACCCTCGGAGATGCCAATATCGGACGATTCCGATTATCTTGCTCCGACCAACCCGGTGCGGCTGTTCGATCGATGAACCCATCTCCGCTCGACCAGTTGAAGTCGGCTGGGAATATTTCGATCAGCGAACTGGAGCCTGCGCTTCGAGGGATGCTGTTCGAACAATTCCTCATGGAACACCCCCCCTATCAGCGCGCACACTCGGCGGTTCAACGCGCCTCAGCTCACTTGGAGGAAACCCGCAAGGCCGCGGGCAAACTGGATATTATGGTGCTCGCGGAGAGGACCAATTCACGCCCCACCCACGTGCTGGTTCGCGGCGTCTGGGACAAACCCGCCGAGGTTGTCCAGCGCGGCGTCCCAACGGCTCTCTCGCCAATCCACTCCGACTTGCCCAGGACACGCGAAGGGTTGGCTCGATGGATCGTTGCCCGCGACAACCCACTAACCGCACGCGTCATCGTCAATCACCTCTGGCAACTCTGCTTCGGGGCGGGCTTAGTTCGAACTCCAGAAGACTTCGGTCTCCAAGGTGAACGACCCACCCACCCCGACCTGCTCGACTGGCTGGCGGTCGAATTCATGGAGAGCGATTGGGATATCAAGAAATTGCTGCGTCTCATGGTCACCTGCGACACCTACCAACAATCCTCCAGCACCACTGCGGAACTACAGCAACGAGATCCATCGAATCGTTGGTTGGCTCGAGGGAGCCGGTTCCGACTGCCCAGCTGGATGCTGCGCGACGCAGCACTCCAAACCGCAGGATTGCTGAATCCAGCCCTTGGAGGTCCCCCTGTGAAACCCTACCAACCCGAAGGCTTGTGGGAGGAAAATTTTATGGGCCGGTTCAAATACGATTCCAGCCCTGGAGCGGCACAGTACCGACGCAGCCTGTACGCATTTTGGCGACGGACGATTGCGCCGTCGTTCCTTTTTGATTCCGCCCAACGCCGAGTCTGCGAGGTGCGCACTCCACGGACCAACACGCCGCTGCAAGCTCTTGCGCTACTCAACGATGAAAACTTCCTGGAAGCCGCTCGAGCGCTCGCACTTCAGACCCACCAACTCCCCGGCGACACCAAAACACGTCTGCACTGGCTCGCTCGTCGCATCCTCAGCCGAACGCCAACAGATTCGGAAGCAGCCATTCTGTATCGCGAGTGGGATCAAGCCATGAAGCACTATTCGACGAACCCAACGGAAGCTGAAACGTTCCTGGCTCGAGGTCAGATCTCCCTGCCCGTCGACCCATCACAATACTCGGAATGTGCGGCCTGGACCCTCACCGCCAGTCTTATCCTGAACCTCGACGAAGCGATGACCCATGAGTGAACCGCTCGACAGAACGCGCCGCTATTTCTTGGGACATTGTACCGGAATTTCCCTTGGCGCGATGGCGCTGTCGCGCCTGCTCCACCAAAGCAACGCCTCACCGAATACTCCCGCTTCATTGTCCCTCAAGAGCGGTGGCGTGGGAGTTCGCGCGACCGCACACCGTGCACGGGCACGCCGTGTGATCTTTCTGACGCAGTCCGGAGGTCCATCTCAGTTGGAGTTATTCGATGAAAAACCCGGACTAAGCACCTGGGCCGGAAAGGAACTGCCAGAATCGGTGCGCCGAGGGCAGCGGCTCACCACCATGACGGCGAATCAGAAGCAACTGGTCATGCCGTCACGAACCCAATTCCTCACTCACGGACAATGCGGCGCGCGGGTGGGAGAATGGTTACCTCACATCGGCGCCATTTCCGATCATGTATGTTTTGTGAAATCCATTCACACGGATCAAATCAATCATGCTCCGGCCATGACTCAATTCCTGACTGGCCACCAAATCCCGGGGAGACCCAGCATGGGTGCCTGGGTGAGCTATGGATTGGGCAGTGAGAATCAGAATCTTCCGGAGTACCTCGTATTGATCTCGAAAATGCAGCGGCCCAGCGATCAACCCCTTTACGATCATTACTGGGGCAGCGGTTTCCTTCCGTCGCAATATCAAGGAGTCAAACTTCGCAACGCCCGCGACCCGGTCCTCTATCTCCGCGATCCCGAGGGCCTGCCAACCCAGCTTCGCCGGGGCATGTTGAATGGCCTTTCCGAATTGAATTCCATGCGCCTCACCGAAACCGGCGACCCCGAAATCGCGACGCGCATCCGCCAATATGAAATGGCTTTTCGAATGCAAACAAGCATTCCAGATCTTATCGATCTCAGCGACGAACCTTCGGAGATTTTCGAGTTGTATGGCCCGGATTCACGCCGCCCCGGAAGCTACGCCGCCAATTGTATCCTCGCGCGACGCCTCGCAGAACGAGGGGTTCGTTTCATCCAACTCTTCCACCCGGACTGGGATCATCACAGCCGTCTTTCTTCCTGGTGCACCGCTCGATGTCGGGACACCGATCGACCGTCCGCGGCATTGATCATCGATCTCCAGCGCCGCGGTCTTCTAGAAGATACTCTGGTGATCTGGGGTGGCGAATTCGGACGCGGCGTTGCCGGCCAAGGCGACTGGACAAGTCCCGATGCCGGACGTGATCACCACCCCCGTTCTTTCACGGTCTGGCTCGCCGGTGGGGGCATCAAGCCCGGGTTCACTCATGGCACCACCGATGATTTCAGCTACAACGTCGCTGAAAACCCCGTCCATGTACGCGACCTGCATGCCACGGTCTTGCACCAACTCGGCATCGACCACGAACAACTAACCTACCGATTTCAAGGTCTGGATTTTCGTCTAACCGGGGTCGAACCCTCGCAGATCGTCCAGTCCATACTAGCCTAACACGCTGAATCTCCAGATTGGATGAGACCCGATCACACCTGATACCGACGTTGGAGCAACTGCATCAGACGCCGCCACCATTGTTTCAGCAACGGTTCGGGAGGAAGATCGAATCGGATCTTACCCGATCGCCCGTGACGCAACGCGACATCTGTGGTATCCGGCAACGCCGCGCGCACTTCGAAAAATGGTTCGGCAGCACGACGCCCTTGAGGATCGTCGGACGCCACGGCCACGTCGCCTCCACCTTTCCAACCCAGGGCTGAGCTGGGGAGATTTTGCCGTTCCGCAGGCACGACAGACAACTGCTGGATACTCATTCGAGTGCCACCCTGGCCGGGGATCCGAACCTCCGCCGTCCGATGGGTTGTACTAAAGAGACTCTCGGCGTCACTCTGGAGCACCGTCGCGGTAAATTCCTGAGAACCCGGTTTGACGATCAATCCCAGGGGGGAACCACGCGGCAGGACGCGTCCGCTAAAATCCTGGACATCCGACGACACCCAGACTCCATCCAATGGTGCTAACACGATCAATCGGCGTTGTTCCAATTCCAGCCTCGATAGTCGATTGCTCAGCGACGATTGGCGGGCGTGGAGCGGTTTGAGATTGGCCGTTTCCTCACTCAACGCCTGGCGCAATCGGGCATCCATCTCCACTAACGCGGCGCGCGCCGAAATGAGTTCGAGCTCAATCTCGCGATTCGTAAGGAGCAACAACGGCTGACCTCGAACGATAGTCGCGCCGGGCTGAGCGAGGAGGCGGACCACTTGTCCCGGAGCCTCCGTAAACACCGCGCCACGATCCACGGACTGCACGATTCCTGAGGCACGAAAATGGTTCGGAAATGGAATGACGCCGAGTGGAATCGCGACTAGGAGAAGCAACACGATCGAAACCGACCAGGCACGAACCCTGACTCGATCCAATCGCGGACTTGTCGCCAGATAGTTCAGAAAAGAACCCGTCGGGACAATCACCCAGGAAATGGCACAGGTAACCAGCATGACCAATCCCAACAGCAGATATCGATCAGCCACCGCCAGGAGTACGCCGGCGAAGACGATCACACGGTAGATTCCGCTGGTGATCCCAAAGGTCGTCAAGACCCATGCTTCGCCAGTCGTCCGAGCCGGGGATTCGCTGCGTTTCACGCCGAACAAACCGCGCTCACTCAAATGGCGAAGATGCTGATTCGATCGTTGTCCCAAATTTGGAAGTCCCAAAAGATCGCTGAGAATGTAGTACCCATCGAAGCGCAACAGCGGATTCAGGTTGAATATCAGAGTACTAACGCTCGCAACGAACATCATGTTGTACGCCAGCGAATGTATCGCTCCTGGCGCGGAACGTGCCCAGACAATGGCTGCAATAGCCGCCACGAAGAATTCCACCAACATGCCCGCTGCCCCAACCAACGCCCGTTTCCATCGGGACCGAATGCTCCAACTCGACGTCACATCGACGTAAGGAACCGGCGTAAAAATCATGAACATCACGCCCATGGTATGGACCTCGCCTCCAAACTTGCGGCAGGCGAATGCGTGGCCAAATTCGTGAAGCGTTTTAAGAATCACCAAGCCGGTGTAAAGGAGCGGCAGATTCCCAGGAGCCAGGACTCCCTGGTATTGATTCTCAAGCGCCTGCCAGTTTCCAGCCACCGCCATGAAACCCATTACCAGGACCCCCAACCATAACAGCAGACCAAAATACGAAAACAAAGGGCCAACGACAGGCATCAGCCGCACCAAAAACCGGTCTGGATCCAAAAGTGGAATCCGGAAGAACATAATGTTCGTAAATCGAGCGCGCATCTCGCGCTCCGTTCGCTTTTGGTACCGCTTGAAAAGCTCTACGGTATCGAGGGCGTGGTCATACTGCAGCAGATTGGCTTGGTAAAGTTGCCCCAACAATTGAACCGCCGCCTCCTGGCCTGGAGCCTCTTCCGGAAAGTGCTCCAAACATTCCCGCCAGACCTCGTCCACCGTGCGGTTGGGTCTCAGGCGGGCCACAAATTCATAGGCCGCAGGTCGAATCCGGAAGAACTGATTCGCCAGGGGATTCTCCAGAACGTAATAACGCTCTCCACGATACACTTGGCGCCGAACCCGCACGCCCGGGTGGAGTGACAGTTTCTGATTCGCTACCCGATGCCAGGATTCGGAGAAGGTGGATGAGGCTTCAGCCATGGCTTGTTTGGGAATGGAATCCAGGAATGGAGCTCACCACCAGAAGTAGATCCGCAGAAAGTCAATGGTCCGATGAGTCAGGATCCAGATGAGGCGCCTCGGTCCAATATCGAGCTTGGCGATGCCGCTCATGCCCGGGCGAAACCAGTCTTCAGGGGCATTTTTTAAGACGCATCGAGCCTGAAAAACATTGCCCCCCTCCTTCGCAGCCGCGGCCGGCTCCAAGGTGGTAATCTGAATGGGGAACTTGATTCGCGGCTGCGAATAAAACGCGATCTCCCCGGATTCACGGCCAACCAATTCATGGATGTCGCGCTCGGGGATATCCACCTGAATAAATAAACTCTGGAGCTTGGCGACACGAAACAACGCATCGCCCTGCTTCGCCGGAGCGCCCAAACGATCCCTCAGGTCGCCCTCGACGATCACTCCGTCAAATGGCGCTCGTATGACCGCCTGCTCCAGTCGGTGCCTCACCAACTCGAGACGCGCTTGGGACTGTAATCCCATGGCTTCAGCGATTCGCATCTCAGAAAGAGCTCGTGCCGCACGGGCTTTCTCCATTTCACGTTGGTAACGGACGATGTCGGCCAGGGCATTGCCCTCCTCAAGCAGGAGATCACGCGTGTCCAATCGCAACATCGGTTGACCATTGGTGACGGTATCCCCAGGACGCACCATGACATCGTTCAAATAGCCATCGAATGGCGCGCTCAAATAGGCCAGATCGTCGGTTCGAACGATGAAGGTCGCCTCGACCCGATAAGGCAGCCGCAGAAAAATCAGCGTGAGGACAGCGGCCATTACCAACACACCCATCACCTTGGCCCATGTATGTTGAGTCCCGAACACCGCTCCCAAGAATTCCTTCAACTGGGTTGCCCATCGCGCACCAAACCACCGATCGTTCCGTTGGAGATCGGCCAATCGACGGGTCGCCAGATCCGAGGTCAATCGCAATTGCTGCAACTCCAATTCGGTAAATGGCAGCGCCTGGCGTTCGCATGTCACACAAGCCACCGGCTTGTTGGCCAAACGCAATGGAAAACTTGCGATATGAGCCACTGCTTGTTCCTGGGCGAATTTCGCGTGATCGCGTGTGATATGTGGACTGTCCGTCGGGGCGGGATGAACCAACTCAGCGTTTTGATCCACCGCCTCCTCCATCGCCATTTCCAATGCTTGAGCCGCAGCCATCTGGCGATTGAATTTTTCCGTGCGGCTAATGGCCTTTAACTTGAGGTTAGGACCGTGCACCCATCCAAGACTCACTCGGTCGCAGCCGAATCGAGTCGCGATGGAATTGCACAGCGCCAGGGACGCGGGAAAGAAACGCGCCTGTTCGTTGAATTGCGCCAGTGTATCCAGTGTGCCTGCAAATTTTTGAGTGTCGGCTTGCGCCTGGGCAGCCCCTTGGGATTGCTGGGACAATAGTGGAGCATCTACCGCCAACTGAAGTCGGCTGAGGATCTCGCGTCCATGCTCCTCATTGGCAGCGGCCAACAACAGCAACGCCACTGCCGTATCCGAAGCGTTTGGGAGAGGCAGTCTGGCCCCAACCACCACGCTTCCGCCGGAAATTGACAGAACAAACCCTCCATCCGCCGCCGCTGCCCGATCCGCTAATTGAATCAGCTGCGTATTAAAAATGGCATTGGCCGCGGTTGAAACTTCGTTGTGCGCCCAGTCGTGCAGTTTTTTCCACGCCGCGTTCTCCGCACCTTGTTTGGCCGCCAAAATACAGCGGTCGGCTTCGCAAACATCTGCCAACGCCGTGGCAAACCGCGGCCAGAATTCACGGACTGGACCGCAGAACCGCCGCAGTGCGGTCAGCTCTGCGTGAGCCGTGGATGGGGATGAAGCATCGGGCATAGCTCGCTCCGGATGGGGTTATTCAGGAAGTTTCGCCACCGCCGTCGCACCCGCAGCAACGCGGGTCTTCGAGTTATCAAGCACGGCCTTTATCTTGACTAAACCACTGCCAGGGTGCGCCACGGGTGAAATAAACTGGAGCTCGGCCTCGGTCGTCTTGATGCCGGCATTGGTTTCGAGACTCAGCGGAAACTTTTGTCCAATGCTCAGTCGCTGGGCCATTTTGCCGTCCACGTCGGCCACAAACAAGCAACGCCGTGTATCCACCAAGCGCACCATCGGCGTTTGAGGCTGGCACCCTTCGCCAGGATCCAGCCCGAACAAATCGGCGATCACACCCGAAAATGGCGCGGCAATTTGGCGCCGCCGAAGTTGTTCCTTGGCGAAGTCAACCTCGGCCTGGGCAATGCGTTGTTCGGCTCGCTGTTTGTCGAGCTCTTCTGCCGCTACCGCTTTGCTCGTCGCAGCCAATTGTTCGGTGCGCCGCAACACGGCGCTCGCGTTGTCGACCGCAATCGTCCGGCGCTGCACTTCCAATTCCTCCAACCGACTGTCCAACTGTATCAAAACGGCCCCAGTCGATACCGTATCCCCCTCCCGAAAAAGAATCTTGGAAATAACGCCAGCGACGGGTGTGGTGAGCGTGGCGTCACCGAATGGTTCAGTAATCCCGGCGACGTCCACCGCTAAACAGGGCGAAATAGCGGCGACGGCGGCCATCCACACACAGGCACAATTCCGGGTCACGCGTCGGATAATATGTGAAGAAGACCGTTTCATGATTTCACTGGATTCCCAGGTGGCACGAGGAAAGACGGATCTTGTCACCGCGCTGCTCCAGACGCCTCAGTCGTTCGCATCAGGATGTTCTGCGTCCGTTGCGCGACCTCCATACGGCTCATGGAAAGGTTTCGGCGTGGCAGGTACGTACCGCTCAAGACATCCAACTCCAAGACCGATTGTTGGTAAGTAATTTGGGCTGCCAGTGCACTCAGCCGGCTTTGGAGCAAATCGCGCTCAACTTCCAAAACCTTTCGCGCTTCAACGCGACCCACTTCGAGGCGGGCCAATTCGGTTTTTAGAAGGTTTTCCTGCAAACGGACAGTCGCCTCGTAGTCCTGTATTGCCATCCGCGCGTGTCGCACTTTCTCCAACGTCACATTCAGCGTGTTCCGAAGCGTGGTCTCCAGCTCCTTGAGCACCAAGATCGCCGCTTGCTTTCGGGCTCGAGTGGCGGCGAGTTCGTTGCGCTCTTTGATCCCGCCGCCCAATGGGACTCGAAGCTCCAGACCGATGCTCCAACTCTCGTACTGGTTGCTGTACTGATCAAAGGATTCGCCCGGGGAACGCCCCAACCCATTCAGTCCATAGCTCGACTTCAAATCCAACTGCGGCAACGCCTGATTCTTGGCAAAAGCAACGCGGATTCCCTCCTGCTGAAGTCGGGCCTTTTGAGCCGAAAAATCTGGATTCTGACTGAAGACCCAATTCCAATGCTCCAAAAATTCCAGCTTCCGATCGACAATCGCCGGGGGAGCTTCTGCCACCACCATGCCGCGGGCATCAAACGGCGTTGTATCAATAAACCCGGCCACTCTGGATCGCGCTTCACCCAATTTTTGAACGGCTTCGCTCCTCCCGTTTCGGCGCATCGCTAAATCAGCCTCAGCCTGGAGAATGTCAATTTCCGCCGCTTTACCCGCCGCATTCCGCGCCCGAGCATCCACCAGAACCGTCTCGGCCACTTTAACCGATTCATCAAAAAATCGCAGCTGCTCCTGCGCCAAAAACAACCCCCAATAGCCAGCCTCAGCACCCGCCAAGGTCTGGGACAGCTGCTTTCGATAATCCTGCCAGGCGATTTCCGATTGTTGTGCGGCAATCCTCAGATTGGCCAACGTGGCACGTGGACCAAAATTCTTAAGCAACGGTTGCACCAAACTGGCGCCCACAAAGGACTCATATTCACTGTTGGTGAAGATCGACAATTGGTTCAGCTGCTGAAAATTGTTCCGGATATCGGACAACGTCGTGCCCAACCGCAATCGCGCACCCGTTGGAACCAAGAATTCCAGCGCTGAATTGTAGCGGTTGTTTTGTTCGGAAAAATTGGTGACACCAGGGCGACCGATGTTGACCAACCGCTCGCTGGTCAATTGCCGCATGTTTTCTTCGCGAGTCGCACCCAACACGAGCGATGGTTCAAAAATTCCCTTCTCAGCACTCTCCCGGCGCCGCGTCGCCTCGAATTCCAACTGCTGAACCTGCAGCCGTTCGTTGTGCGCAATCACCAAGGTGAGAAAATTGCTCGATGAAATGTACCAAGCGTTGGGGGTTCCTGCGGTCCCCGTAGCGTTGGTTTGTGCCGCACCGCGCACCCAAAGCACCACGACAGCCAAACACGCCCAGCAAGCCGATCTGAATAGTGAACAATTTGAAGGCATCATCCGGATCAAATTCAATAAAGTGCGGTGGCTACTATCGAGAACCGAGGAGAAAGTCAAAAGATCCCTGCTACCGCGACCTGCGATCAATGAGATACAAACCGACTAAATCGCCTTGACTGCGACGCCATGGCCCCGACGCAAGTACGGGTTGGTCCCTTCACCGGATTTCCGACAAATGATTCGCTGCGAGCCCGCATGTTCAAACGTAGAGCTCCGTCTTGAGTTCATGCACCAACAAACTCGTCACCGGATACCGCCGTTCCATCTCTTTCTCAAGGCACCTCAAGACGATCCGCTCCAATCCAGGCGGAACGTCGGTGTTGATTTGCGACGGGGGAATGAATTCCGATCGATCTAATTGGCGGCGCAACACCTCATCCGGAGTCTCCCCAGGAAACGGCTTTCGAAGCGTCAATAATTCGTATGCCGTCACTCCATAGGCCCAAACGTCCACTCGATGATCCACCGGTTGCCTGAGAAGCTGCTCCGGCGCCATGTAGGCCGGGGTTCCAGGGTTTTTGTCCAGCTTCTTCGGCGGAATCGGTATGGGAAGTGCGAGGTCGAAATCAATCAGTCTTAAACTGCCATTTCGAGTCAATAGCACATTCTCGGGTTTGAAATCGAGGTGCATGAATCCATGGTCATGCAAGTGCTCCAACGCCACCGCCATATCTATCAGAATCTGCGCCAAGTTTTCAGTGACCACCTGGTTTTGCTCCGACATCAGCAGCTTGAGATTCGAACCCTCGACATATTCCATCACCAAGCAGAGTTCCCCACCGATCTTTCCGTGCTCCACGTACCCGATCACCAAATCGTGCCCGTGGACCGCTCGAAGAACCTCACATCCAGTGTTGAATCGTTTCCTTTCGGTAAACGCCAACGGAGAATTGTTCAGCATCAGCCGCACCGCATACGATTTACCCGCATCGTCAGTGGCCAGCCAAATCTCCGACATGCCGCCCGAGTTGATCAACTCGTGCAGCCGATAGGGTCCCAATTTACTTCCAGCGCGTGGCATGACGGGACGTCAACCTGCCGCAGGTTGGCGAACTCAGCAAGAAACAGCACTTCCACCAACCCAAAAAGATTATGATCCGGCAAACGGTCCAGAAAGCCCCATAAACCCAGTCTGCCTCAACGCCTCATACAATACAATGGACGCGCAATTCGACAGATTCAGTGATCGGGCGTCCGGGTCGAGCATCGGGATCCGCAGCCAATGATCTCGCGCATTCTCCAAAAATGCCATCGGCAACCCTTTGGTCTCGCGGCCAAACACCAGATAGTCGCCGAACTCAAAGGTCGCATCAGTGTACCGGAGCGGTCCACCCGACTCGATAAACCAGAGTTGTGCCTCCGGTGGCAGGCTCTTCTGAAATGCCACCCAGTCCGGCCAGCATGTCCACTGTACCAACCGCCAATAATCCATCCCGGCACGCTTCAAGGTGGTATCGTCCAGACGAAACCCGAGGGGTTCAATCAGGTGGAGTCGGGTCCGCGTCGCCGCACACAATCGCGCGATATTCCCTGTGTTCGGAGGTATCTCGGGTTCAACCAGTACCAGATTCAATTGTGAATTTTCAGACATCTAAAGGGTCTCCATCCATTTCAGCGTCTAATTCCACCGCGTCACTAACGCGTTTTTTGTAATACACCTCCCACAAGACCAATCCCTCAGGGGGTGCCGTCATTCCCGCCAGCTTCCGATCCCGACTCTCCAACATCGGAACCACGGATTCCGGAGCAAACTTGCCACCCCCGACCTGAATCAAGGTTCCCACGATGCCTCGGCACATCTTGTACAAGAACCCGTCCGCCTCGATCACAAACGTCAGCTTCGGACCGGACTTCATCACCGAGCATCGGGTCATCGTTCGAACGGTGTGCCGCCGCTCGTATCCCGGCGTGGCACTGAATGCCAGAAAGTCATGCCGCCCTTCCAGGGACGCCGCCGCGCGTTGCATGGCTTTTACATCTAACTTCCAAGTCACATGCCAGGACTGGTGCCGCAGGAGCGGGTGATGGGCGGGATGGTTCCAAACGAGGTACCGATATTGTTTTCCGGATGCGCTAAAACGGGCATGGAATTCATCCGAAGTCTCCCGCGCCTTTAGCACTCGAATGTCCGGCGGCAGATGGGAATTCACTGCCAGCACCAACTTGCGGGGTGTCATCCGCCATTCGCTCTCAAACACATCAAAGTGCGCCACCATGCCCGCAGCGTGCACCCCCGTATCCGTCCGACTCGAACTGTGCACGCGGGGTTTGGAGGGAAACAAGACCCCCAGCGCCTCCTCAAGGCGCTGCTGTACCGTGACCGCCCCCACCTGCAGCTGCCAACCCGCATAGCCCGAACCATCATAGGCAATCGTCAGGCATATCCGTTGTTTTGATTGGTTGGCGTCATCCATTTCGAAACCCCGAGCTAATCCGGGGTTGCTCCGGAGTTCAAGCGAGCGCTTGAGTCACCAACTCCCCACCATTCAGCGTCGCCCGCTCGTCGCGCCCATTATGCTGCCAAGTCAGTTGCAAATGGTCGAGTCCCATCAGATGCAAAATGGTCGCATGCAAATCGTGAACATGGATGCGATCCTTCACTGCCCGCAATCCCAACTCATCTGTCTCTCCCACTGCGGTGCCACCTTTGGCACCGCCCCCCGCCATCCACATCGAAAATCCCCAGGGATTGTGGTCTCGCCCCTTCCCCTTCTCGTTGAAAGGTGTCCGACCAAACTCACCACCCCATACCACCAAGGTTTGATCCAACAACCCGCGCGCTTTGAGATCGGTCAGCAACCCGGCAATCGGACGATCGGTCTCACGACACCGCCTTCCATGGTTGCCTTCCAAATCTTCATGAGCATCCCAAGCACTGCCACTTCCAGAAAAGCATTGCACAAACCGCACACCGCGCTCCACCAACCGCCGCGCCAAAAGACAGTTCGTTCCAAACTTCCGTGTCACGTCGTCATCCAATCCATATAACTTGCGGGTTGCCTCCGATTCCGTGGTCAAGTCCACCGTTTCTGGTGCCGCCGACTGCATGCGCCACGCCAGTTCATAGCTGTTGAGACGAGCAGCCAACTCGCTGTCATTGTCCCGGGCCGCCGCATGCCGCGCATTGAGCTGGGCCAGAAAATCCAGCTTACTTCGCTGCTGTTGCGCCCCGGTGGTTTTGGGTGGCGCCAAGTGAAAAATCGGTGCCCCATCGTTCCGGAATTGCGTCCCTTGGAACACCGCCGGCAAGAACCCGCTGCTCCAATTCTTGGGCCCACCGTTAACTTCTCCCGCATCGGTCAACACCACAAAGGCCGGCAGATTTTCATTAGACGCCCCCAGCCCATACATCGCCCAACTGCCCAACGCGGGGCGCCCCGCCAAAATATCTCCAGTGCACATCTGACAGACCGAGCCCACATGGTTCAACCCATCCGCCCAGCAGGATCTCAGGACACACAGATCATCGGCATGGGCTGCCATCTGGTCATACCAATCACTCACCCAAAGGTCCGAGGCTCCCCGACGCTTCCAAACCCGCCGGCTCGGCATCAACGTATTGTTGGCCGTTCCCATCGCCGTAATCGGACGCCCATACGACTCCGGCATCGGCTGACCCGCAAGGCGGTCCAACAGGGGTTTCGGATCGAACAGATCCAAATGGCTCGGTCCACCTTCCATAAACAGGAAGATCACCGATTTGGCTTTGGGACTCAAATGAGGCTGCCGCGCGGCTAATGGTTGCCCCGATCGCAACGAGACATTCCCCCCAAAAGCCCTGGCTCCATCGCCATCGCGCCCCAATAGATACCCCAATGCCAACGCTCCAAAACCGCCCCCGCCTCGAAAAAGAAACTCCCGCCGCGATGCCATCGCGGATTCGGAAGGATTTGGAAGTTCGGCGCTCATGGGTGCCGTGCGAAGGCTAAACCAAACCGATGGCATCTAGCAATGCATGATCCTAGGTTTTCAATGTCTCGATAAATCCAATTTCGACAGGAAGTTGGTCGGCAAGAAAAGGGTGCCCATGTTTGTCACGCCACCTTAGCTGGAGGACGCGGAGACACGAGCAGCAAGAGCGCGCCACCACAGGCCATAATCCGGCTGCCGTCGGAGTGAGATTTCGAAATCGGCGACGGCGGTAGAACGATGCGCGGCATGGGAGGAATCCAGGTTGGGAATTGGTTCCAGTTCAGTGAAGTCAGATGGTCACGATCGGACTGGTGCCCACCCGGTTGCCTTGGGCATCGATCGCCACGGCACGGAAATGGAAGGTTTCACCGGGCTGGCCGGATACTGGCCAACTGGCCAAATCTACCGGCGGCTGGCCGGACAGTACTTTCAGCCAGGTCAAGAAGGTAACGCTGCTCTTCACCTCGATGTTTACCGTCAATGCCGGAGCACCCGTCGCTGCCCAGTTGAAGTTCGCCACCGCGCCCAGGCCGCTTCCAACGACGAGCAACGTCCTGATCGAGACACTGAGTGTCACTGTGACTGTCGATGAGGGCGTCGGACTGGAATGAGCCGTCCCGCCGCCACTACCGCAACCGCACGAACACGGACTACAACAGCACCACCCCCGGATAGCGGGTCTCCGTCGTGCGTCCGGCCGCGTCATAGGTCTGGGTCACCTCGCGGCCACCGCCAAACGCGAGCCGGGAAAGCCTGCCGACGGCGTCGCGCTGGTATTGCGTCAGCCCGCCCAGAGAGTCGGTCATCTTTGTGCGCTCGCCGACGGCATTGTAGGCGTAGGTCACGGTGACATCGAACGTGGTGGCAAGAATGCGGGTGCGGCAGGTGTGCACGCGATGGCACGGGTCGTAGGTATAGGCAAGGGCGGTGTCATTGTCCTCCGCACGCAGCAGGTTGCCGTGAGCGTCGTAGGTGAACACGGTCACGATGCCGTTGCCATCGGTGGACGAACCAACGACGTCGTCGCGGAGCAACTTCGGCAACGGATTGGCAGACGTGCCCTGGTCCGTGGCGGGATCGGCCAGGCCCGCCGCAGCGGTGGGAATGAGCTTGCGCGTCGAGCCATCCGGCAAATCGGCCTGCATAAACTGACCCGCAAAGTTGTAGGCGTAACGGGTGACGGCGCCCACCTTGTCGGTTTGCGAGGTCATCCGGTTCCGCGCGTCGTAACCGAACCGGCGGACACTGGCATCGGGATCGGTGATGGCCACGAGGTTTCGTTCGGCGGCGTCCGCGAAGCGGGTCACGCGCCCATCGGGATTGGTGATCGAAGTCAGGAGGTCGCCCGCATAACTGAACTGCGACTTGGGGCCGGCGGGATCGGTGACCTCGACCAACCGCTCACCGCTGTATGTGTAGGTCGTCGAGTTGCCATTGCGATCGACGATGGCGGTCTGGAATCCGGCGACATTGAACTCGATACGCGTGCCGTTCTTGAGCTGCCGAGTGAACGTGCCATCGGCATTGCGCACGAGCACAGCGAAGTCCCCGGGCGGACTGCGGAATGTATTCCCCTCGGCGCGCCCTTTGCCGAGGAACGTCGCCAGGTTCAGAGGATGCTCACCCGCGACAAGGTCCAGGACACCGTCGGCGTTCAGGTCCAAACTCACGAGGGTCGAGTTCGACGTGGGCAGCACGAGGCCGAAACCAAGGCTAAACCGGCCGGTTCCGTCACCGGGCAGGACGAAGGCACTCCGGTAACCGAAACCCCCACTGAAGCACAAAATGTCAAGCCGGGCATCCCCGGTGTATTCACCCACGGAGAACTCGACGGCGCTTAAGGTTCCGGGCAAGAACAGTTCGGGTAAAGAATTGAAAGTTCCATCTGGCTTGAGCAGGTGAATCAAGACCGCGCCCCTCCCCCAACCAGAAATCGTGACGAGGTCTCGCAGTCCGTCGCCATTCAGATCGGCGATTCGTGTCCCGATGGCCCCGCCGCCCGCGGACGGGAGCGGGAGTTTGGGCCGAACCGCGAAACCACCCCTGCCATCGCCCCGGAAGATGTGAATCTCGGCGACGTTCGCGTTTGGCACGGCGAGATCCAGGTGGCCATCGCCGTTCAGGTCGCCGATGCCAAAGGGTCCGCACTGGGGAGGGAAGGGACCGATGGCCAAGCTGAAAGCCGGATCAAACTCGGCATTACCCCGAGCCAGGAAAACCCGCAATTGATCTCGTCGCGAGCACAGCAAGTCCGGCCAGCCGTCTTCATTGAGATCGGCAGCAGACACCCATCGAATTCCGTCGGCAACAGGAATGGCGACATGGCGTTTCCGGCCCCCCTTTCCATCCAGGAGGATGACCCGGATCTCACTCCTCCCGAAAGATCCGCTCGCGATAGCAACATCGAGATTGCCATCCAGGTCAAAGTCAGCGGCGGCATCTGAACCCGCAGTGCCGGCGGCTTCGGGGATCATTGGAGGGGCAAACTGAAGGATGCCATCAGTGCTGCGTGCGATTCGCCCGCCTGCACCGCCCAGACCAACGAATAAGTCGGCGGATCCGTCATGATCAAAATCCCCAGGAATCAACGAGCAAGGGAATGTACTTAGGGAGAATGGCGCCGTCGTTGTAATCGCTGGGGTGACGAATCCACCCCGACCATCACCCCGGGCGAGCGATAAAGCGTAGTTATCCCGCGGATTGGAAATCAGTTCCAGGGATCCATCGCGGTCAAAATCGGCCAGAGCTATGTCAGTCAGGAAGGTCCCGACGAAATAGAACTGCGGAACATCGAAACCACCGCCGCCATTGCCAAGCATCACACCGATGCGGTCCTGGCGGTCGGCGACATATACCAAGTCCAGTGCTCCGTCGGCGTCGAGATCGCCGGTTCGTAGAAACGCGCCAACACCATTGGCCATCACAAAGGTTCCTGAGGGTCTCAAACCGCCCAGGCCAGTTCCCAGCAGTACATCCAACGCCGCGGGATCGGCGAACCGATTCACCCCATTCCGCGCAATCAGGACATCCTGGCGGCCGTCGCCGTTGAAATCGCCGGTCACCAGCGCGGCCGGGTCGCCGGCGAGCGGGTGCGTGCCTGCAAGGACCGAGTTTCCCGCCCCGTCACCCAGGAACAGGGAAAGCACCCCGTTCGGGGAGTTGCCGCCGGTATTGCGGTTCAGCACCAGGAAATCAGGGTGAGTGTCCCCGTTGATATCGGTCACGGCAAAGGTCAGGGCGCCGGTCGGTACCGCAGTGCTGAACCACCATTGACCAACAATTGGCTGCCGTCGGCTTGGGTGTGAAGCCGCGAAATGCCCGCCAGACTCCAGCCAACGCCGGCGGAACTGGAGCGATGATTGATCACGATGGAGTCAGACCGGAAACTGCTTCCGACGAACGACTGTGGGAACCGGCGAACGAGATTCACATCGACGGAGTGGATCCCTGTGGGCAGATCGCGGGCGTCGAGCGCCAGGGATTGGTGGAGCACCTGGCCGGGTGAGAGCGTGTTCTCGAGTGTGTGGACCGTGGGGCCGCGGGTTCCGCCAGTGCGGGGTTGCATGGAGATGTATTGGGGCGGCGGCAGCGGTACTCTGCCGGCAGGGGCTTCAATTCGAGTGGCGGACCAGACGATGGGATTGGGGTCGGCACTTTGGCTGTCGTAGAAGAGTTCCATTGTGCGGGGTTCGCTGAACGTGCGATACGGAGTCATGCGATGGACCGCACTCACCGCGCCACTCTTGGGATCGGCGGTCGCACCGTTGGCTGGGCTCGGACAGTCGTTGGGCTGGCGGACTAGGGAGTCAGATTCGGCTCCGTTGCCAATGGCCGGAGCCGGGACAAGTGCGGCATGCCAGTCTGAGGCACGCACACCGCCGGAGATCGTTTCCACACTCTTTCCATCAACAGAGACGCGCGCGACACCAACCACCACGAAACGCCCTGTGCCAGCATCA
>SXSK01000038.1 GCA_005793375.1 Verrucomicrobiales bacterium | reverse complement strand
GCTCCGGGCGAGTGTGCCAAACAAGATACCGGAGACCCCTGAACTCACGCACCGCCAAGCACGACATTCCCAAGCAAAATGGTGAGAATGTCTAGAGAGCCATTTTAGAGACAAAGATGAGGGCCCTCCACCGCTTTTCCCTCTGTATTCAATGCGGCGCCGGTAACTTGGAGATGCGCCCGCTCTCCGTGTACGCGAAAAATCCGCCTTGACTCACTGGGTGTCAGTGTAAAGGTTGAAAGAAGATCATACCTTGCGGAAACCAGCTTTTGGTTGCCGCTAGGCGACAACCTGAATTTCAATCTTAGCTATGAGCATACGAATGGTTCGGCATCGATTGCGTGGGGGGTTTACCCTGATAGAGCTCCTTGTGGTGATCGCGATCATCGCAATTTTGGCAGGAATGCTTCTGCCAGCCTTGGCGAAAGCCAAACAGAAAGCCACAGGCGCAGCCTGCGCCAGCAACCAAAAACAGATCATCCTGGGGTGGACGATGTATTCGTTGGACGCCAACGACGGGCTGGCCCCGTCGGATGGTTGGCGAAATAGGGCGGGTCAGTTAACGGGGCTGCCCGGTGGGGGCTATTGGGCGGGGCCAAGTCCAGACATAGCATCGGGAATCACCCTCCAGGTGGCGCTTCAACGCGTTCAGAAGGGCCTTTCCAACGCGCCGCTCTGGGAGTATTGCGGAGCCTTTGGCGCTTATCACTGCCCCGGTGATCTTCGGGCACGGCGCAAACCGGGAGCGGGATGGGCTTACGACAGTTATTCAAAAGCCAACGGATTGAACGGTGGAGGCTGGGAAGCGGCGCAGACCCCCTACACGAAGGTCAGCCAGGTGAGCGAGCCCTCGAACACCTTTGTCTTCATCGAAGAAACGGACCCCCGCAATTACAACCTGGGGACTTGGGTTATCAATGTAAATCCCCCCGGTTGGGTGGATCCATTCGCCATTTTCCACGGCAATTTCAGCACGTTTGCCTTCCAGGACGGCCACTACGAAGGCAAGAAGTGGGTCGACGGGCCGACCATCAAAGCGGCCAAAGAATCTGCGGAAGGAAAAGCGAGCTTCTTCTGGGCTGGTGGCACCTCGAAGAATCCGGATTTTCGTTGGGTTTGGGAACGTTACCGCTACCAGCAATGGAAGCCCCTGCCGTGAGTGACCCAGGTTGACCTGCGAGTTCATTGGGGAAGAACCAGCACTCGCCTCGAGTCTATTCAAGAGCCCGCCGGGACTGCGACATGGGTGCAGTCCAGCGGGCTTTTCATTTTCTAACGACAGAATCCAATGGCTGTCTTTGCTGAGTCGGAACGTTGGGTGATCTTATCTTAGCTATCGCTGAAGAATTCCGTAAGTTCCGCCAGTTAACTTGTAGGCCCGTGCGGTTTGGGAAAATGCCGCCGGGTTCGAGCTTCCGAGCATTAAGGATCGAGGTGCGAGCAAGGCCAGGGCATCTGGGATATCCATAACTCGAAGTATATTCGGAAAGATGGGTCCGCTCACATGGCTTAAGGGTGGGTCTTCGATGATAACTTCGGTGAGACGAGTATCCAAAATCCCGGCGTAAGCGCCTAGGATTCCCGCTGCACCCTTGCCTGCGATCTTCAAGGGTCGGCGGCGACCCCAGTCCGAGTTAGCCACTGCCCCCACCACATGAAGGATATCGATCAACCGACAGGAGTCCAACGTCCTGCCCAGGAGCGGGAGAGAACGCTGGATAAAGAAAGGGGGCGGATCTTGGAAGCGCAACGGCCCAGAGCCGCGCGGCGACACAACCAGACAGGCCGCGTCCCCTATGGACGCATTAACCCACTCGGGGCGCGATTCATTGGATTCGGCTTCACCGAGCACCACCAGCCAAATGCCACTGTCGGGTCCCTTGTTTTTAGCCGGAAAATAACGCCACGGAATTTCGATGCCGGTTTCGGTTGGCAACCAGCCAGACCCAATGTTTTGGGGATCGGGCAGGAGTTCGGAGGAATTGATTGCGCTAGGCTGAGTGACCGAGCCGAACACCAGCCTCCGGAGTTCCTGGAGTGTGTTTTGGCGCCAGGCACTAAATGTCGCCGCATCGTTCCACGCCTTACGGACAGCCATTGGAAGGAGCGTCTGATCGATCGAGGTATTTCGTTCATCGGCGGGTAACGCATATGGGAATGCTCGCAATTGAGCCCCATCAAACGGTGGCAGCACTGGTTCAGTTACGGGCACGTCTTGACCCTGCAAGTGTCGGTTGATCCAGCGGTAGGCCATCAATCGCAGTTCGACTTTGTCGTCGTGACCTCCGGGCGTCACGCCAATGTCGAACACCTGGTCGGTGCGATTCGTGTAGAGGCCGTAAAGACGTTCGAGCCGCGCTCGGATGCGGTCATTGCCGCTCATGGGAAAGATGGTGTCGTGTCCCGAATTGGCGAAGAGCAGGGAGCGTGGAGCGACCAGGGCGGCGATGTCGGTCCAAGAACGTTGAAATGGGTTGATGCAAAACATGCAGTCGCAGTGCCCATTCACGACGCGTCCGCCAACATAGTCTTCGAGATCGCTCATGCCGCTGACGGGCACAGCGACCTTCACTCGCTCATCTGCGGCGGCGATCCAAAAGGTGGCGGCGCCTCCACCAGAAATTCCAGTCACTGCAAGTCGAGACGGATCGATCTCGGCGCGGCTTTGTAGATAATCCAAGGCTCGCACGCCATTCCAACATTCCACCGCGGCGGGGGTGTAGCCGCGGGCCTGCCACCCTCAATCTCGGCGCATGTCGATGCGCCTTATAGAGCATGCCAAGCGGATTGACGAGTGCGGTCGTTGAGCAACGCCTATTGCAACAGTTCCTGAATCTCCTCCCAATTCAGTGCGTCAGTGAATGCTTCTTCTCCGGTTAATGTCGCCGCGATCAATTCGCGTTTTCGTGCCTGCAAGTTCAGAATTTTTTCTTCGACAGTGCCTCGGGTGATCAACTTGTAGCTGGTCACGACTCGGGTCTGTCCGATGCGGTGTGCCCGGTCGGTCGCCTGGTCCTCCACGGCTGGATTCCACCACGGATCGAAGTGGATCACGGTGTCGGCCCCGGTGAGATTCAATCCGACGCCACCCGCCTTCAACGAAATGAGGAATACCGGTATCGACGGGTCTTGCTGGAACTTCTGAACTACCGCTTGCCGGTTCGAGGTGGAGCCATCCAGATAAGCAAACGTCGCACCCCGCGAGTGGAGATGCTCGCGCAGCAGCGCGAGCATGGACGTGAATTGACTAAACACCAGCACGCGGTGGCCTCCATCCAAAACCTCATCCAGCAACTCAGCAAACAACTGCATCTTACCGCTGGAAGAATCGATGGCATCGGCGTCGACGCTGGAGATTGGCGTGTTGGCTTTGGGGGCGGACGCCAACGCGGGGTCGGATTCCGCAGACTCAACGACAGGTTTTTGAAGCAGTCGGAGGTCGCAGCAGACTTGGCGCAGTCGAAGCAACGCGGTGAGTACCAACATCCGGCTTTTGCCCAAGCCCTGAGTTCCAACCGCTTCTGTCACTTCCTTGCGGGTGGCGGCCAGCAGTTGTTGGTAGACGGCTGCTTGTTCTTCGGTGAGCTCGCAGAAGGATACTTGTTCGATCTTCTCCGGCAGATCCTTCGCCACTTCTGTTTTTCGTCTTCGGAGAAGGAACGGGCGCACCCGGCGTGCGAGACGGTTCATTGAGGCGGAATCTTTTTCTTTGGCGATCGGCACTTCGTATCGATCGCGGAAATCCTGAGCGGATCCCAGGTACCCCGGCATGAGGAAATCGAACAAGCTCCAGAGATCGAGTACCGAGTTTTCCAGCGGCGTCCCCGTCAATACGAGTCGGTTTGGACTTCGGAGCAACTTGACGGCTTGGGCATTGCGAGTTTGGCGATTCTTGATGTGTTGGGCTTCATCGAGAATCACGGTGTCGAATTCAATGCCTTGGTACCGATCGAAATCCCGCCGGATCAATCCATAACTGGTAATGACCATGTCACACTGCGGAATGCGACCAAACTGGGCGTGTCGCTGAGGGCCATGCAATGGAAGAGTCCGGAGTCCAGGGGTGAATCGGGCGGCTTCGCCGGCCCAGTTGTAAACGAGGGAGGTGGGGCAGACAACCAAGGAGGGTGGCAACGGTTGGCTGGATTGGTGTCGTGTGGCTTGCAAGTGGGCCAATACCTGAAGCGTCTTCCCTAAACCCATCTCGTCGGCGAGGACGCCGCCGAAGCCGTTTTGTCTGAGGAAATTGAGCCAACCCACGCCTTGCTTCTGGTAGGGACGCAAAATGGATTCCAACTCACCCAGCGGCGGGCATTCGAAGGTGGCCTCGCCGCGTTGCTGAGAGACCTTTTGCCGCCATGCGACGGGAGCCTGCACTTGGAAGCCTTGGCCTTGTAGTGCAGCGTCCAGGAAACCAGCCTGCGCTGAAGACATCCGGTAGCTCGTGCCATCGGCACCGCCCTGTTGACGCGGCGCGCAGTCAAGCAAGACTTGCTGGATTTCTTCGACAGCTCCTGTGTCGAGCACTGCCCATTTGCCATTCTTGAGTCGGCGCGACCCATTGCCGAGCAGGAGTTGTTGGATTTCGGAAGCCGACAATCGTTCACCGCTCCCAGTGGAATAGCTGACACCCAGATCGAACCATTGTTCACCGCTTGGGGTTACCCGAAATTCTGGGCGCACTCGCTCCATTTGGGTTTGTGTGCTTCGCTCCAGCCGTTCTTCCAGAGTGATTTTCCAATCCCGTTCAAGCCGAGGGTAGTCCCGGGCGAAGAAGGCAATGACGCGTTCCTGTCCCATCAATTGCCATTGGCCGGTCGCATTAGGTCCGGTGAATCCCGCATGTCGCAGGCGCATGAGCGAATTGTGTTCGGCTAACAGATCGCGAGTGGAGTAGCGATGGGGATTGGCTGGATCGGGCAACCAGTGGGCGTCGGTGGGGCCGGTGACACCAAGGGTCACAATCCTGTGTCCGTAAGCGCATTGGAGGGTGCCGCTCAGTTGTGCCAAGCCGCCGGCTAAGTTTAAAAGGATCTGTGGTGTCTGGGGTTCGAGTTGGAAGTCCTCAGGCTTAAAGGTGGCTTCAAACCCTGATGCCTCGCTGAGCGTCTTCCAGTCCTGAAGGAGAAAAACCGGGACGCGTGGTCTGGAGATGCGCACGGTTTTTTGAAGGGCATCCCGCCATTCTGGGGCGAGTTCCAATGGTTGTAATCGCTGACCATCGGCGGTTGCCACCCAGGTTTTGGTGGTGCTTGTCAGGATCGAGGGCGGTTTGGACCCAGGCTTCGGGCCAAGAAGAATCTCTCCTTCGGCAGCCAATGTCGCCTTCAAAGGTAGTGGGGCGGCGTTGCCTAGGATTTCCAGTCGCGTCCCGCGACCTAACGTGATTCGCGGGTGATTCACCATGGCGGGCAGAAGTTCGACCAATTGTTCTGAAGTCAATTGCGCCATTCCTGGGGTGTCGCCACCACACAACTCTTCGGCGGCGCAAAGTAATCGTTCATCCTCGGCATTCAGCCGCACGGCGCCTTGCTTCAATAGTCCACTCAGGGGCGCACGCCCTCGTTCACTCACGCCTTCGAACACCAGAAGGATTCGACTGCGACTGAAAGCGTCCATGAGGTTTGGGGGAAACAACACATGGATCGATAGCGGAATCCCATGATCGGAGCGTACAAGCCGAGCCGGGTCCTTGGTCTTAATGGCAGGCCGCGCGGGCAGCGATCGGGTGGCGCCACTAGAATTGGTTCCATCAGGCGAGTTGGACCCGGAAGTTGGTGCCGGGGGTTTGATGGCGTGTAATCCCACCGCCACCGAGTGAGCGCATAAAGTTCCCCACTGTCGTGAGGCTCGGCATGTGCACAAATTATCGATGTTGATTGAATCCTTGATGATCAATCCAGCGCGGTAGCTCGTGTCGTCCGATTGGACCACCCCGCGTAGCGTGGGAGGCGTCCAATTGGACGATAAAACCTTGCCTGAGGACAACAGGGCGCGGGCGTGTTTGATCGCTTCCCACCCGGCAATTTTGATGAGAAAAGCTTCGGTCAACTGAATGGCATCACTCGGCACGTGTGGATTATACTCCAGCGGGATGGCTGGGGCCATTCCAGGAAATGTCGGCTGTTTTCACGAACGCACTCTGGACCGCAGTGTGTGGACACGGGAGAGTTGGGGAGTCAATGGTCTTGCTGGCGGACGGTGTCCAACTCAAACATCCCGACCGTTAGCAATGCAGCACTGGTCGCATGAATACATCCACTACGCCGGGAGGAAACTTTGCGGATCTGGCGCGTTTGGCGTGCCGAGTCGCCTCCGTACCTGTTGCCGTCATCGGTTACCACACACCGGCTTCCATCCAGTTCGTCGCCAAGTCCCCGATTCAGCCCGAGGAAGAAGGAATCATCATGGACCTTTGTCGACGTTTGGTTGCCGAGGGCGGACGGCTGGAGTTTTCGGACCTGAAACGTGAGGCGAGTGTCGCGCCGAGTTCGGGGGGCGATCGGTTTCAGTTCTTCAGCGGATTCATCTTGCCGGTGTCCAATCCAGAGGAGCCATGGTTTTTGGCGGTATTGGACCGCACGCCGAGACGGCTGACGCCGGAACAACGGACTGGATTGCAGACCATCGGAAATCAAATCGTGCTTCGGCATGAATTGCACCGGAGTGCAACGGATCTCGCCCATGCCTCAGCCCGCCATGAGCGTGCGGAAGCGGCACGACGCCAGCAAGAGACCTTCTACCGCACCATGATCGAGAGCTTGCCGGCACAGTTGGCGCTGTTTCGGAAGGATATTCATGGACGGTTCACCTTCGTGAACAAGCGATTCTGCCAGTTTCTAGGACGATCAGAAGATGAAATACTCGGGCAGGATGATTTCACGTTTGCACCCGCCGAGATTGCGCAGAAATTCCGCGATGATGACGCGGCTGTCATCTGTTCGGGGCAATCGTTTGAGGCCACTGAACAGAACATCACTCCAGATGGGACGCCCCATTGGTTCCATGTCATCAAGACGCCGTTGTTTGACATCGACTGCGAACCTACGGGAATCCAGGGGATTTTTTGGGATGTGACCAAGGAACGGAAGGCAGAAGTCGCCCTGGACAAAGAGAGTGCCCTGTTGCATGCGCTCCTGGATCATGCGCCAGATGCGATCTATTTTAAGGACCGTGAGTCACGGATTCTGCGGGCGAGTCGCGCCTTGGCGGTCAAACTGGGACTGACGGATCCCAATGATTTGATAGGGAAAACGGATCATGACTTGTTCACCGGAGAGCATGCGATCCAGGCGTTTGAGGATGAGCAGCGTATCATGGAAACCGGGCAGGGGAAGGTCGGTTTCACCGAAAAGGAGACCCACCCGGACGGCCACGTGACATACGCTCTGAGCGATAAGCTCCCGTTTCGGGATACTCATGGCAAGATCATCGGTACGTTTGGTATTTCCCGTGACATTACCCCATTGGTGGAAGCGCGCGCTCTGGCGCAGGAAGCTGAGCGGAAATTCCGCGACATTATCGACAATGCCCGCGACGGCATTTTTCAGACGACTCCGGACGGGCACTACATCAGTGCGAATCCGGCCCTGGCGCAGATCTATGGGTATGCGACTCCGGAAGAGTTGATGCAGGACCGCACCGATATTGGACGTCAGGTTTATGTGGATCCCAACCGGCGACATGAGTTTGAGCGTCTCATGGCTAGGGACGGTGTGGTGGATCAATTTGAGAGTCAAGTTTACCGAAAAGACGGCAGCGTCATCTGGATCAGCGAGAACGCGCGAGCGGTGCGCGGGCCGGATGGCAACTTGCAGTATTACGAGGGGACGATTGAAAACATCCATGAAAAGAAACTTGCGGCACAGCGGTTGGAGCAGGCGAATGCGGACTTAGAGTTGGCGCGAGACGCGGCGGTGGAATCTGCCAAGACCAAGGCGCAGTTCCTGGCGAATACCAGCCATGAACTCCGAACCCCGATGAATGCCATTATTGGGTTTACCGAGCTGTTGTTGGATACCCCGTTGACCATTGAGCAACGTGACCATGCGGAAAAGGTTCGCTCGAGTGCACGAGCGTTGCTCACGTTATTAAACGATATCTTGGATTTTTCGAAGATCGAGAGTGGCAAACTGCAATTTGAGACTCTCGATTTCAGTATTCGCGAGTTGGTGGAGGACACGGCAGAATTTATGGCCGAACTGGCGTTCTCCAAAGGACTACGGTTCGCGCTGTGGATGGATCACCGACTTCCGGATGCGGTCCGAGGTGATCCCAGCCGAGTCCGACAAGTGCTCACCAATCTCCTGGGCAATGCCATCAAGTTCACTCCCCGAGGTGACGTCCAGCTGAGGGCTACGGTGGTCGGTTCGGTGGAAGGCACTGTAGACCTGAGTTTCGAGATCCGAGATACGGGCGTGGGCATACCCATTTCGGCTCAAGAGAAGATTTTCGAAGCATTCACCCAGGCGGACGGTTCGACGACCCGGAGATTTGGAGGCAGTGGTCTGGGGCTTAGCATTTCGCGTCAGTTGTCCAAGCTTATGGGTGGCGATATTCGATTTGAAAGCGAGGAAGGAGTTGGATCGCGTTTTTGGTTCAATGTTCGTCTCCCCATTGGATCCATCCCGCATCCAGTGTCTTCGCCGGAAATCCCCAGTCTTTCGGGAAAAAACATTCTGATAGTCGAGGCCCATGGGGCGTCGAGGGAATCCTTGTCGCACGAACTGGAGCCACTAAAGGGCAACTGCCGATGTGTCGGAACGGCTCGGGAGGCATTAGAAATCCTCCGCGAGGCCACCGCCCATGGAAACCCGTTTAACTTGGCCTTACTCGACCTGCAACTCCCGGATATGGACGGCCATGCACTTTCGCAGGAAATTTATGCCGACTCGCGATGGAAAGACTTGCGCACCATTCTGTTGGCGCCCTTGGGGCAACGGCTAGATTCCGAGATCCTCCGGACAGCCGGCGTGAGCGGGTTCCTAGTAAAACCGATCAAGCGGGTTCGATTATACGAATGCCTCCGCGACTTGGTATCGGGTGGCGATGCCCTGCCGTCGGCGTTCCAAAAGCGCACGAGCCTGGCCAAAACCGTGGCCAGAGTGGCGGCTCCCATGCAGTTGCTGTTGGTCGAAGACAATCTGGTCAATCAACGCGTGGCCAGCGCGCAATTGAGGCGATTGGGATTGAGCCCGGAGGTCGCTAATCATGGACTCGAGGCGTTGAAGTTGGCCGCCACCGGAAATTATGATGTCATCTTGATGGATTGTCAGATGCCCGAACTGGATGGGTACGAAACGACTCGCCGAATTCGACGTGCGGAGGGGGACAAAGAGTATGGGGACCGTCCACCGCATGTGATTATCGCCCTGACAGCCAATGCCATGGCCGGCGACCGTGAGCGATGCATAGAGGCTGGAATGGATGATTTTCTCACGAAACCGATCGAGCTGGAATCATTGAGGGTGGCGTTGGTCCATGCCGGAGAGCGGCTAGGGCTTGGCAGCGGGGGCCTTGAGCCCGAGCCCTTGGCACTTCCCAACTCGGAGACCGAGTTGCCTGCCGCCCCAGTCCCAGTCTCATCCTCAATTCCGCCCGCAGTCGGAGTCTCGTTACCTCCGGAACTTCAGAGTGAGCCGACACTTGACCCCAAGCTACTGCAAAGCCTTCGTGCCATGCAACTGCCGGAACAACCGGATGAAGCCACTGAACTAATCGATCTGTTCCTCTCGGACTTAGGCCCGAGACTGGAATCCATTGTGGCCAGTCTAATAACCTTGGATGTATTGGTCGCTAAAGCTAGCACCCATGGGTTGAAGGGAAGTTCCGGGAATCTTGGGGGACGTCGTGTGGCTGCCGTCGCTTCCGTGATGGAACAGGGACTCAAAGAAGGGTCCTGGGAGCCTTATCGCAACCTCCTGCCAGTCCTCCGCCAGGAAGTCGACGCGCTGCGGACCGCGTTGATGGCCTGGCGCCAGCCGGATAGTGCCTCAAGTTCTTGAAAGAGGCGGGCTGGACAATTCTCCCCGGAAGCCCATGTTCTGTTGCTCGGTTGGCGCGAATTGACTCATGACACTGCTGGCTCAAATGGGTTGGACACAGGAACTGCTCCACGCAATTCCCGTGATCATTTCGCTGATTCTTATCGAGGGACTCCTATCGGTTGACAACGCCTTGGCAATTGCCGCCATGGCCGCCCACTTGCCTGGACGCCAGAAAATATTGGCGTTGAGGTTTGGAGTGATCGGAGCTTACCTGTTTCGAGGATTGGCATTGGCCTTCGCCACATGGATTATCGACAACCCCTGGCTGAAATTTACCGGCGCCCTTTATCTGATCTATTTGGCGTGCTCAAATCTCACTTCCAACCTCCATTCGGAGACTGTCGCAGAGGAGCGAGACGGGTTCCGCATGAGTCAAGGCTTTTGGCCAACCGTGATTGGCATTGAGATCATGGACTTAAGTTTGAGCGTCGACAATGTGGTCGCTGCGGTAGCTCTGAGTCCAAAACTTTGGGTTGTGGTCACGGGCGTCTTCATCGGAATACTGGTCTTGCGATTCCTGGCGGGATATTGCATACGGTTAATCGCAGTCTATCCCATACTGGGAAAAACTGCCTTTCTGCTCGTGGGATTTGTCGGGGTGCTGTTGGTTGCAGAATTAGCCACCAAGGAACACGTCCATGCTTGGCAGAAATTTATCGGAGTGTTTCTCATCACAGCGTCGTCGATTGCCTATTCGCGAAGCTCGGGTTTGCAAGGAATAGGTCGCCCCGTCTTTCGGATGATCCTCAAACCCATGGCGTGGTTCGCGCAGGCGGTAGAATTCTTGTTCTGGCCTTTCCGATGGTTTCTGAGGCGTTCTGCACTTTGGATGGAACAACGATCACCCAAAGCCTAGTTTACTCCGTCGGATGAATCAGTAACTGCTTGGCTTAAGCTGCCATAGAACGTGCTTGGCCGGTGACCATCCTTGGCTCCTCTCCGGCGACCGCCTGTTTCATCCGTTCAAACCACCAGCGCGCACGCGCCTGTGAGCAGGGGCGGCTTCTCGAACGAGGATACTGCACCGCAGGTGTCGGAAGGACTAATTGTAGTTGCGCTTTTCCCTTCTTGAATGAGGTCATTTTCATGACCGCAACCTCGCACACAGGGTCGGACATCCGCTGTCACAGCCTAAATTTTTGCACTATTCGTATGAAAAGATCAGGAAACCCTCGGCGTGTTGAGTTTGCATGAATTTCCAGGGGCAATCGGAGCTTAGGCGGAAGAATCGAGGGGCAGTCGAAGGGGTTATCGGTAGACGAATCTGGCGCTTTGCCGAATCCAGCAAGGCCTCGGGTTCTGCCAGGAAAGGGCCCGCTAATGAACTGCCACTCTGCAGTACCGGGGGAGTCAGCCCCGGCCCCGAGGCTTCGATGAGTCCCCTCAGCCAGTGGAGCTTTGTCGAGACCCTCGATCCATAGAAGGCCGAGGGGATTACAGTGGAACTGCCTGTCACCAAATCCCATTTCTCTTCGGTACCCACATAGAAGCCCCGGGCATCAAATAGGGCTGCTGGGAATCCATTGCCATTCGTCGAGGTATTGAAGTTGCCGTCGACCGCGTAGCTGATGCCGGCAAGTTTCCATTCGGTACCCACGCGGATAAATATGCCGCCACCCGAATCGCCGCCCGTCAGATGGGCTTCGTCGCCGCCACCGTGTTCGTCGAAGTCCATCGCAAGAAATCCCACGGCCCATTCCGCGTCGTGGATTTTGAGAATAGCTATAACTTGGTTGGTTCCCCAACGCCATCGGCCATCCCAAGCCCCTGGCTTCCAACCTCGCAGTTCCTCGGGATTGTCGGGGGCAAAAACCGGAGCGCCCCGTTGATTGCCGCGTCCAAAAACTATCACTTGGGCGCCTGTCTCATCAGGACCATCGTAGAGGGGAGCATAATCTGGGAATTGGCCGCACACCTTCCACAAGCGTAAATCGCTGACAGGATCGTCGTACACTCCGATGGTTTGGTAATTGACCCCGCGGAAGACAAAAACGTCACCGACGGTTCCTCCCAGGTGGCGCGAGGTCAGGAAACTGTTTGGTCCTACGACAGTTCCCAAAAACGACTTCCATTCCCCTTGCCATTGCCATCCACTCCCCGCGAGTGCGCCCGAGGGAGGCTGCGTATTGTGGGTTGAATCCGCCGTCGACACAAAAAGGACGGCGCGAATCGGGCAACCCTGGAGCAGCACGAACATCAAAATACCCATCTTCAGAAAACGACCCATGGCACAACAGCATCCGGTGGCCAGGTCGACCTGTAAAGGGGGATGCGAGATTCAAGAGATCAATGGGCGCCTCTCCGAGGTACCGACATTTGGAGATGGGTCGTCCCCGGAATTCCACAAAAGCGGTGGAGGGCAACCGCGCTGCCATTCGAGTGGCATGACCCGATTGATTTGGAGCGCGGCAGCCCTCTGCCGCTTTTCTCCCCAGCATCCAATGCGCCGCCGGTAACTCCGAGAGGCGCCCTTTGGCCTTGGGTGACGCGATCGAGGGTTGCATCGGCAGGCTCCAGTACGCTATGAATTCCGAAAGTGAATCTCCACGTTCCCAGTTCATGCCCGGGATCCAGCCGAACCCGGAGGGCGCCTCGATCTGATGCCGGGCGTGTCGGGAATTGGTTCGGGCAGTTCTTGAATTGTCGGCGTTGGCTTCTGGTGGTCATGACCTGGTTAACTCCAGAAGTCATTTTGGGGGCAGACTTGAAGAATCTCACCTTTGAGCGAGATATCCGACCCATCCTAAAAGCGCATTGTTTCCACTGTCACGGTGAAGGGGAAACCCTCAAGGGAGGGGTCGATCTTCGATTGCGTCGATTGTTGCTCAAAGTCACAGACACTGGACCAGTGATGTCGCCTGGAAAACCTCACGAAAGTCTTTTGCTAGGGCTCGTGACCTCCGGGGATATGCCCAAGGGAGAGAAGAAGTTGGCGCCTCGAGAGATTGAAACCCTGCGGAATTGGATTGAAGCCGGAGCCCCAACCGCTCGTCCAGAACCCACCGAAGTACCTAAGTTTCATATCACCGAAGAAGAACGCCAGTTCTGGTCGTTCCAACCGATACGCTCGCCGGCCGTTCCGCCCGTACAAAATCGTTCACTAGTTCAGACTCCAATTGACGCCTTTCTCCTTCAACGATTGGAAGGAGCCGGGATCCGATTTGCATCTCCAGCGGATCGACTGACAATGATCCGCCGTTTGTCGTTTGATTTGAGCGGATTCCCACCCACCCCAGGTGAAGTGGAGGCATTTTTGACCGATGACTCCCCGCAGGCATATGAACGTTTAGTGGACCGTTTATTGGCCTCGGATCGCTACGGTGAGCGATGGGCACGGCATTGGTTGGACGTCGCTGGTTATGCCGATTCGAATGGAGCCAACGAGGCGGACAGTGAGCGCGCGTGGGTTTGGCGGTTCCGGGATTATGTGATTCGGTCGCTCAACGAGGACAAACCCTTCGACCAGTTTCTGACCGAACAACTGGCCGGGGACGAACTGGTTTCGCCCCCGTTTGGCGACTTACAAGGTGCTGAGTTGGACAAAGTGATTGCTACAGGTTTTCTTCGCCTGGCACCCGATCCGACGGGCGATGGGCCCCCGGACCAGGAATTGGCCCGAAACCAAGTGATTGCCGACACGGTTCATATTGTTTCCTCAGCGGTTCTGGGGCTCACCATCCAGTGCGCCCAATGCCACGATCATCGCTATGATCCCATTCCGCAGAGTGATTACTATCGGTTACGCGCGATTTTTGAACCCGCATTTGATTGGAAGCATTGGAAGAACCCAGGCCAGCGACTCCTTTCGTTGATGCCAAATGACGATCGGAGTGCTGCGGAATGTGTCGAGATGGCGGCTCGGCGAGTTGATGCCGAAGCACAGCAGTTGCACGACGCGCACATTGAGATGTTTGTGCAAAAGCAGCTGCTTCTGGTGCCAGAAGATCTTCGGGGACCGGTGATGGCGGCTCGCAAGACTCCAGCCGACAAGCGAACCGAGGCTCATAAGCAGCTTCTGCGCGAGTGGCCCACGTTTCAAGACCATATCCTCTTGGGTGAGATCGATCCCGAGGGGGCGAAGAAAGTGGAGGCAATTCGTCAACAAGCGACGGAACTTCGGTCCCTGAAGCCGCAGGATCCCATGGTTCATTGTCTCATTGAAGAACCAGGAAAGAACCTCCAGACGGTGCTCTTCCATCGCGGAGATCATCAGCAACCCAAAGGAACGATTTCTCCAGGTGGCTTGACGGTTCTCGAAAGTCGTGCGGCTCGAGACATTGCTCCGACGAACTCCTCGACTCGAACCACCGGCAGGCGGTTGGCCTTCGCCCGAATGCTCACGGACGGATCCCATCCGTTGACGGCTCGGGTTTTTGTCAACCGTGTCTGGCACCACTATTTTGGACAGGGATTGGTGACCACCCTGGGAGATTTTGGAGCACTCGGTGAACGTCCGAGTCATCCGGAATTGCTGGATTGGTTGGCCAGCGATTTCATGTCGAATGGCTGGCGGCTCAAGTCACTCCATCGGCGGATCGTGACCAGTATGGCCTATCGGCAAAGCACGCTGAACCTGGAGGCTCAGCAGTTGGATCCGGACAATCGCTGGCTCGGACGAATGCGGCTGCGGCGTTTGGATGCAGAAAGCCTGCGCGATTCCATGCTGTCCTTGAGTGGGCGATTGAATCCCGAGTCCTATGGTCCGCCCATTCCGGTGGCACTGAATCCTCAGGGTCAATTTGTTGTGGGAACTCAAAGCCGAGATCGCAATGGCAATCCCTCTGGGGTTGGAAGCCTGGGAGGACAGGAGTATCGACGCAGCATCTATGTGCAAGTCCGTCGATCCACGCCGGTCGGGGTGATGGAGATGTTCGATGCCCCACCATTGATACCAAACTGCGAAGCCAGACCGGTCTCGACGGTGGCACCCCAGTCATTAATGATGCTGAACGACCATTTCGTGTTAAATTGTTCCCAGGGATTGGCGGAGCGGTTGCGGCGGGAACGTCCTCAAGGAATGCGCGATCAGGTGCTGTGGTTGTGGCGCTTGCTCTATATCCGTGAACCCAGTGAAGCCGAGTTGCAACGCAATCTGGACTATTTGGCGGTGCAGTCGGATGGGTTGCAGCGGACCTTGGCCGCTGTGGCCAGTGGATCAAAACCCGAGGAAAAACCCAAATCCGCCGAGCCCCAGGATCCTTCATTGCTGGCGTTGGCGAGTCTTTGCCAAGCCTTGTTCGGTTCCAACCGTTTTCTTTACTTAGACTAACGCTATGCATTCCGAGTCCTTGTTCCCTAGCGGGCTTTGTTCACGTCGCCATTTCTTGGGGGCCAACGCCTTCGGCTTGGGCTCGACCGCCTTGGCCTGGATGCTTCAACGCGATGGTTTGCTGGCCGAACCTGCCAGGCCCGAATTGGAGCAGCGACGCTACGACCTCACACCCAAGCCGTCACATCATCCCGCCAAAGCGCGGGCCATGATTTCGATACTCATGATCGGTGGCCCGAGTCAGATGGATCTCTTCGATCCCAAGCCGCTGCTCAAAGAGTATGAAGGCAAGAAGTTTCCAGGCGAACTCAAGTTCGACAATGCGGGCCAGGCGAGTGCGAAAGTCCTGCCGTCTTTCTGGGAATTCCGAAAGCATGGTCAAAGTGGCACGGAATTGTCGTCGCTGCTGCCGTGCCTGGCGGATGTGGTGGACGACCTCTGTGTGGTCCGTTCAATGAAGACCGGTGTCAACAACCACGGCCAATCCCTTTACGCATTGTCGGGCGGCCGTATCACTTCCGGAGCACCGACGCTGGGCAGTTGGATCAATTATGGGCTCGGATGTGAAAGCCAGGAATTACCGGCTTACATCACGCTCACCCATCCCAACGGTACGCCCTTGTTGGTGGACCAGCACTGGACCAATGGCTGGCTGCCTTCCCTCTATCAAGGCACCATGATTCGCCCCCGCGAACCTCGAATTCTAAACCTGGATCCCGCCCCGCATTTGCGCGGTGCCGCACAGGAAAAGCAGATCGAACTGCTCCGAGAACTCAATCTGGCGCATCAATCGGAACACCCAGGCGAAAACGATCTCAGCGCTCGCATTGCGAGCTACGAGCTCGCGGCCCGCATGCAGACCGCTGCCAAGGAAGCGATGGACATTTCCAATGAAAGCGAGGCCACTCGTCGATTATACGGGGTCGACCATGAGCTAACTCGGGATTACGGCACGCGATGCCTGATCGCGCGCCGACTGGTGGAACGAGGCGTGCGGTTCGTTCAAATTGTGAACAATGGGCAGAGCTGGGACCAGCACAGCGGCTTGATCAAGGCCCTGCCTGATTTATGTGTGCGCAGCGATCAACCGGTAGCCGCCTTGATCAAAGACCTCAAGGCCAATGGTCTCCTGGATAGCACACTGGTTCATTGGGGCGGCGAAATGGGCCGCCTGCCCGTCATGCAAAACGATCTGGGCAAGGAAAAAGTCGGTCGCGACCACAACACTTACGGATTTACGATTTGGCTGGCCGGCGGCGGCATTCGAGGTGGTATGACCTTCGGCGAAACCGACGAATGGAGTCACCAAGCCGTCAAGGATGTCGTCACGCACCATGATTACCATGCCACGTTGCTGCATCTGTTCGGCTTGGATCACACCAAGCTGATTTATCGCAGGGCAGGGCGCGAGTTGACGCTGACCGATAAGAAACCCGCTCGTGTGGTTCGAGAAATCCTGGCATGAGTCGAGTAGGCGAGACGGATCCAATCTCCGGAACGAACAGCTACCTTAACTCAGGTCCGAGCCGAACGAACAGTCACAGCTAATCTCGATAGCTCGCTGAGCCGGTCTGAAATTTTCCTTCCCGTTCCAAGGCGTCGAGCTCAGCGGGTGCTTGGGGTGAGGTGTACAACCTGTCCATGCCAGGAGTACGATGAAGAAAAGGCGATGCGTCACAATGGTCGCGTTTTGGAGTTGGAGTGTTTGGCTCTCGGTTTCTTCGAGGCTTTTGGTCGGCTTGCGATGTTCATAGAGCGGTGCATCCAAATACCCAGGAGGTCTGGGTCCTCCAGAATATCGGCGGGCAACTCGAAATACCCACGCATGGGTGGTGAGCCCGAGCCGAAGGGCTGAAACGGCTTCGATCCCCGCGATTCATAATCGGGGCGCGTTTGGTCATCCACTTTGAAAAACAGGGTGTCGTTGTCGAGCAACGCGAAAAAGGCGTCTCCTGAATAAATGCCGACACCCCCGAACATCTTTCGCCAGGTGACAGACTGAATTCGTTTGAGTTGTTCGAGTACGAATTCACGGTAAGACTCGCTCACAGCCATAGTTTCAGTTTGGCGGATTCAGTTCCGATGACCAGCGCGAAAGATCGGCAACGATTGACCCGCACTGGAGAACGTATCAGAATGATTTCGGGCGAGGATCAGGCATTTAATCTTCAGCGCGCCCGACTGGGATCTCAGATGAATTTTCTCCAACTGTTGGAAGCAAAGCGCGACGGAATCACTCTCCTTTCCGAAGATATTGAGCGCTGGGTTCATGCTGTAGTTGCCGGGGAGATCCCGGATTACCAGATCGCGGCGTTCTTGATGGCGGTTTATTTCCGAGGGATGACCGAAGGCGAGACCCGAGCTCTGACGATGGCCATGCGGGATTCTGGGGATCGGTTGGATTTTCCCGAGGACAAGCGCCTGCTTGTGGACAAGCATTCCACCGGCGGCGTTGGCGACAAGGTTTCGCTGCCGCTGGCTCCCTTACTGGCCTGCCTTGGCTTTCGAGTCCCCATGATTGCTGGGCGCGGCTTGGGGATCACCGGGGGAACGCTCGACAAACTCGAATCAATCCCGGGATTCCGAACTGTGTTGGACCGCGAGCAGATTGTGGCGCAAGTGCAGTCCTTGGGCTGCTGCATCTGTGCTCAAACGGATCGGATGGTTCCTGCGGACCGCATTTTGTACGCTCTCAGGGATGTGACCGCCACGGTGCCGAGTATCCCATTGATTACCGCCAGCATTCTTTCCAAAAAACTCGCGGAATCCCTGGATTCCCTGGTGCTCAATGTGACGACTGGCAGGGCGGCATTCATGGCCGATCGGAGTGCGGCGATGGAGTTGGCGAGTCGTATGGTGAGTCTCGCGAATGCCTGCGGTGTTCGAACGAATGCGGTCGTGACACAGATGGATTCGCCGTTGGGTACTTCCATTGGCAATTGGGTGGAAGTTCGGGAGAGCGAAGCATGTTTGCTGGGTCGAGGCCCCGAGGATGTTCGGTCGTTGGTTCTGGAGTTTGCTGGTGTCCTGCTGCTACAAACGGGACGAGCAAGAACTATCGAGTCCGGCCGGGCCCAGGCCGAAGCGGAACTGGATTCTGGGCGTCCATGGACCACGTGGCGCGAACTGTTGCGTCTGCAAGGAGCGGATCTTGAGGCGTACGAACACCGATTGAGACATGACACGCTGGCGGCAGTCGTCAGGGATGTGCGCAGCGACTCCGGTGGCTATGTTCGGGATAGCGATGCGCGGGTACTCGGGGAGGTTGTGAGGGATTTGGGTGGTGGCCGATTCCGAAAGGGCGATCAACCCCACTTGGAAGTGGGGTTGGACGCGATTGCCGCCCCAGGGGCATTGGTGGACAAGCAAGGCCTGCTGGCGCGGGTTCATGCGCAAGATGCCATGAGCGCGGCTGCCGCTGTCGAGCGAGTTCGCCAGGCGTTTGTTTTCTCGGATGAGCCCGTCTTGCGTGAGCCGCTTTTGCTCAAACGGCTTGGTCCCGAGTTCCCAAGATGAGGATCGTGCCGGTGGGGCGTTAAAGACTCCGCCCCAACCAATTCACCACGGCGTGTTCCCGTTCTTGAGCTGGGAGGTCTTGGTGGCCATCCACCAGATATCCTTGTTATTGGCGACCCGGCCATCGTCCAATCGCGAGTAATCCGTCGTCTTGCCATCAAGCCCCATTTTGCCGGCTTTGACGGGGTTCAACCACTTGTGAACTTCAGCATGGCCATCGATAAACGAGAATGCGCCGGAATTGCCGTGGAATCCTGCGGGTAAATCCACCCAACCACGAGCTGCGGTGCCCGCCAATGTTTCCACCATGCGAAATCCAAACCCGCCGTCGTTGACGCTGGCAGGGTGCTCATCCGTAAACACCCAGGTATCGGAAGGGCGGGTGGCGTCGTCATCCTTGCCAAAGGTCTTCCACTTGCCGCCGCGATTCTGGAGATGAATGCCCTCGAACGCCGGATCGAGCCAGTAACCAGGCGTCGGTTTGCCATCGGACCAAGTTCCGACCGCTTGACTTGCGGAAACACTTCGAATGCGTTTGACCTTCACGGCGCTTCCGGGGGGTTTGATCATGGTCCAGTCACTCGGGCAGCGGTAGATCCCAATGGACCCCGTATAGGGGGCGAGCACCGCGCGTGTCGGATCCAACAGCGTCTTAGGATCGAAGTTGGCCGGGTTGGAATCACTCATGTCCACCGAATCCCGCACCCAACCATCGCCACCATAAGTGTTGGGCATGTAGTTACCCTTGAAATCCGTCGAGTAGGTGGCAAAGGCCAACTGCAACTGCTTCATGTTGTTGAGGCATTGGATGCCTTGCGCCTTAAGTTTGGCTCGGCCCAGGGCTGGAAGCAGCATGCCAGCCAGGATTGCGATGATGGCGATAACCACCAGGAGTTCAATCAGAGTGAACCCCGAAGCCGAGCGGCGATGGAATGGGATATTCATGGTTTCGAAGAATTTGTGGGCAGGTTTTTCAAGAGGAATATCAAAACAACAGCGGTGTGCAACGACAGACAAGGGAATTACCCCAAGTAGGGAGCATCTCGGAGATGCGCCCCCCCCAAGTAGTTTATCCTACCTCCATGAGCTGGTACGCGTCGAGTTCTGGCGCTCTCTCGGATTGTCGATATACTGGTTGCGTTACTTGTTCAGCGATTCTCATGATCTCGATCGATTCAATAACGCGACCCTCGACGACCCCTATTGCCCGTTCGTCATGACATACCGAGTCGCCCTAATCGCGTTTATTTTCGTGTTTATTCATTCGAACACCGTATCGGCAGTGCCGGTCTTCGACCGCGGCGCGTTATGGCGCTGGCGGCCGGGAACAACCGAGGCTTCCACTCCCGCTGCCTCCTGGCGTCTGAGAGAGTTCAATGACGCCGACTTTGTCAATGCGCCCTCCCCGTTCTGGTACGACACGGCCGGCGACAGTTCCACGCTATCCGGGGGTACCCAAATCAAAGGGATGCAAGGCGTCTATGGCTGCCTGTTTCTGAGGAAAACATTCGTTGTGACGAACCTAGCCGAGATTGCAGCGCTCCGCTTGGGCTCGCTCGCAGACGACGGCTTTGTGGCATGGATCAATGGCACCGAAGTGTTGCGAGTTCGAGTGGCTGGCGACAACGGCAACTCGGTGACCGTTGCGACGCTCGCCAACAACGCGCCCGAGCCGGTTTCGTTCGTCACCAACGATCTGCCGGCACCGCCGTCGTATCTTGTATTGGGCACCAACCTTCTCGCTGTCCAAGTATTCCAAAGCAGTCTCGGCAGCAGCGATTTCGGATTTAATGCCTCGCTCGAAGCAGTTCTCGCGGAGACTAACTCGCCGACTGTTGTGACTGTCACGCCGAAACCAGGGACGCTCACGGAACTGACTCAAGTCACGGTTCGGTTCAATGAACCCGTCACGGGAGTCACGGCGGCTCATTTGCTCATCAATGGCGTCGGAGCGACGGGTGTCACAGCCCTCAATAGCGCGACATACTTGTTTCAATTTGATCAACCTCGATACGGTGACGTCGCCTTCCGCTGGAGTCCGAGTCATCAAATTGCGGATCAGTCGATTCCACCAAACCGATTCGAGGGGAGCGGCCCGGGGGCGACTTGGTTTTACACACTGTTGGATACAACGGCGCCGTTGGTCGCTGGACTCACACCAGCTGCCTCAAGAACAATTCGTTCGCTCAACACCATCACCGTGCGCTTTAGCGAGCCGGTGAGTGGCGTGGGGCAGGGCGATCTTTTGATCAACGGAACACCGGCCTTGCGTGTCACGCCTGTCGCTGCCAGCGAGTACATTTTTGACTTGGTTCAGCCTGCGACAGGGTTGGTCCATGTGGCTTGGGCTGTTGGGCACAGCATCCGTGATCTGGCAGCTCTCCCCAATTCGTTTGCCGGGGGCAACTGGGCTTATCGTCTCGACCCGAGTGCCGCAGACCCTGGTCCGTATATCAGCGAATTCATGGCCTCGAACACGCGGACGCTCGCTGATGAGACCGGTGCCTATTCCGATTGGATAGAAATATACAACCCCTCCGCCAGCGCAGTAAACCTCGACGGGTGGTTTCTCAGCGATTCTGCTAGAAATCTGACTAAGTGGCGATTCCCTGCGACCAACCTAGCAAGCGGGCGTTTCTTGGTTGTCTTCGCGTCGGGCCACAATCGACGTACTGCCGGTGCCCCGCTGCACACAAGCTTCGAGCTGAGCGCCAGCGGAGAATTCCTGGGGTTGGTAAAGCCCGATGGCGTTACGATCGCCACGGAGTTTAACCCGGCGTTTCCCCAACAAGTTTTGGACGTCTCGTACGGATTTGCCCAATCGGACTCAGGTCCTGAGTACACGACGAGTCCTGAGGGCGTCTACCTCGCCACCCCCACACCACGTGCAGTGAACCTTGGCGGAAAGACGCTGCCTGGCCCCGTCATTGATGCGGTGCATCACGTTCCCAATGTCCCGCTCGACAACCAGGATCTGCTGGTGACTGCGCGCGTTCGGCCGTCATTTCATCCCGTGAATCGCGTCACGATGCGCTACCGGATCCAATTCAACGACGAGGTGACGACACCGATGTTGGATGATGGAACACACGGTGACGGCGAGGCAGGCGATGGCATCTATGGAGCGACCATTCCTCGGGACGTCTCGGCCGATGGCCAGATGATCCGCTACCTCGTGGCTGCAACGGACGTGAGTGGAAACGCCTCGCGCTGGCCGCTGTTTACTAGTCCTAATCAGACCGAGGAATATCTTGGCACGATTGTCGAGCCATCCAACCTGACAAGCCAGTTGCCGATCTTCCATTTATTCGTGGCGCCCGATCAACTGTCGAAAATTGACTCCGAAGGCGGCGGGCGACTGGCGTTCTTTTATGACGGCGAGTTCTATGATAACATTTATATGGAACTGCGGGGAAACACCTCTGCCGGATTGGCAAAGAAGGCTCACCGCTTGGAGTTCAACCGCGGCCACGAATTGCGGCATGCTGGTCCTGGCGGACGTTCTCGCAAGTCAGCCTTGCTCGCCGAATACCTGGACCCAGCCTATCTCCGCCAACACCTGAGCTTCTGGTTCCTCAACCAGATCGGTGTGCCCGCCCCGTTCGACTATCCCGTGCATGTGCGAATGAACGGCGCGTTTTACCAGTTGGCGTTCCACAGCGACGTTATTGGCCAGGAACAGGTAGAGCGGTTGGGTTATGATCCCGCGGGGGCGCTGTATAAAGCGGTAGGTACTCTGACACCGAATTTCTTTAGCACCGGCGTCTTTCAGAAACTGGAGCCAGACAACCACGCAAGTCGGGCGGATTACTTGCAGCTCGCTCAGGGGATCAATGAATCGGCCTCAATGGTGTCGCGACGGAAGTCGGTTTTCGATCTGTTGGATGTGCCGCAAGTGATCAATCACTTGGCGGGGACACGCTGGTGCTCAGAGAACGATGATGTTTGGGCCAACATGAGCCTTTATCGCGACTCCTTCGGAGATGGACTTTGGCGATGCATTCCATTCGATATGAATGCATCCTGGGGTCAGCTCTATGGCGGCAGCAGCCCCCTGCAGGCGAGTATCGACAGCTGTAAAAGCCATCCGCTCTATGGGGGCTCCAGCATCCCACCGTGCGATGGCCCCTCAGCGCCCTACAACTTCAACCGCTTGTACGACGTGATTGTGGCGCTGCCCGAGACGCGCCAGATGTTATTGCGCCGTGAGCGATCGATCCTGGATCAGATGGTTCAACCGCCGGGCACCCCAGCCGAGTTGCTGATCCTGGAAAACCGCATCCGATTCATGACTAATTTGATCGGTGTCGAAGCGAATCTGGACCGAGCGAAGTGGGGTTTCTCCCCGTGGGCGTCTGGCAAGACGTTCCACAGCGGTGTCAGTGACCTTCTCAACCAGTTCATCGGGCCCCGCCGGCGGCATTGGTACCTCACCCACTCCATCACGAACACGAGTCGGTCCGTCGGCATCCGAGCGGGCAACACCGCAGGAATTCCGCTCGCCCAACCGCCCACGATGTTCCTTTCGGTATTGGGTACCGACTTCAATCCCGTCGAGGGCAATCAGGAGCAGGAGTACCTCTGCATCACCAACCACGCGGCAGTCGCGGTCGACATGTCCGGTTGGACGCTGGAAGGTGGCATCGACTTCACCTTCGCCCCAGGAACGGTGTTGCCGTCAAATAGTGTCGCTTATGTCTCTCCAAACTTGCGAGCTTTTCGGGAGCGCGCGAGCGGTCCGCGTGGCGGCCAAGGACTTTTCGTGCTGGGCCCTTACAAAGGCCGACTCTCTGCGCGGGGCGAGACGATCCGGGTAAAGAACACGCTTGGCCACACACTCACGACCTATGTCTATCCAGGCGCGCCCAGTCTGGCGCAGCAGTATCTACGCGTGACCGAACTTATGTACCACCCGAGCGGGTTGACCGGCAACTCGCTCGCCCCTGACGAGTACGAGTACATTGAACTCAGGAATATTTCCCCAGTCGACACTCTCAGCCTGGCTGGGGTGCGACTGACCAACGGTGTCGACTTCAACTTCAGCGATGGGGGGATCTCGACATTGGCGCCGGGGGCACGAGTGCTGGTCGTAAAAAATGCTGATGCCTTTTCCGCTCGTTACGGTGCGAGAGCCCCTGTGGCAGGGCAGTACACCAGGTATCTCGACAACAACGTCGGGCAGCTTCGCCTTCTCGATTCGTCCGATGAGGTGATTCTCGATTTCAGGTACGAAGACCGTTGGTATCCGATGACGGATGGGTTTGGGTTTTCACTCACGGTCGTGGACGATGCCGCTGCGCCAGATGCTTGGAAGAGCAAGACCCAATGGCAACCAAGTGTTCATTTAGGTGGCTCACCAAGCACCGCCGAGCCGAACCCAGCGATTATCGCTCCCGTGGTGATCCAGGAAGCACTTACCAGGATCGACATGTCACCGCCCTTCGACACGATCGAACTTCACAATCCGACCGCACTTCCGGTGGACATCAGCGGGTGGTGGTTGACCGACGATTTCAAGACTCCGGCAAAATTCCGCATCCCCAACGGCACGATCATTTCCCCAGACGGCCACATCACTTTTGATGAACGCGCCTTTGATGTCGGGGAAAGACGCTTTGGGTTGGACTCGGCTGGCGATGAGGTCTGGCTCTTCAGTGCGGACAAGGTGGGAGCACTTACCGGTTATTTCCATGGTCACAGTTTTGGTCCCGCGGAAAATGGAGTGTCGTTTGGCCGCAACGTCACGACCGATGGCCGAGAGCATTTCGTCGCGCAATCCGCAAGCAGCCTCGGTTTGACCAACGCCGGTCCACGCTCAAGCCCCGTCATTATTCATGAGATAATGTATCATCCGCTGGAAGTCGATGGCAGGGATACTGACCTGGATGGGGAATACATCGAATTGCTCAATGCAACGGCTGGCCCGGTCGCGCTATTTGAGGAGACCAACACTTGGAGGTTGCGAGGGGGCGTCGAGTTCGAATTCCCGACCAACACGATCCTACTTCCAGAGGAGTCAGTGCTGCTCGTGGCCTTCAACCCTACGAACACGGCCATACTCACCGATTTCCGCGCGAAGTACGGTGTCAGCAACACGACGCGTCTGTTCGGTCCTTACTCCGGTAGACTCGACAATTCCGGCGATAGCTTGGAGTTGCAGAAACCGACCACGGCGGTTGTGGGCTTCGCAACCTTCGTGGTCCTGGAAAAAGTCGATTACGGAGATTCCGCCCCATGGCCGGGTGGCGCCGATGGCTTCGGTCTGTCCCTCCAGCGCCAAAATTCGGGTGGCTTCGCCAACGATCCTGCGAGTTGGGTGGCGGCACCGCCGACCGCGGGTGCACGAACGCCATCGGGCCGCGCCCCAGCAATCACGGTCCAGCCGCTCAGTTTACAGCTGACTACTGCACAAAGCCCCAGCTTCAATGTCACCGCTATAGGCGCTGAGCTGCTGCGCTTTCAATGGCGCTTTAATGGCAAACCGCTCTCGATTGCGACCAACTCGACGCTGGATTCGACCGGTGCGCGAATCTTGCGACCCGGCAATTATGAGGTCTTGGTCTTCAATTCTGCGGGTTCCGTTCTGAGCTCGAATGCTTCCTTGTCGCTGTACTATCCCATGACGATTTTGACTCAGCCGCAAAGCGTGACTGTATGTGCTGGTGACCAGGTGACGATGGATGTGGTTGTCCGCAGCGGTGCCATGCTCGCTTACCAATGGAGACAAGACGGAAGGGACCTCCTCGGTGCGACCAACGCCTTCCTCCGTCTCACCAACGTTCAACCCGCGGCCAGCGCGGCGTACGACGTGCTGGTCTCGGACGCCACCGGTTCGATCCTCAGCGCCTCCGCGCGGTTGCGTGTGGTGATCGACCTCGATGCCGACGGATTGTCCGATGATTGGGAACAATTCTATTTTGGCGCGAATGGCGCAACGGCTTACGCGGATTCCGACGGTGATGGAATGTCGAACGGCGATGAATACCGGGTTGGCACCGACCCGACGAACTCATTGAGTCTGCTAAGGGTGGACTCCATCACGAGGGGTAACGGTGTCACTCTCTCGTTCGGAGCGATTTCGAACCGCACTTACACCATCCAATTTCAAGAGACACTGGACGCTTCCTCGTGGACGAAGCTCGTTGAGCTGCCTGCCCGTGCGATCAATCGCATCGAAACTATCGTGGACCCGTCGTCCTCCTCGAGTCGGTTCTATCGCATTGCCACACCGCCGAGTCCATAACCTGAACCACCTGCAACTTCCCACGCATAATCCATCGACTGTCGTAAAGCGCCGGTGGCCATTGGTGGGCGTTCTTGTTTTCTTACGGCATTATCCGGGTGCCGTGGCTGCCACCATCGGGCTGCTCCTGGTCAATATCGCCATCGAGATGACTCAACCGCAGATCATCGGCAGCGCGATGACGCAGCTGCGGCTAAGCGCGGAGCAAAACATTCCGACCGAGTTGCGGGCCTATGTCTTGCTTTTTATAGTGTTGGTGACTATCACTACAGCGACAGTTCACTTAAAGTTTGGAAGATGAAGGGGAAAAGCGCCGTTCTTGGCGCGACGGCTGGAAAGCTGTCGATCGCACCCGACGACATTTTTAGCTTGCGCGGAACTGGCCCGCCCGTTAATCTGCGGCT
>SXSK01000393.1 GCA_005793375.1 Verrucomicrobiales bacterium | reverse complement strand
TCAGACTCCGGGTGGTTGATATTTGAGGGGATAATTGCCCGACCTGCAGCGACTTCAGCTCGAACAAATTCGGGAGTGATGACTCGTGGGATGCGCTGGGCAAATCGTCGGAAAATGGACGGCGTATAAGGGGACTCCTGAAGGCTGCTGGATCCAGGGTGTTGATGGCGTAGGTCGTTGGTGGCGGAACGGCCGGATGCCGTTTCAGCGGTCGCGGCCAGACCCTGGTTCTCTCGGATCGCAATGTACTCCATTTCCTGGGTGACAATTCCTCGTCGCGCATACCAAAGCTGGGTAACGGGATGGCCCGCTTGGGCTCGAAGCGGACGTCGACGCTTTCCGCGCAATCCTGGAAACTCTATCAAGCGGTTCTTTTCAGCCTGGCTGGCGTACTCCGCATGTTGTCTGCTGAGGTAGCCGTTATCTTGTGGCCGAACTTCGCGGCCTTCGTACTCCTCGACATCCCCGCGACCGCGAATCCACTGGCTCCTTAGAGTTGGCAGTCCATCCTCTACCATGCCCACGAAATGGGGATCGCCCCATGGTCCCGAACAGTCATAGACCTTTACAGCGGCGTTGTCCTCCACATGGCCACGCACCGTTTTGGTAGGTGACAACTCGATTTCGCGCATCGGAATCTGCAGCTCAGGAAATATCGAGCCCGGCAGGTACACCCGTCGACTTCTCGGCAAGGGATTGGTGCTGTGTGGTTCGAACGATGATTGATTAGCGATCATGAAACTCGAAATTTGGACCAGTTCAACGGACTTACGGGAATAAGTCTCTGACGCTGGTTGATCTCAACCTGCGGTTCGATCACAAAATAGCAGCAACAGCAGGCTTCCCTTCGCCGGCATTACCCGGATCAGGTTCAGAGGGTCATCCACGCCAGTGGAACTCTCAGCCGTTCAATACGGCTCCCCGTAGGGGCCAAACTACCGCGATTGGATGTGGCGGGTCAAGGAATGGGAATTCTTTGCCACACACCAATCACTACTTTCAAACGACCTTCGCTCAGCCGATGCGCGGCCGGAAGTACTCAATGGTCTCGCGCAACCCAGTCGTCAAATCTACCGAAGGTTCCCACTTCAAGAGAGATTTTGCTCGCGTGATATCAGGGCGACGTTGCTTGGGGTCATCCTGCGGCAATGGCTTATGAATGAGCTTCGATTTCGATCCCGTTGCCCCCAAGATTGCCGCCGCAAACTCGAGCATCGTCAATTCTTGCGGATTCCCAATGTTACAGGGGAAATGGGCGTCGGGCTGATCACACATCATCAGCCGATAAATGCCCTCGATGAGATCACTGACATAACAGAAGCTCCGAGTTTGAGATCCATCTCCAAAAATCGTCAGCTTTTCACCTCGGAGTGCTTGACTAATGAATGCCGGCACTACGCGCCCATCATTTAATCGCATGCGTGGCCCGTATGTATTGAAGATTCGAACGATTCGCGTCTGGATCTGGTGTTGACGGTGATATGCCATAACCAGTGCTTCAGCAAATCGCTTGGACTCATCGTAGCAACCCCGTGGACCAATCGTATTGACATTACCCCAGTAGTCTTCCCGCTGCGGATGAACCAAGGGGTCACCGTAGATCTCGGACGTCGATGTGAGTAGGAATCGCGCTCCTTTGGTCTTCGCCAATCCTAATGCCTTGTGTGTGCCCAATGAACCGACCTTCAAGGTCTGAATAGGCAACTCAAGATAATCTATAGGACTGGCAGGTGAGGCAAAATGCCAGACATATTCGCCCGTTTCTGCCAAGTATAAGAACTCGGTGACGTCTTGCTTGATAAACCGGAACGACTCCACTCCTGCCAGATGGGCAATATTCTCCAAAGACCCAGTAACGAGGTTGTCTATGGCAATGACCCGATGTCCCCGTGATAGCAGCAGGTCGACCAAATGCGACCCGAGAAAACCGGCGCCGCCAGTCACGACGGAGGTCGGCTGCGGCTTGGGAGGATATTTCTTACCAGAGGTTCTTGATGCGGTTTTGCGGTCAGACGGAGCGCTCATTATGCGTGTGATTCAACGGCCAGCTGAAGTCTGGCGGAAGAACTGGGTCTGCGCCAACCGTAAGTAGCCCGTGACTGGTTTATCCAACTCGGCTGATACCATTCGGTTGGGAAGAAAGCAGACAGGATTGGCATTAGCCCCGGTGCCGGTGGGAAACCTTGAGCTGTTTCGTTCGATTATTTAGCCCCCGCTCCGCTAAATACCGCTGGAATGGTTCTCCACAAAATCTTCAAGTCCAACCAGATCGACCAGTTATCGATATATTCTAAATCCAGCCTGACCCATTCCCGGAAGTCGCTTACGTTATTGCGGCCACTGACTTGCCAGAGGCACGTCAGCCCCGGTTTGACGCTCAACCGACGGCGGTGAGCCATATCATCGAAACGTCGCACCTCATCTACAGGAAGAGGTCTTGGGCCTACCAGACTCATCTCCCCCCGCAGCACATTAATTAGCTGAGGCAGCTCATCAATGCTCCACTTTCGGAGAAATCGTCCCAAGTTGGTAATACGCGGATCATTGGACACCTTGAACACCGGGCCGGACATTTCGTTTAGGGCCAACAACTCCTGCTTGAGTTGTTCCGCGTTGCTCACCATGGTGCGAAACTTCAGCATCTCGAATGGAGAGCCATTCAAGCCTGCGCGTTTTTGGCGGAAGAATATCGGCCCCGGGGACGACCGCTTGATCAGGATCGCCACCAGCAGTAACACGGGCGATGTGATAACCAACATGCAGGCCGCACCCATGTGGTCGAGAACGCTTTTGGCGGCTGCTTGCCAGCTCGCATCCGGGCCAGTACGGAACACCAGCATTGGATGTCCATAGAGTTCTTCCGCCTTGGTTTGGGAGATCTGAGTCTGAAAGAAATCAGCCCGCAACCAAACTTCGACACCCTCCAATTCACAAACGCGGACCGCCTTCTCGATCTCGCCGAACAAGGTCTGCCGAGGAGAAATGATGACCGCATTGGCAGAGTGCTCATGAAGTGCATCGGCAAGAATTCCTGCGCCAGCCTGGTTTAGGTCCAACTGGGCAACAATCTCCACTTCGCCGTGAGAGCTCCCTTTCAGTTCCTTGTCCAATCGGATGGTTTCCTCCGACGTACCGACCAAGATCACACGTTTTCGATATTGCTGGCTACCCATGCGATACTGGGTCCACCGCATCGAAATTTCTTCCTTGATGGCTACTATGATAAAGGCCACAGGGCCAAACGAGAACACCAACGCGCGGGGCAGATCAGTTTTGACCAGAGAAACAGCCGTCGCGCTAATGACCGTTATCCACAGGCTCGCCTTGAATAGAGCCCAAATTCGCTGCTGTCGGGTTCCGAGCACCTGCCTCTGGTAAAAATCGTTGACCTCCAGCAACAAGGGGGTGAGTGGGAAAATGACGAACAGCAACCAGGCGTAGGTATTGAAGTCCTGAATTTCCCCACGCGGGTCAAGTGCAGGGAGGTTTCGGATCAAGTGAATGAGCCAGAATGCCGTGCAAAAAAGCAAGGCATCGAACCCTTTATTCAGTTTCGCCTGTATCTGTCTCTGTCGCCGTAGCATCGTGTGCGTTAGTTTTGCCAACTAAAATGAGGGATGTTAAGCCTCAATCACGTTTCCGTGGCTGTTTGTCGATATTGCGGACGATTTCAGGCGCCAACCCGTTGAAGCACCACAGAATAACGCATTTCATTTCACGTGTATGGATAGAGGTATCATCCATACTCGGTCCCCGCCTGTCAAAACAGGACTTGCAATGCCAATCCCCCTCGTTAGGTTGCCCGCCCTTTCTCAAATCAGGTCAATTAAAATTCGATATTTTCAGTTTTATGGCAGTCAACGCTAACGAGATCCGCAAGGGAACCGCCGTTCTGTACAACAACGACATCTGTGTGGTCCTCGAAGTCACTCACCGGACACCCGGGAACCTCAGGGCATTCGTCCAGGCTATCCTCCGCAGCATCCGAACTGGTAAATCCATGGATGTGCGCTTCAGCTCATACGAGAAGATTGAGACCGTGCCTCTGCAAACCAACCGGATGGAATTCAGCTACAAATCTGGAGAAGATTACGTATTCTCGAACCCGGAGACGTTCGAGGAGGTCACGCTACCGCCTGAATTAGTTAGCGACGCCAAAAACTATCTCGTCGAAAATGGTTCGGTTACCATGACATTCGTCGAAGATAAGGCTGTCTCCATCGAAATGCCTCCCAGCGTCATCCTCAAAGTCTCCGATGCCCCGGAGGGCCTCAAGGGCGATTCAGCCAATAACGTCCAAAAGGCTGTCCTGATCGAGACCGGAATCACCATCAATGTGCCGCTTTTCATCAAAACCGGCGAGCGCATCAAAATCGACACGCGCACGGGTAAGTACATGGAACGAGCCTGATCGGCCCTAACGTTGCCGCTTCGGTTGCAGTCGATCTCCCCCTTCATGTCAACGACCCCGCCGTTCGGCGGGCTTGTTTCGCTTTGCGTTCACCGATTATCTCTCCTAAATCCTCTCATGAGCTCAGCCTTAGTCATTTGGATCTACACTGCCCTTCTCCTTGCCGGTGGTGTGGTGGGTTTCATAAAAGCTGGCAGTAAAGCTAGCCTGATTATGTCGATCGCTTTCGCCATCCCGCTGGCGCTAGTCAATCTAGGCATCCTGCCCTGGCTGGTCGCTCCACTGGATATCGGGTTTCTTTTCAGCTTTTTTACCTTTCGGTACGCCAAGTCCAAGAAGGTCATGCCCGGCGGCGTCATGGCCCTGGTTTCCCTGATCACTCTGGGTTGCCTTTTCTGGGCACTTAAGGCCGGCTGACCCTGAGCATGTTCCCATCGTTTCACCCACCAATGTCGCTTTGTGCCCACTCAAAATCTCCCCATTTGGCAACTTCATGCCGACATTATTCGCCATCTAACACGGACTAATCGACTGGTTCTCGTTGCCGCTACTGGTTCTGGAAAAACCACCCAGGTCGCTCAGATGCTCTTGGACGCCGGTCTCGCAGGGGATAAAAAGATCATCGTTTTGCAGCCTCGACGCGTCGCGGCCCGAACGGTGGCAGCCCGTGTCGCTTGGGAACGAGGGGTGCCGCTCGGACAGGAAGTGGGATACCAGATTCGATTTGAAGATCGAACCTCGCTCGGTACCCGGATCTGTTTTGTTACCGAAGGAATCCTGCTTCGATGGTTGCAGGATGATCGAGAATTGGAAGACATCGGAGTGCTCTTGTTTGATGAATTCCATGAACGCAATCTCCTCAGCGACGTCGCCCTCGCCCTCGTGAGAACGTTGCAGCGGGATCGGCGTCCAGATCTCAAGATCGTGGTCATGTCGGCGACGCTCGAGGCTAACCCCGTTGCTGCTTATTTGAACGAAGCGCCCATCCTCGAATCCGAGGGGCGAACCTTTCCAGTGGAGATTCGGTACGCCGACTACATGGACCAGCGTCCTGTGGTAGAACAAGCCGCCGATGCCGTGGAGCGATTGCTATCGAAGGGCGAACCAGGGGATATTCTCGTGTTCATGCCCGGCATGTCAGAAATCCAGTCCACGATGAATGCCATTCAGAGCTCCCGTCTCGGCGAGCCTGTCGAGCTCATCCCACTCCACGGAGACCTTGCTCCACAAGATCAAGATCGAGCGTTCGCCACATGTGATCGGCGAAAAATTGTGATCGCCACGAATGTTGCAGAAACCAGTGTCACTATCGATGGCATCCGTCATGTGGTGGATGCGGGATTAGCCCGTGTGTCGCGGTATGAACCGGAGCGTGGGATCCAGACCCTGCATCTGGAAGAGATTAGTCGTGCCAGCGCCGACCAACGCGCTGGACGAGCGGGACGTACAGCACCAGGCACCTGCTGGCGCCTTTGGACCGAAAGTAGCCACCTCAACCGGTCGGCCAAAAACACTCCCGAGATTCAGCGAGCCGACCTCGCCGAAGTCGTGCTGCTCTTGCATTCCCTCGGAATCCGAAGGGCAACGACATTTGAATGGCTGGATCAACCCGATGTTGCGGCCGTCGAACGAGCCGAGAGACTCCTTCATCAACTGGGAGCCATTGATCCCTCTTCTGAGAGTCTCACGGATATCGGTCGCCGGATGCTGCGGTTACCTATGCATCCGCGATTCTCCCGAATGTTAGTCGAGGCGTCAAAACGTGGATGCGTGCCCGGCGCCGCTCAATGTGCTGCATTGGTCAGCGGACGGGATCTCCTCATGCGGGCGGGCCGCGATGACAGCCACATCAAGGACGAGAGAGAGTTGTTCGAGGCCAGCGCGATGAGTGACTTTTATACGCTCATGCGGGCCCAGCAGTTCGCCAAACGGTCGAACTTCAGCGTCGAAGCCTGCCGTCGTCATGGAATCCATGCGCAAACGGCTCGACAAATTGAAGACACATTTCAGCAGATACTTCAGATCGCCTCACGTGAAGGCCTGTTGGAGGAGGACGAAACCGCGCCCCCTGGGGAAGATGCTCTTCTTCGATGTCTATTGGCGGGCTTCGTCGACCAAGTCGCCAAACGCCGTGACACCGGCACTCTGGATTGTGAACTCACGGAAAAGCGCTCTGGAACGTTGGTTCGGGATAGCGTGGTCCAAAGCCAGTTGATGGTTGTCGCTAGTATCAAGGAGGTCACTGGCCGAACCGGTGCTATGACCCTTCTGAGCCAGGCAACTGCTATCGAGGAGTCCTGGCTTCCTGAAATGTTTCCACAACATCTATCGTCAACAGTCGAATACCTGTACGACCGAACCCACAAACGGATTGCCGCCCTCCGAGTGCTGCGATTTTTGGATTTAGTGATTGGACACGAACACCAGCGCGAGATCGATACTCTCCGCGCCGGAGCCTGCTTCGCCGATGCCTTTGCCCGAGGTTGGTTCGAACTGCCCAAGTTCAATCATGAGGTGCGACAGTGGGTCGCACGCATTCGATTGGTCCATGCTGTCCTTCCTGAATTGGAATTCCCTGATTTCGATGGCCACGCGATCAAAGAATCCCTTTCCAAGGCATTTGCCGGATGCACAATCACCCGAGAAGTCCAATTCGCTGATCTGCTGCCATCTTTTCGAAATCATCTCCAAGAAGGTCAGCGGATTTGGCTGGAGGAATTGGCACCGCTGAGCGTCTGGCTGAAGGAATCACTAAGAATCAAATTGGTTTATGGGGTTAGCGAAGAGGCATCTGAGTCGCCCGAATCGCAAGTAAAGCTCACGGATTGTTTCGGCTTGGATCAACATCCCAAAATTTGTGAGGGGCGGGTACCGGTGCGACTTTGGGTGCACACCCCAGACGGCAAGCGACTCGAATCCACAACCGATTGGCCTACTTGGAAGGAACGCACCTACCCAAAGCTTCGGTCCGGCCTGCGCACCCGGTTCCCAAGCCTGCTTTGGCCTTGAGTCCACCACAGGGTGTTCATTATCGGGAACATCCGATAGACTGACGTTATGGCGCAGGACGAACTCTTCGGATCACAAAACCCCGGAAAAACTGAGGGAACTTCAGAAGAAATATTGCCCCAGGCATCCCCGTTTGCCAGCGCACCTCTGGCGGCTCGAATGCGTCCCCGTTCGCTGGATGAGTACGTCGGACAATCCCATATACTGTCTCCAGGCATGCTATTGAGGCGGGCGATTGAGGCGGATCGAGTGCAGTCTTTGATATTTTTTGGTCCACCAGGTACGGGAAAAACATCGCTGGCGCAGATCATTGCGAAGCAGACTAAAGCTCGGTTCGAACGTCTGAGTGGGGTCGAATCGAACGTCGCCGACATGCGTCGTGTGCTGGCTTCGGCAGCAAACCGTTTAAGTAATTCTGGGCAACCCACTCTACTGTTCGTCGACGAGATCCATCGATTCAACAAGTCCCAGCAGGATGTCTTGTTGCCAGATGTCGAAAGTGGGGTAATAAAATTGATCGGCGCCACCACTCACAATCCCTTTTTCTTCGTCAACTCTCCCCTCGTCTCCAGGTCCCAGATTTTTGAGCTTCAGCCCATCAATGAATCCGACCTTCACGCATTGCTCCATCGTGCGTTGACAGACTCCAACCGAGGTCTGGGACATCTGCGAGTTTCAATCACCCCTGAGGCACTGCAACACATCGCACGAGTCTCCGATGGGGATGCAAGAAAGGCTTTGAACTCGTTGGAAATCGCCGTACTCACGACGCCTCCAGGTCCGACGGGCGTGATTGATATCGGAATGACCGTCGCTGAGCAGAGTATTCAAAAGAAGGCTGTGGTATACGACGGAGATGGGGATGCTCATTACGATACCATTAGCGCCTTCATTAAATCGATGCGAGGCAGTGATCCGGATGCCACCCTCTATTGGCTTGCCAAGATGATTCACGCCGGGGAAGACCCCCGATTTATTGCTCGACGAATCGTGATTCATGCCGCTGAAGATGTCGGCTTGGCGGATCCGATGGCTTTGGTTCTGGCCCAAGCCGCCGCTCAAGCCGCCGAATTCATCGGTTGGCCCGAGGCTCGTATTCCCATTGCCGAAGCCGCGATCTATATCGCCACGGCCCACAAGAGCAACTCGGTAATCCGAGCGATTGACGCTGCGTTATCCGATGTGAAATCGGGGCGAACCTTGCCCGTGCCTGCACATCTGAGAGACGGACATTACGAGGGTGCGAAACGGCTCGGCCATGGGGAGGGATACAAGTATGCCCATGATTTCCCTGGGCATTATGTGCACCAGGACCACTTGGGAGAACCGCGGCGCTTCTACGAACCGACCGATCAAGGCGTTGAAAAGAAAATACGGGACCGTTTGACTCAGTGGCGCCAGGCTCAATCACAGAACACACCTCCGAGTACCTAAGGAGGATCTCAGCCAGATTGATTGACCTCAATAAGGCAACGGAAACTTTGCCGTAAGCGCGTGGACTCGATCTCGAACGGTTGCAGTCGTCGCTTGGTTCCCCAAATCCATTAAGACTTCACTAATCATGTCCGCGATCGCTGCCATTTCGGCTTCCTTCATTCCACGAGTGGTGACCGCCGGCGTTCCTAAACGGATGCCCGACGCTTCAAACGGCGAGCGAGTTTCAAACGGGATGGTATTCTTGTTGGTGGTGATCCCCGCTTCGTCCAAGGCATGCTGAGACTGCTTGCCGGTCAATCCACGCGTACCAACATCCACCAGCATCAGGTGGTTGTCCGTGCCGCCACTCACCAACCGAAACCCATTCCGTTTCATTCCATCGGCAAGGGCATGCGCGTTGTTTAGGATTTGCTGCTGGTAGGCCTTAAATCCGGGCTGCAAGGCTTCCTGAAAACAGACCGCTTTGGCAGCGATCACGTGCATGAGGGGGCCGCCTTGAATTCCAGGGAACGCCTGAGAATCAATCGCCTTGGCGTACTGCTCGCGGCACAAAATTAAACCGCCTCGAGGCCCTCGCAGTGTCTTGTGAGTGGTTGTGGTGACAAAGTCAGCGTGTCGCATGGGGCTTGGATGAAGTCCGGCTGCGACCAAACCCGCGATATGGGCGATGTCCGCTAGGAGCAGTGCCCCAGTGGATCGAGCAATTTGGCCCATTCGCTCAAAATCAATGATGCGAGAGTATGCACTGGCGCCCACAGTGATCATCTTGGGACGGTGCTCGGCAGCCAATGATGCGAGTTGGTCATAATCAATCAACTCATCGGATTTTCGGACTCCATAATGAACGATCTCAAAGAACTTCCCGGAGAAATTCGCTTTGTTGCCGTGCGTCAGATGACCTCCATGGGAAAGATCCATGGTCAGGAGCTTGTCACCCGGCTTGAGCATCGAAAAATAGACCGCCATGTTGGCGCCAGATCCTGAGTGGGGCTGGACGTTGGCATGCTCAGCACCAAACAATTTCTTGGCCCGATCAATCGCAAGCTGTTCCGCCTGGTCAACAAATTCACAGCCGCCATACCATCGGCGCCGCGGATATCCTTCGGCGTATTTATTGGTCAGGACACTGCCCTGAACCTCCATCACAGCTGGGCTCGTAAAGTTTTCGCTCGCGATGAGCTCAATGTTTTCCTGCTGCCGGCATCGTTCATTTCCAATGATTTGTGCAATTTCCGGATCGGTGTTTTCGAGTGTTCGAGACATGTCAGATCGTGCTTCGAGCTTGTTTACGCGGCGCTCATGGCGACCGCCTTCAAATTCAGATTCAAGGAACGCATCCAAAAGACTCCCAACCAATTCTGGCGGTGTGGTCATCGCACCCAGGCAAAGCACGTTAGCGTTGTTATGCCGGCGCGTTAGCCGAGCAATCTCCGCACTCACCACCAATGCTGCCCTCACTCCGGGAACCTTGTTGGCCGCAATGCTCATTCCCACCCCCGTCGAACAACACAAAACCCCAAAATCGACGTCGCCGGCACCCACCATTTGTGCCACAGGAATTGCGTAATCGGGGTAGTCCGTCGATTCTGTGCTATACGTCCCAAAATCTGTGACTTCCAACCCGAGTCCGCTCAAATGCTTCAATACCGCCTCCTTCAACGCGTACCCTGCATGATCCGCACCCACAGCAAAGGAAACCTGCCGTCGGTGGACGCCTTCGGATACATGTTGGTTCAAGAATTGGAGAGCGCTCGCCACACCGCTTTCAATTTGATTGCGACATTGCACATAGCCTGTGAATGGACCGCCGATCGGATCCGCAATGTCCTTATCCAGGCCATTGAGCTGGTCCTCAAATTCTCGAAGGACAAATGTCTTCTGCTCCGCTTCTGGGTACAACAACGCTACCCCATCCACGTGGCCGTGGGTGAGTCCAAAAATAAAATCTGCATCTCTCACAAGTCGGCCGGTTAGCATTTGGGAACGATGCTGTGAAATGTCGATGCCCAGTTCTCTCATGGCGGCCACGGCATGATGACTTGGAGGTTGTCCATCGATCGCCCCAATACCAGCCGAAACGACCCGCCAGCCAGGGTTGTCCGCCAGAGCGCGTCTGGCCAAGGCCTCAGCCATGGGACTACGGCAGGTATTTCCGGTACAGACAAACAGGAGCGTCTTCATCGCGCGCTACGCGAAGGTGGGAGCCCAAAGCTGTCAGGTCAACGCGGAACTCCAACCAAAGCGATCCATAAGCGAGTCAGGCACCATCCAAACAACTCCTTCTAACGCTGTCCGGACTTCATCAAGGCCTCGCTCACGATTGATTCAGAGGGTTGATGTCATGTCTGACACCACGAACCGTTTCCTCGAAACCAAGCCAGTGAGACGACTCCAAACAACATCAGTCCCATCGTGGACACCAACTCAGGCACGTGATGCACACGAACAATGTTCAAACGACTCGAAAAAAAGATGGAGCGCTTACTGTCGGGATCGTGATGTTGAAGATAAAACCCGGAATTCGGTGGCTGATCACTCAATAGAAACGTCGCCTCACCTTTCTGTTCAGCCTCCAATGAAAGCCGCCAACTCATCGCCATAGCCACATCATCCACATTGTCCGAGGTAACTGCGGCTCGGTTGTCCAGCCTCCAAGATTGGAAGTTCTGCAAAAGGTTTCCAAAGGTGTACCCCGGTTCGTCGATTTCCCACGACTGCGATGCCAATGGCGTATTGATTGGCTCGCCATACTCATTAAAGAACGAGTTAAGGCTTTCGTCGATTTCGTGATCAAGAAACAAAGAGAGATAGTGCGGCCCAGAACCAGAAACGGTGATCTTCAAC
>SXSK01000392.1 GCA_005793375.1 Verrucomicrobiales bacterium | reverse complement strand
TTCTGCGCGGGAACGGCTGAGCCCAATAAGGAGCGGTCAATAATTCTCGACACTTTCCGCTGGAACCAACTCGCCTCCCCGGCGAGCCTGCCAGCCCATGAAGTACATTTTTGTCACCGGCGGCGTCGTGAGTTCCTTAGGCAAGGGCTTGACGGCCGCAGCGTTGGGCACATTACTGGAAAATCGTGGGCTGAATGTGGCGCTGCAGAAGTTTGATCCGTACTTGAATCTGGATCCGGGCACGATGAGCCCCTACCAGCACGGCGAGGTGTATGTTCTCGACGATGGGGCAGAAACGGATTTGGACTTGGGACATTACGAACGCTTTACGCATACAAAACTCTCGCGCCGTAACAACACCACCAGCGGACAAGTTTATCAGCAGGTTTTGGACAACGAACGCGCCGGGGTGTACCTGGGCAAAACTGTTCAGGTGATCCCCCACGTGACAGACGAAATCCAGCGGCGCATCACTTCCTTGGCGGAGGAATCGAAGGCGGATGTGCTAATCACGGAAGTGGGCGGAACCGTAGGGGATATCGAGGGGCTGCCATTTCTGGAGGCGATCCGCGAGTTCGCACATGAGGCAGGTAGCCACAATGTCTGTTTTCTACATGTCACCTATGTTCCATTCATCAAGGCTGCTGGTGAGCTGAAGACCAAGCCTACTCAACAAAGTGTTGCCAAGCTGCGCGAGATTGGAATCACACCGCACGTGCTGGTGTGCCGATGTGAACATCCTCTCAACAAGGAACTGCGGCAAAAAATGAGTGTGTTCTGCAATGTACCATATGACGCCGTCATTGAAGAAAAAGATGTGGATCACACAATTTATGAAGTTCCACTGATGTTGCAGCGTGAGCGCATGGACGATTTGGTCTGCCGACAATTGGAATTGCATGTGCCGCCAGCCAACATGACCTATTGGCAGGATATCATCCGGAAGATCGTCGCCCCAGCACATCGAGTCCGGATCGGTGTGGTCGGCAAGTATTTGTCGCTTCAGGATGCCTATAAGTCGGTCTATGAATCGTTGATACATGCTGGTGCGGCGAATGATTGCGCCGTCCAAATCGAGTTGGTGGATGCTGAAGAATTGGAACGATTTGGCCCTGATAAAAGCCTCAAGGAATTAGGGGGGATCCTGGTTCCAGGAGGCTTTGGAGATCGCGGAATTGAAGGCAAGATCATCGCGGCTCGGTTTGCGCGAGAATATCGCCTTCCCTACTTCGGGCTGTGTCTGGGGATGCAGATTGCTTCGATTGAATTCGCCCGGAATGTCCTTGGGCTTCAGAAAGCTAACTCAACGGAGTTTGATCCGGAGACCCCCCATCCGGTGATCTCGCGTTTGGAAGAGCAGGAACGTGTGACGCGGTTGGGCGGTACCATGCGATTGGGCGCACAAACCATCGAACTGAAGATGGGCACCCGAGCTCAGAAATTGTATGGAGCCTTCGTCATTCGCGAACGACATCGGCATCGTTTCGAATTTAACAACAAATATCGCGATCAGTTTGAGAAGGCTGGCTTCGTATTTTCGGGTATCTATGCCCAGGAAGATTTGGTGGAAGTGATCGAGTTGAACGACCATCCGTTCTTTGTTGCTTCACAGTTTCATCCGGAGTTCCAAAGCAAACCGGATTCACCCCACCCCTTGTTCAAAGGATTCATTGCGGCAGCCCACGAGCGCATGCACCACAAACCGCTCTGAAGCCGCAAACCGTCATCCGTCGAGCGCTGGCCATGGCAGTAGCTGGGGCCATCGTCATGTCAGTGCGGGCCGTTTGGAATCAGCAGCGCCAACCGCGGTACCAGGGGAAATCGGTCGCAGAATGGGTAAACATCGGGGCTCGATCGGAATCAAGCGCCGAGTTTTTGCGAACCATCGAGGCCATCGGTGTTCGGAGTGTCCCCTCGCTCTCCGAGATTGCCCTCACAGCATCTCGAGATCGTGGTTCACGTTGGAACCGTTGGGTCGGCCGGTTACCCCGGGAAGTCCGGGCGTTCGTGCCAGGAGCTCTGGAATGGCATGTCACTCACCAACGAATGGCTCTTCGTGGGCTCGGGCGTGTGGGGACCAAGGAGGATCAGTCGCTGGGAGTAATGCTCTGGGCGGTTTCCGTTCCCGAGATTTCGGAAGACGCAGCAAACAATCTAGTGATGTGGAAGGATCGGGTGTTGGAGCATCCAGCGGGGATGGCCACGGTGGCGATGACCAGTCCGCACTTGGCCTGCCGTACCAACGCGCTTCGAGTTCTGTGGAATTTGGGACCGGCTGCGGAGCCTTGGATGGTCTCTCTCCGTGCTTCCTCGGAGCCTGAGGTTTTGGTCACTTCAGAGATTGGGTTGCTCTATTGGCGGGGATTGACGCGTGCCGCGATTGAGAAGTTGGACCAGCTCGTGTTTGAGGGCAAGCAACTCGATGGTGGCCTTTGGAGGATCGGTGTCCGGGAGACGATGGCGTTGCAGACAATGGGATGGGTAGGCCCAGGTCTTGAACCGATGGCCAATTGGAGTCCTTGCTTCAGGGAAGCGACGAGGAAACCATTGCTGAGTCCCGGCGAGCTTTGGAGCGAATTCGAAACCGTGTGAATCGTGAGTAGTTGGGCCCAGAAACGCGAGCAGCCCATGCCCTATCTGCCGCAGGAGATTGCCGTCGGAGTCTTTTGTCGAATCTTAACCAATCCTCTGGTTGAGATGCCTCGCTTTTCCGCAGGCTTTGGACTCTCAAGATGCTGCGCATCTCGAATGCGCTCAACTCGCGTTTCTAGGGTGAGTGTTTCTTTCGCCGACTGGCGGCGCCAAGCTTGGCGCTTGAGACTTTCAGAACCCGGAATTCTGGGTGTGTCACTCGCGGGTGATCAGTTCATCCAGGTTTAGAATCACTCGAGCCACTGCCGTCCACGCATCCAGTGTATTGGCTCCAGACTGTAGCTCGGCTTCAAGAAGCTGCTCCAACGCCCTGGATTCTGTCAGCGAAGGTGGTCGGCACAGGCAACGGTCATAAGCCCGATGGATCTTGTCGCGGGGCGTTCCTGAAATGGATTCAAGTTGGCGGCCCAGCGCTTGTGCGAATTCGAGAAATGCTTGTGAGTTGAGGAGTGTCAGCGCTTGCAACGGCGTGTTGCTGCGAAGCCGTCGCGTACACGTGAAGTAGCCATCGGAGGCGTCGAACACCGACAGTGCCGGATGAAAGATCGTTCGCTGGAGGTGCGTGTAAATGGCTCTGCGGTAACGATCCCCTCCGGTACTGACTTTCCATTCACGCTTGTTCTGCGTGAAGGCGTCTAAGCCCATGGGTTGAGGAGGGAAAACCGGCGGACCACCTACGCGAGAGTCCAGCAAGCCGGAGCTTGCCAGCATGGAATCTCGGATAATCTCCGCATCCAGACGAATCCGGTTTTGTCGCCAAAGCCAACGGTTCAGAGGGTCTCGTTCCATGCCTGCCGAGGCAGTCGCTGTGGAAGAGTCGCGCTTTGGAATCCGACTATCCTGACGGTAGGTCTCGCTGGTGACAATTCGCCGATGGAGATGCTTTAAGCTCCAACCATGTTCCATCAAATCGATGGCCAACCAATCCAGCAACTCTGGGTGGGTTGGCGGGGAACCCTGAGTGCCGAAGTCATTTTCAGTTTCGACGATTCCCCTTCCGAAGTATTGTTGCCAAACGCGATTGACCAAGACGCGGGCGGTCAACGGGTTTTCCTTGGAGACCAGCCATCGAGCCAAATCCAGGCGGTTCGGTTGAGTCTGTTCCGATTGAAGAGTTGGCAGAATCGACGGAATTCCCGGGAAGACTCGGTCGCCCGGGCGGGTAAAGTCCCCTTTGATGAACTGACGTGTTTCACGCGGGGAAGGGAGCTCCCGCATGACCAGCGTGGTTTGAAATTTTGGTTCCGCTTGGCGCACTTCGTCGAGGGATTGGCGTCGCCGCTGATATTCTGGATCCTGGTCACGGAAAGTGTTGAATACCGATGACGTTTGGAATTGGTTGCGCTCCTTGGCTGTCACAGCGAGCGAGGCCTGCACTTCGGGCTTGAGTTTGGAGCGGGCATTTTCGTCCAACCCAGACTCCCAAGCTGCCAGTTTTGGCTTGAGCTCCCGATCCATCCAAGCGTTGAGTTCTGCTTCGGCTGCTTGGGCGGTTTTTCGATGCTCCGCGAGTTCTCGAAGGATTTCAGGACTGCCAATTTCCAACCGATTTTGCGCCTCCAAGCCGAGGTTGCCGTGGCCGTCGTTTTCACAGGAATTGAAGAACGCGAAGAACCGGTAGTAATCCTTCATTGTCAACGGATCGAATTTATGGTCGTGACATTGGGAGCAGGCCAGGGTGAGGCCCAGCCAAACCGTTGCGGTGGTATTGACTCGATCGATGACACTTTCAATTCGGAACTGTTCCGTATCGATCCCGCCTTCATGGTTCACCTGAGTGTTGCGGTGAAATCCAGTGGCAATGAGTGCCGACGTCGGGTCGCTCGCCGACCCGTTGGGAATCAGGTCGCCCGCCAACTGGAGCCAGGTGAACTGGTCAAACGGCATGTCATGGTTGAGGGCTGCCACCACCCAATCCCGGAAAGGCCAAATGCTGCGGGGCGAATCGATGCTGTATCCATTGGAATCCGCGTAGCGCGCGGCATCGAGCCACCACCGTCCCCAACGTTCGCCGTAGTGGGGGGAAGTTAATAATCGATCTACCGCCCGTTCATAGGCGTCTGATCGCGGGTCCGCCCCAAAGGCTGCCAGGTCTTCGGGGGTGGGTGGCAGCCCGGTGAGGTCAAGATGCAGCCGCCGGAGCAGGGACTTTGGAGTGGGGTCGGGCGAGAGGCTTAACTGCTCGTCTTGCAGCCGTCTCAGGATGAATTGGTCGATCGGATTCCGCACACGACCCCAGTCATGACTCAAGAACGGTGGTGGCTGTTGCCTCGGGGGTTGGAAGGACCAATGACGATCCGAACTGGGCGTTTCATCCACTGGGAATGCGGCCCCAGTATCGATCCAATTCCGGATCCGTTCAGCTTCGGTAGAATCTAATGGAGCCCTTTTGTAGGGCATGCGAACGATCTCGGAGGAGACCCCGAGAATGGCTTGCAGAAGCAAACTTTGAGCAGCGCTCCCGGGGCGGAGTGCTGGACCATGTTCTCCCCCGCGAATGGCCGAGGCGGCGGTATCCAATCGCAGGCCACCTTTTTGTTGCGAAACTCCGTGGCACGGGACGCAATAGCGTGCGAGCAACGGTTTAATCTCGCTGGAATAATCGACAGCATGTGCCCAGACGGGGAACGCTGCGAGGAGCCATCCGAGGCGTGCTGCGAGTCGATGCATGGCGTAGAGTAGGGATCTACCATGCCCAGACCGTTAGGGCAACCACAGTCCGATGGGCGTCACGGAATACCGCTTTCGGCAAGTTTGCGAAAGTCGGTCTGAGCCGTCTGGCCGAGGCTTGAAGGAGCGGTCAATCGAATAAAGACACTTCCCTCGGGACTTTCAAGGATGGCTCCCAGCAAAGTGTGATCTGGCATTGGAGTTTTTGGGCCTCCAGGAGTACCGCTGAGGTAGGTCCCATGCGCTTCGACGAAGGTAATCTTGCGACTACGTACGGTCATTTCGTCGACTTTTGACTTCAGTTGCGGCCCCTTTTCTTGAAATTGCCCGAGCCATCGATCGACGTTGGCCTTGGTTCCCCCGCCATTGCTCAAACCAAAATGGAAAAAGACCACCTCGCCGGAGGTCTTGCCATCGGCGGCAGTGACCTTGAGTTGTGCCTTCCGCATTTGGTTGTCAGTTTCGATCCAGATCCATTTTTCGGGGCGTTGAAACTCGAAGTCGCCCACCTTGAATTTGGCTGGAGATTCTGCGGCCAGCAGGCTGCTGAGTGATGCCAGTAAGGATAAAACCCATCGGTGCATTCGCATGTAGGCCTGTTAACCGGACCTCGAAAGGATGTCAATCGGCTGATTGAGAGTTGCAGATTGGCTGAAGACCGCCCCTAATGGGGCGACGCAGTCTCAGAAGTTGGCGTTTCTCACGTGCAGTGAATGGTAGGGACGGTGTAAGTGTATCGCTCGATAACAATTCGATCATGAAACTGTTGATTTTGATCCTGGTGGCGCTGACGAGTGCCTTGACCGTGGTTGGAGTAGCCGCGTCCCCCGTGAATAAAAAGAAGGACCACTTGCGGCATGTCGTGGCGTTCAAGTTCAAAGAAACTGCGACCCCGGCGGACATTGCGAAAGTTGAAGACGCTTTCAAGGCGTTGAAGGGGAAGATTCCCCAGATCTCAAAACTAGAATCCGGCCTGAACAATAGTCCTGAGAAACACAACAAAGGCTGCACGCACGCTTGGATTCTAACCTTCAAGAGTGAGAAGGATCGCGACGACTATTTGGTTCACCCAGACCACAAAGAATTCGGTAAGCTGGTTGGGCCATTGTTGGCGGACGTTTTCGTCGTCGATTTCTGGGCCAAGGAATAAGACTGGCGAATTCAACGTGCCGCGCCCACAGCGGAGTTTGGCTCAGGAGTTTGGCTCAGGTGTCTTTTGTCGAAGCTCACCCAAAGCTCACCGAATCACCTCGTCGATGCGCTTTGTTTATTCGCAACCGTTTTAAAATCAATAGGTTGTGATTCTATAAGTTGATCATACGGCCCGTTGCGGATGATTCCATGCCGCAACCTTTTGTCAGTGATCGACCGGTCTGTTGGGGGCGGCATTCAGCGCGGCGACTAGACGATCCAGCAAGGACTGTTGTGCCACTTTCATTCGCTCACGAGCTTCTTCGAGAGAAAAAAAGCCCACTC
>SXSK01000037.1 GCA_005793375.1 Verrucomicrobiales bacterium | reverse complement strand
CCGGGCATCCTCGATCTGCTCCGGGCGAGTGTGCCAAACAAGATACCGGAGACCCCTGAACTCACGCACCGCCAAGCACGACATTCCCAAGCAAAATGGTGAGAATGTCTAGAGAGCCATTTTAGAGACAAAGATGAGGGTTGACTGACGGAAACAAAATCCTCGGCAGCCGCGTGGCCGAGGTTCGATTTGAAATGAATCCTCTCCCGGATCGAGCGTGGCGGAATCGTTTCGAACGAAACAAACTGGGCGGCATCTCTGTTTCCATTGGCGGACCGCCGGCGCTTCCTTTCCTGCCAGCGCCGAAACCCTTGGACCACCTCACAGGCCTTGTCCCAAAAATCGGCTTGCTCGTTGACGCCGCTTCGACAAATCAAGTCGTTGGGGAATCGTTGACCTTGGCGAATTCCTTCGAGTTGGATCTCGTCGGGGCCTTCATCGACGGGGGCAGCGGAGTGAGGCTCCAAGGAAATATCTTTGATCGCAATGTCATTGCTGGATTGGTCGTTCATGGCGGACATTTTCATGAGATTGGTGGGCTTCAGAAAGATTCAGGCAACCGATTTATTGGCAACGGACGGGGCCAGCTAAGTCAAGGTGGCGTGGTCTTCTCGCGTGGTGGCGGACATACCCTTCGGTATGCCACGGTGGGAGGAGCCGCCAACCTGGCGAATCGTGGGTTTGGACTTTTGATGCTCGACTCATCCAAAAACACCATCGGGAGCGCCCTGGAAGCCGCGGGAAATGAATTCAACTTCAACGAAAGCCACGGCGTGTGGATTCAAGGCCCGGGTAGCACCAACAATCAGTTCGTAAATAACTTCATTGGCATCGACATGAAGCGGCGTCCCGCTGGCAATCTCGGCGATGGCGTCCGCATAGACTCCGGAGCCTCGCACAACCGTATTGGGGGAGGGCTTGAGTTCACCCAGAACCAATTCCGGTACACCGTTCCCTCTGAGAATGTGATCGCCCATAATGCTGGGGATGGAGTTCGAGTCATTGGCGTCGATACCGTCGGGAATTCTATTCTAGACAATCGCATCACGGCAAACTTCGGCCTCGGGATACGGTTGGTTGGTGGAAACTTCGATCAATCGCCACCTCGATATCTCAGCTATGATGATTTCACGCTCAGCGGTGTAGCACTGGATTTGGCAACGACGCCGGCAGGAAGTCTCATTCAAGCATTCAGTGATCCCGATCCCAACGCCCCCGAAGGTGACCAGTTTCTTGGACAAGACGTCGTACGGCCCGGTGGCGGATTCTTCATCCGGCTCCTTCGCGCTCCAACGGGTAAGGTCACGCTCACGGCCACTCACGCGATCCATCGATCGACCTCTCCCTTCGGATCCGGATGGAGATGGTATGGTGAATCTGAGTGAGTATGCGTTTGGACTCGATCCATTGAAGGCCGATTCGAGCGCGGTGGCCCTCCACCGCTTTTGGGGAATTCCCGGGACAACCCATCTCTAGATGTCGGCAACTATGAGAGGCGCCCAACCTGCTGCAATCGCTTTCTTTTCAATTGCGCACGCTCTGCCTACGCTCAGAGCGTGAGTTCACCGTCAACGAAGCCATTGGTCGGAATTATCATGGGCAGTCAATCGGACTGGGAGACCATGCAACATGCCGCCCAGCAACTCTCCAATCTGGGCGTGCCTTATGAGGTGAGCGTTGTGAGCGCGCATCGAACGCCGGATCTATTGTTTGAGTACTCAAGTGCCGCGGCATCGCGTGGCTTGGAGGTGATCATTGCCGGCGCGGGTGGGGCCGCTCATTTGCCAGGCATGTGCGCCAGTAAGACGGTATTGCCTGTGCTGGGCGTGCCGGTGTCCTCCAAAGCGCTGAACGGATTGGATTCGTTGCTGTCGATTGTCCAGATGCCCGGGGGTGTCCCCGTAGCGACGCTGGCCATCGGAAAAGCAGGCGCGATTAATGCGGCGCTTCTGGCCACGACCATCCTCGGCAATAAACACCCAGAATTTCGACAGGCATACGAAGCGTTTAGGACGCGCCAGACCGAGCAAGTGCTCGCAAACCGCGAATTACCCAAATTGTCCGCCTGATATCCTAGAAGTTCTTTCCGACGCTTATGTCTGTTGAAGTTCCTCCCAGTGGTTTCAATGCCTTGCCTGGCTGGCTGACGCCTCGTCCCCAGGCACGTTCCACGGATATTCGGGTGGTGGGGGCGGCGGTCCATTTCCTACCGGTCCACACGCGGGTACCATTGAAGTTTGGGATTGAAGCGGTCACCTATGTGACTTGTGCGCGGGTAAGTCTTAGTGTGGAAGGAACCTCGGGAAAGCGAGCGACAGGTTGGGGAGAAACCCCCTTGAGCGTGCAGTGGGTTTGGCCGGGGTCACTGCCGTACGAGTCCCGCCATCGCGCTTTGAAGCTATTCACGGAACTGATTGCCAATGCCTGGGTTCAATTCCCGGGTTTTGGCCATCCCATGGAATTGGGCTACGAATTTCTCGAACGCGTATTGCCCCGCCTGTTGAGTGATTTTAACGACAGCGGTTTGGCGGAGTTGTTTTCATCGCCCGCAGCTGGTGTCGCAGGGGGAGCCGAGCCGTCGCCCTTGATGCCCTGGTTGGCGGCGTTGGTCTGCGCCTCAGCCTTTGATCTGGCGTTGCACGATGCCTATGGCCGATTCCACGAGCGGCCGACCTTCCAGACTTATGGATCGGAATTTTTGCCTCGGGATCTCAGTGCGTTTTTGAAACCGGCTGAAGGCTCAGGCGTGTCGTTTGCAGGACGTACCATCCCGGAATTCCTGCAACACCCCCCGTCGACGTCACTTCCCGCGTGGCATTTGGTAGGAGGGTTGGATCCGCTAGCACCCGCGGAATTGACTGGGAACGAGCCGCAGGATGGGTATCCCGTATTGCTTTCGGATTGGATCCAGCGAGATGGCCTGACGTGCTTGAAAGTGAAGTTGAGAGGGACCGACGCACCATGGGATTTCGAGCGTATGGTGACGGTAGCGTCGATTGGATTTCCGCTCGGAGTGACCCATCTCACAGCGGACTTCAACTGCACGGTTCGCGATCCGGCTTACGTGTGTGATATCCTCGATCGGTTGCGACGGGATCACCCGCGGATTTTCGACACGCTGTTGTATGTCGAACAACCGTTTCCTTATGAACTGGAGAGGAATCGAATTGATGTTCATTCAGTGAGCCAGCGTCGACCGTTGTTTCTGGACGAAAGTGCGCATGACTGGCGAGTGGTGCGTTTGGGGCGGGAGTTGGGATGGACTGGAGTCGCATTGAAGACCTGCAAGACTCAAACCGGCGCATTGCTATCGGCGGCGTGGGCGCGTGCACATGGGATGCAACTCATGGTGCAGGATCTGACCAATCCCATGCTGGCGCAGGTATCGCACTGCGCCTTGGCGGCGCACGTCGGTACCATCATGGGGGTGGAGACCAACGCGTCGCAGTTTTATCCCGAAGCCAGTTTGCCTGAGGCCGCGGTGCATCCGGGTTTGTATTCTCGAAGGAACGGGCGAGTGGATTTAAGTACCGTGCGAGGGCCAGGGTTTGGGTATCGGTTGGAAGAAATCCAGCGAACGCTGCCGGAAGCGGCGGTGGTGTTTGGGGAAAACGAGACTTAGTTTTCGAATCTCCCGGTTCGAAGAAACGTCCTCACGAATTCGATGACGCGGCGATTCCGCATTATCGTTGGGTGGGTTGTGTGCACCAATACATGCGTCCGCATTCCCTCGATTTTCGTACGTTCGACGGATACTTTGCCATCATCCGGTCCGGGGATGAATAGGCTGTTAATCCAATTTAGGGATCGATCTCCGGCGATAACGCCGAGATCAAAATTCACGGGCCCGAGGGCGGCCGGCAGGGAGCCTTTGTCGGTTCCCATGTCCGGACCGGCGGGGCCGGTGATGGCCTTAAAAAGTTTCCAGTGGCGCGCGCGGTCGATCAGTTCGCTCCCCTGATTGGGTGGACCGAGCATGACGACTCGGCCGAGCACGGCGATTTCGTGATTGGCGAGATAATAGCGAACGAGCAGTCCGCCCATGGAATGGGTGACGAAATGGATTCGAGTACAGCCTGCCAGTTGAGCCTGCGCCAAAGCTTGACCGATGTACTGTTCTGCCAACGTGGCGATCTCCTGTTTCCGAGAGGGATAGTTCACGTTGACAACCATGTAGCCCGCCTCTGAAAGTGCATGCTCCATTGGCAGAAGGCTTCGGCTGCTTCGGGCGAGGCCATGAAGCAAAATGACTCCGTCGCGCGCTTGAAGTGGTTGCATGGCCAACAATGACACCATCAATGGCAAGCAAGCTCGCATGATTCGGTTCGAGGCAGGAGGTTAGGCGCCATAGAGATGGTCGCGTTCGATGGCGTCGGCGACGGCTGCGGGGACGAGGTGACGGATGCTGCGATGAGCGGCGGCTCGGGCGCGGATCTCCGAGGCGGATACTTTGATGGGCCATCCCTGCAATGGATGCAACTGAAAGCGAGGTGGAGACGACGTGATGGGCTCGCCGGGTCTTGGGATAACCACGAAGTGCACGAGTTGGGCCAATTGATCCGCGTCGCGCCATTGAGGGAGGGCGGCGACATGATCGGCGCCGATCAACCAAAACAGGCTGGCGCCTGGGAATCTGCGGGCGAAGTCGCGCACGGTATCGATGGTGTAACTAATCCCGCCCCGTTGAAGTTCTACATCGCTGACCTCGCAATTCGTGTGGCCCGTTAGAGCCAATCGAAGGAGGCGTGCACGGATGTTGGACTCGGTGGGTTGAGAGCCGGGTTTGAAGGGAGACAATGTGGCGGGTATGAAGAAAAGGCGATCCAATCCCAATTCCTCCAAGGCAGCCTGAGCCACCAGTAAGTGTCCCAGATGAACGGGGTCGAACGTGCCGCCGTAGAGTCCGATGCGCATGAAAGGCGTTTTCCGTGAGTCCAGGTATTCTTGGCGAGGATGCAGTGTGCCCGCCGTTTTAGCAGCAACGTTGCATTCCGGGTTGGTATCGATGCTCAGCCGCGGCAATGTAGGCTTGGGCGGGATCGAGTCGAGAGGATGTGGGACTGGTGGGGACAACGCTTTCACGTACTTCAGGCAAGTCGATGAGCAATCGTTGGGAGAAGGGTTGGTGGCATTCGGCAGTAAATGTGGATCGTGCCGCTTGGAATCGGTCGACGTCTGATTGACCCGACCAATGCCGGATCAGCGCCAGTGCTATCGCGGCTGCACCCAGGGTTTGCCATCCCGATTCCGGCTGGATCCCTGAACCGGGCAACCAAACGGGATTGGTTTCCGTCAGTGTCGGCTTGCGTCGGCCGCTTAGTAATTGAATCCAGACGCCGACGGCGGCGATCACGATGAGCGCGGCAAAACTCAAAAATAGGAGGGTGACGATCGCGTCCAGAAGGTTGTTGAAACGCAGCGTACGATTGATGGCAATGGCTTTGCGGGCGATGGCGATGGCGGGGGAACCCTGGGTGCTTGCCGTATCGAGCGCTCGTTGAAGCGCTGGCAATTTGGATTCCAAATCGCGCGCGGCGGCGAAGAATCCGATACGCGGTTCAGGGTGCGCAATCTTTTGAATCCCAGCGGTGAAGGTTACCGACAAAAGCCAGGCGAGTGGGATTAGTGTGATCAGCATCAGGGCCGGAGTGCGGATTGGGAGCCCGGCAGGTGTTGGGTTGGGATCGGGGCGCGACTCGAAAGAATCGTTCTTCTCGCGGCGTCTTAGGGCAGTTTTAAGAAGTACCGTTGTGGCCAGGACCAGAGCGATGGCTGCGAGCAATTGATTCGCGATGCCGAACAGTGGCCAGAGCGAGTTGATTCCGCCGAGGGGATCGACGACGCCCTGGATCAGGAAGTAACCCCAGCCGCCTACGACTAAGGCGCTGGAAAGCACGTTGGCGGGCATGGAACTGGTGTTGCCAAGAGGCTTCCAAACATGGCCTAGGACGTCCTGAAGCAAATATCGCCCCACACGGGTCCCAGCATCGAGGGTGGTTAGGATGAACAGCGCCTCGAACATGATGGCAAAATGGTACCAGAGATCCAGCCAGCGTCCTTTCGTCAGATTGGAAAAAATCTGGGCCATGCCAACGGCGAGAGTGGCGGCTCCCCCCGTGCGACCATAAAGCGACTTCTCGCCGACACTCTGCGCGAGGTCATCCATTTGGGCGGTGGAGATGGAAAAACCGACGGCTTCGACTTTTTTCACCGTGTCCAAGGCTATGGCCGCGGCGTCGGGACCAACACCTTTAACATTCATGGCGAGGTAAACGCCGGGTTCGAGGGTGCAGGCGGCGATGAGGGCCATGATGGCGACGAGCGATTCAAGGCACATCGCGCCGTAGCCGATGGATCGGGCGTGGGTTTCGCGGGTGATGATCTTGGGCGTGATGCCACTCGAGATAAGCGAGTGGAAACCGCTGATGGCGCCGCAGGCAATGGTAATGAAACAGAAGGGGAAGAGTTTGCCTGCCACAACCAACCCGGAGCCGTCGATGAAGCGGGTGATCGGAGGTATTTTGAGGGCGGGGAGGACGACGATTACTCCGACGGCGAGGGCGAAGATCGTGCCAAGCTTCATGAACGTGCTGAGATAATCGCGAGGAGCGAGAAGCAGCCACACGGGGAGGATACTGGCAAGCAGGCCATAGCCGATGATTGCCCAGGCAATAGGGAGGGCGGGGAAGGTGAAGGCTTTGGCCAGGGCGGGGCTGGAGTGGACATATTGGCCACCCCAAACGGCGAAGCCGAGTAGAACCACGCCGATGACCGTGGCTTCGAGAGTGCGCCCAGCGCGGAAAAATCGCAGATACCCCCCCATAAACAGGGCGATGGGGATGGTGGCACCGACAGTGAACACGCCCCAGGGCGATTCGGCGAGCGCTTTGACTACGATGAGGCCAAGCACCGCGAGCAGGATCACCATAATGGCGAGAATGGCCACCAGAGCTATCGCGCCTGCGAAGTTGTTCAACTCATCCTTGACCATCTGGCCGAGGGATCGGCCGTTTCGGCGGATCGAACAAAACAAAATGAGGAAATCCTGGACGGCACCGCCGAGGACGACACCGATCAGGATCCAGAGACTGCTGGGTAGGAAACCAAATTGAGCAGCGAGGACCGGGCCAACGAGTGGACCCGGACCGGAGATGGCGGCGAAATGATGGCCGAACACAATCCATTTGTTGGTGCGAACGAAATCCCGTCCATCTTCATGGACTTCACACGGAGTCGCCCGGCGCTCCTCAAGACATAACGCGCGCGCGGCGATCCATTTTGAATAGAAGCGGTATCCGATCGCGTATGTGCATAGGGCGGCGATGAGGAGGTAAACCGAGCTGGTGGTTTCCCCTCGCGAAAAGGCGAGCCCGAAGTACCCGATGGCGCCGACGGCTGCCACGGCCAGCCAAATCAGTCCACGTACGAAGGATTGCATTCGGGCGACCTTAGAGAACGGACGTCAAATGGCAATCCGTCTACCGTTTCACTTGGGTGGAGCGGCGGTATTGGCCTGATGCGGCCGCGGGGGCAGCCGCTCCAGAATCCGCTTGTGCCACCAACGCAAGGCCGATTTCTGTAAGCCGGGCTTGGGCTCGGACATCTCCGCGGTTGGCCGCCGCCGCGAGACGACTTAATTCCCGGTCGGAAACTTGGGTGGGGACGGATTTCCGTCCGATCAAGGCTGGCCCATTACCGGACGAGGGGTTGACGTTGACTCCTGGCGCCGGGTTATTGGCGGCACCGAGAGAAACACCTCCAGCGCTAAAAAAGCCTTGGGCGGTTGCCATTCGGACGGCGGTTGGCGTCGGACGGGTTACGGAGCTGATGCCGCCACGGGACTGGTTTAGGCCAGCGCCTGGTGAAACCTGGGGGAGGGAAACGGCTGAGCTGCCGGCAACACCGGTTTGGGACTGCTGTCCCTGTCCATGGGCTACGAACCCCAAGAGCGTGACCACCGTCATCCATAGATAAGGCGCTGGACGCATGACGGCGACGATACTCCTAGGGAAATTCCACCGCAAGAACCTACTGTCCCCTTATTTAATAAGGTGCGCATCTCAGTTTTTTGCAGAGTGTGAATGAGAGAGACTGAAATTGGGTTTGGTTTGGAAGGAGAACTGGGGTTCGTGATCGTTTTTCAGACTGGTTAAAATAGTTCAATTTTTCACGGGACTCTGCTCTTTCTT
>SXSK01000391.1 GCA_005793375.1 Verrucomicrobiales bacterium | reverse complement strand
ATTGATTTTGAAAAACACAACTGGGCTTGGTCCTGCATGCTGGCCCCCTTGATCCAGCCGGACCTTTACGAGTTGGGCAACAATCATCATTGGCGAGTGGATTATGCGGTGCGTTCTTGGGCAATTCCAGCACCTGCCTGGATGAATGTCGAAGGCACCGGAACCGACACGGAGCGCGGTTGGACCCTGTATGGTTTTCGAATGTACTACGCCCTGTTAAACTCAGGATTCCGAATCTCGCCTACCGCGGGGACCGCCAATGGGGTCCATCCCGTGCCCATGGGTTATTCCCGGGTGTATGTCCGATTGCGCGAGGGATTCCGCTACGACCGATGGATGCGCGGTCTCAAGCAGGGCCGCAGTTTCGTTACCACGGGGCCCATGCTATTGGCGACGGTTGAGGGTGCGGATCCTGGCGAGGTCTTCCGACGCAATAGCGAGAAACCAGCCCGGTTTCGGGTGGGGGGTGCATTGTATTCAGAGACGTCGCAAGTGACGGTGGAGGTGATCGCCAATGGCGAGATTGTTTCCACCGAGGTGCCTTTGATGAAACCGCGAGATTCAGGAGGGTACATCGGATATTTCGACGCCGACGTGTTGGCCGAAACTGGCGGATGGATTGCGGTGCGATGTTTTGAAGTGCGCGACGGAGGTCGATTGAAATTTGCTCACACGGCACCCTGGTGGATCGAGATGAAAGACAAACCCCAGACACCCAAACGCGAGGAAGTCGCATGGTTTGTCCAACGGACCGAGGAGGAACTGGCTCGGAATCGGCCAGTATTGAGCGGCCAAGCGTTGGAAGAGTATGAACTTGCGTTGCGAAGATGGCGCGAAATCGAAGCCCGGGCGCGCTGAATCCAGTTGGAGCTCAGCCGGGGATCGACAGGAGTTTCCAGACCCGAAGCGCTTCGGTGGCGCTCCAGGCTTGTGCGTCACAACCGCGCTGGTGGTGTGGTGCGTCGCCATCTGCGACCTCGGGTAGGTGGCCGATGCAGCCCACATTGAGCAAGGATTCCATGGAGAGCAGATAGGAGCGTGCCGCGGCGAGAGCGGCCGGATCGTTGGGATAGGCCTGGATCAGTGCTTCGCAAAACGAAGGGAATGTCCACATCCACGCCGTGCCATTATGGTAGGCTGGTTTGCGCCGTGTATCTTCATCGCCTTCGTACCGGGGCCAGTATGGGTGATTGGGATCGTTGAGGAGGTGTCCTTGGTGGTAAATGGACAGAGGGGGAATCACGGGCAGAGGAGCCAGGGACCTCAAGCCGCCCGGTATCAGAAGCCATTGTCGGACAGCTTCCACGGTGCGGCGTGCTCGTGCCATCGCCTTGGGATGTTGATCGATTCCGAGGGCGATTGGGATCAGGCAATTGCTGCGCAGTGCGTTGCTGGGCGGTGAGACGCGCGCTGGATGACCGCGAGCAGCGATCAATAGGTCGGCGTACCAACCCGAGTCCTCCAACCAAAAGAATTGGTGGAATGATTTTTCAGCGCGCCTAGCGAGATCACCCCAAGATTCGCCCCGCCCGTCCCAGGGATCGCAGGCCAACCGATCCAACAGCCGTAGCAACCGAATCCAGAGCGCCTGAATTTCGACGGGATACCCCTCTCGTGGGGTGCCAGCCGGATGATTAGTATCCATCCAGGTGAAATGGCTGGGACTCCAGACCAAACCGCTGGCGGCGTCGACCTGAATGCCGTTAGGGGTACCATTCAGATAACCGCAGGCAATGGAGCGCAGGACGTCCTTGAGAGTCTTGGGGCCGGCTACTGGCTGGGCGAAAAACGACGGCGAGTTCTTAAAATGGAGCCTATCATGATGGACTGCCAGTTCCTCCACCACGACGCCAAACCAGAGTTGAGCGTCGGAAGTATCGCGGTTTGATGCATCTTCACCGTGGATGGCATTGGGCAGCGTTCCCTGATCCTCGAACCGGCCAAAGGTAATGACGATGTCTCGAACCACTTCGAGCATGTCGGCGGCTATCAGGCCGCGGCAGGCGATTAAGGTGTCGCGTCCCCAATCCAGAAACCAGGGGTAACCGGCGATCACTGTCTTGCCGTGTCCGCGACGGACAACGTATTGTCGGACGGCTTTGGTGAGGCGGAGTGCGAAACGGTCGAGAGGATGGGATCCATGTGTTTCGCGGTGTTCTTGCGCCGCAGTTGGTGCCGGCGGCTCATCCTTGGGATTGGATTCGGTCGGCGAGAATGCATGGGCCACGGCCGCTGGGATTGTCGGTGCAGTTTCTGCATCCACCAGGAACTCTACGGATTCACCGCTGTGCAGTGGGACTTCGAACCAGCCGGGTGACCACGCATCGCCACTGGGTTCCTGTCCACGGGACCGTTCGTTGGGATGATCGATGTTGTGGGACCATTCGATGCCCGGATGATATTTGCCCTGATCTGCGCGAACCTCCAGAAATCGATCCTGGGTCGGGTGAAAGCGAAAGCCGCTGCCGTGGGACAGGCTGCGCGTGTGCGAGTGAAAATGATTATCGGCGCCTTCGTTGTGTTTGGTTTGCGAATGGAAGCTGCGGTCTTCCAGATCGAAACGGACTATCAAGCGGAACCCGGGATCCAAACCAGCGTTGATGGGGGCGGCTACGATGGAATCGAGCCGTCGAAACCGGATCGCGATAGTGTTTCGTTGCTGAACAAAATTCAGTGTCAACTGGATGGCAGCGGAGCGATTGCCGCCGCGGACCAGGAAATCCCAGGTCGCGGGTGGCCCCTCCTGGAATTGATGAAGTGTGCCAGCGTTGAGCGGCGAGGTGAACCCATCGACCAGAGCCCAAGCGCGCAAGCGTTTGACGAACACGTGGCGATCCACCGGTACTGATGGATGCAGGTTCGCGCCGAGTAGGCAGTCGTATTTAGACTGGATTTGACCGAGATCCACCCGGAGACGGGCCATGCCACCTCGTTCATTCGTCAGGAGCAAAGTGCCTTGTTCGGCGACTTGAAGTGGAATGTATTCGCTATTCTCTGGGTGGGCGCGAAGTACCAAAAGCTCACCTTCGACCACGGCCCGATCTGTGAGAAGCCGCTCGAGTCGCAGCCGAAGTATTCCACTGCGTCCTTGCAGCGATTTCGGGGGAATGGCGGCCACATGGCCAGTGTCCACTTCGATGGACTCGAGATGTAACGCAAGGTCTTCTGAATCTCCTCCACGAATCTCAGCGCGGAATGCAAAGGGATCTTCGATCAATATCCAGTGCCCAGGCGGGATTGGAGTCTTCCGTCGCACGTCTGCGGCCGTCCAGCGAATGACATTGGAATAAGTGAGGTGGGTGTCGGCGGCTGGCGCAGTACCGTTAGTGGCGGCGACGCGGGACGCGAATGCGAGCCATGCCGCTGGATCGTTTGCGGCTGGGTGTTTGCGGGTTCGATCCTCGGGATGAGGTGGGAGCACGGTGCCGGCAGCCTCCGTCCAAACCTGAAGCGCCCAATCCGATTGACGTTGGAGGCGACGCCAAGCTTCGCCAGAGAGTCCGTTGGCTGACGGCGCGGACGATAGACAGTGGCAGGCGCCAGCAGCCAGTACTAGGCGGACCCGGGATTCATCGCATTGCACGGCCCCGTCGGCTAGGCGGGCGGGTGGATGCGAGGTCAAGTCCCAGGTGGGTTCACCGAGCTCCTTCCAAAAGGACGGCTCGAACTCGATGGATTGAGGCTGCGCCAGGTCATTGTTGGCAAGGACCAGGACTGAATCCGCTCCCTGAGTGGAAGATCGGTGCAACGCAAACACGGCGGCACCGTCCGGGCTCACCCGTTTCAAGGTGGCGTCATTGAAGAAACACGGGTGATCTCGGGTGAGTCGAAGCAATGTGGCAAGTTCCTCGATCAAGTTTTCCGGGCTGCCCCATGCAAGCCCCCTTGAGCTGTGGACATTTACACGTTCCGTGGCCAGCCACTCCACCCCGTTGGTGAATCCCCATCCCCCGCTGACACTGGTGAGAGCAGACAATCGATTGCGAAGGAGCGACCAATTCCTGCTGGCATCCGCGATCGTTCGCTCTGCTGCAGCTACCGCGGATGCGGGTTCTCCTTCAACCTGAGCTGTCAGGCGGAGGTTGTCGTGAGTTTCGCTGTAATGAATGAGTGGACCCGCGCGCTGGCTCATGCGGTAAGCCTGATCCAGATACCACTGCACCTGGACTCCTCCGTGGTTTTGAAACAATTCGCTGTAGGCCCACTGCATGCCGCCTTCCCTTAGCAAAGCCTCAGTGTCGTCCCAGGAACCGCCCAAACCCTCGAGTAAAAATACGGTGTTTGGAAACTCCTGACGCACCCGTGCGACAATGTAACGCCAGACGGGTAGCGGGACCTTGTAACCCGCATCGCAACGGAAGGCGTCCACCCCTCGCTGACACCAAGTCAGAAACGCTGCAGCCAGTTCCTTCCAGAGAGCTTCGATGTCTGGGTTGAGCTCGACGAGATCCTCCCAAATCGTCCCCCAGGCACCGGGACTGAGGAACCGTCCATCGGAGTCGCGGTGAAACCACTCTGGATGTTGTTCCCATAGCGTGCTTCCCCAGCCGGTATGGTTGATCACCATGTCCAGCATTACCCGTCCCCCCAGACAATGTACCTCATGGGTCAACTCCTGGAACTGCTGAATTCCAGTTGTCAGTTGATCAAACTCCACCAAAACGGGGTCGATTGCCGTCAGGTCCTGGGCAGCATAAGGTGATCCGAATCGACCGAATTTCGCGAAAGTGGTTGGGGTTGGACTGATGGGTAAGAGGTGCAGAATTCGACATCCCAATCGCTCGAAAATATGGGGGAGCTCCCGACGCAAGTCCCGAAGTGTGCCGCTGGGAGGGATGACGGTGAAGCCTTTGGCGTCCAGTTCCCTGAATCGAACCTCGGAGGCTGGGTCTACTGTAATTCGATGAGTTTTTGTGGGACCGAACTGCCGGGGGAATGCGCAGTAAATGCTGTTGCCAGACCGAGTCCAGGAGGGTTGCACGTTAATGCCCACGTTTTGGCCGTGAGGCCAATGCTGACGGCCTTCGCGATCGACGGCAAACGCCTTGGCTTCAAACCAGCCGACTTCGGTCAATGGGAGTGTGAGCTCCCAGGAACCATCCGATGCTGGCTGGAGCGGCACATCATGCCAAGCGGCGCTGACTGCCGGGACACGGCCGGCTCCATTCTGAACAATCTCGCGACGAACGATATCGGCACGGCCAATGGTGGATCGCAGTCTGCCCATGGCGTCTGGTGGCAGGTGATTCAGACGAAAGGTGATCCGATCTCCGGCCCACAGAACCAGGTGGGAACCAGTAGGCGGTGTCATTCCAGGTAGCATGCGATTAGAGTACGAAACTCCGGATAAGTTGAAGGGCCTGTTCCTACAGAAGCAAGGTTGGAGAGATGTGAATGACCGACATCTGGATGAATAGCGGCCTCCATGAAACGCGGGCTGGCATCGAATGTCGCTGGCTCATCGGAGCGGGGTAACCCATGATTCAACCATGCACGATGCGTCACCTAAGAAGTCAGAGCACCGCTCAGAGGTTCCAAAACCTCCCTGGGCGTTGACGTCGTTGCTTCGGGAAAAACCCTCATCGGGAGATTGGGGCTATTTGGGGTCAGGGACACCGGTGGCCTGCAATGAGAAGGAGTTAGCCGAGAAAGCTCGGAAGTCCGGAGCCGAATCGATCCTCCTCGTTTGGACCCCGAATCACCCTCTTGTTCAGACCGTTTACGAAGTTCCGCAGATCGCCGATTCCGTGGCCGCTCGTCTCAAAAAAGAACTCTGGAACCGCATTGGAGCGAGTCTCATCCTTTTTCCACTGCTCGGCGTGATCGCCGTCCTGGTGCGGGAGGATCGACGGCAACGCGAATTCTGGATTCTGATTTTGGCTATCTTTGTTCTGATCCCCATTGTGGATGCGGCACTCGGGTTGGCTCGATTAAAACGCCAGTTGCCAACGATGCTGGTCGCTGAGAACGAGATGATTCGGTTTTCGCTTTGGGAATCCCGGATGCCCCGATGGTTGACGAACCGGGGCATGTGGTTGTTGATCGGGGTCTATGTCATTCAGCATGTAACAGGGATCCAGGATTCGGCGGCCAAGGCGGGTCTGGTTAAATCAGCCGTGCGTGAAGGAGATTGGACGCGATTACTGACCGGAGTGTTCCTGCACGCCGCAAGTCCGCTTCATATCTGGTTTAACGTGATGGCTTGGAGGGTGGCAGGCAAGACGGTGGAATCTTTGATGGGTTGGTGGACCTTGGCGCCGCTGTTTCTGGTGAGCGCATTGTGTGGGAGTCTGACGAGTCTGTGGTGGCTTACGCGGGGAACTTCGATTGGAGCTTCTGGAGGAATCTGCGGTGTGATCGGTTGCATCCTAGTACTAGGAATCCGATTCCGGCACCAGTTGCCGAAAGGATTCGCGCGAGGAATCTGGGGCAGTGTCGCCTATACCGTGGGCATGGGATTGGCCGCTCCCAATGTCATCGACAACGGCGCGCACTTGGGTGGGTTGATTGGTGGAATTCTGTTTGGCGGTGTTTGCATACCTTGGAACCTTAAATGCCTCCCCACGCCCTCAAGCACACTCCGGCGCGGGATTGCAACGGTTGCATTGGCTCTACTGGGGGCATTCGCTGGCGTGGCCGCTATCCGCCTCTTCCAGGGCCGGTGATCATAGCCTGTTGAACAGCGAGTCAAGGATTGTTGCCGATCCAAGCGGTTCCCATGTCTCGACTGCATTTCCTCACTTGGCCTCACCGATCTATTCACAACCTTGGTGTGGCAAAAATTACAAGGACCTATGCGACCTATTGGGGATAAATCGTGCTTAATTTAGAGGGGAGAGCACGGGTGAAATTTAGGTATTTTGGCCATAAATCAGGCCTGAGGCTTGCCTTCTAATAGGGCGTTGTGCCATACGATAACTTAGTTGGTCGACTGGTTTTGAACCAGAATTGTGCAGACGGGCCACTACTCTTATGAAAACGACTATGCAATTGTTCAAGCCTGAATGGGTGCGATTGATAATACTAGTAACTGCGATCGCTCTGACGCTCCCCATTGGATCGTTTGGCAAAGAAAATTCAAACTCGGGCAAGTCAGGAAACTCGGGCAACTCGGGCAACTCAGGCAACTCAGGCAACAACACGAAGGACGGGTCCAATGCCAGTCCAGTTCAAAGTTCTGCACGTCCCTTTGGCTTGGAGATCGTCGGCGAAGTTCAGTCGGCGGCGACTGATGACCGTTCTAAGGATTACCAAAGAACGACCATTTCCACGGTTGTAAAATTGCTCAACGACAATTTCCAGGACAGGAAGAAGATGGATGATTCAAGGGTATATTTGGACCCCTCCAAACTGCAGTTGAGAACCTCGGCCGATGTGTGCGTCTACTTCGTAGGTGAAAAGACAGACTATGCCAATACGAACGGTGTTACCACCCCAATGGGTTTCAAGGAGTCCGCATTGGGGTGTAGTAAATCTTGAACAGTTCGTGGCGACCTTCGGCTGAAGAGCGGGACAGGGATCTGCGCGCATGTTTCGGACCTGTTGGTGAGGAGCCT
>SXSK01000390.1 GCA_005793375.1 Verrucomicrobiales bacterium | reverse complement strand
GGGGCAGATCATGATGGCCGTAGCGTTGCTGAAAAGCAAACCCAAGGCCACCGATGATGAGATCGATCAAGCAATGCAAGGCAACATTTGTCGTTGCGGAACCTACCAACGAATTCGGCAGGCGATTCGTTCGCTGGCGGAGGTGAAGCTATGAACACCACTTCAACCATCACTAGGCGAGATTTCGTCGGCACGCTGTTCTCGTCCGGTGCCTTGATACTGGGCATCCAATGGACAGGTGGAGATGCCGTTCTGGCACCCAATGCCGCGGCCGCCAGCGAAGCAGGCGCTGCGTCATGGCAGCCTGGGATGTTTCTGGGCATCGAGCCCGACGGGACCGTGCGAATCGTGGCGCATCGATCCGAGATGGGTACGGGCATTCGGAGTTCCCTGCCGATGGTGGTTGCCGATGAACTCGAAGCTGATTGGAGCCGGGTGCGGGTTGAACAAGCCATTGGAGACGAAAAATACGGCTCTCAGAACACCGACGGGTCGTGCTCGATTCGCGACTTTGTCGTCACGATGCGTCAAGCGGGTGCGAGTGCACGATGGATGTTGGAGCATGCTGCCGCGTCAAAATGGGGGGTGCCCGCCTCGGAATGCCGGGCACAATTTCACGAAGTGGTTCATTCCGTCAGCGGCCGAAAATTGGGGTTCGGTGAATTGGCGCTGCTGGCGGCCAAGCAGCCGGTGCCGAAAAAGGAAGAACTCCGATTCAAGCCACCTTCCGAGTATCGATACGTCGGTAAAGACGTTCCGATGGTGGATTTGGAGACGATTTGCACCGGCAAGGCTATTTTTGGGTATGATGCCAAGGTGCCAGGGATGGTCTACGCGTCGATCGAACGATCGCCGGTTTTTGGTGGCGAAGTCGCCGACTATAGTGATACGGCCGCCAAGCGCGTCCGTGGGGTTCTGAGCACCGCGGTGATTCCCCCGTTCAAACCCCCTCACATGTTTCAAGCCCTGGGAGGCATTGCGGTCATTGCCGAGAATACCTGGGCTGCGCTCCAGGGCCGGAAGCAGTTAAAAGTGCAATGGAAACCCAGCGACCACGCCAATTTCGAATCGGACGCCTTCAAGAAAGAATTGATGCTCAGCGCTCGCCAACCGCAGAAGGCGGTTCGCAATGTGGGTAACGTTGAGGCTGAATTTGCGCGCAACCCTCGAACACTCCAGGCGGAATATTATACGCCACTGCTAGCTCATGCGCCGATGGAACCGCCGGCGGCGATCGCCGATTTCTCGAATGGGACGGTGACGGTTTGGACCGCAACCCAGAATCCACAGGCTGTCCAGGAGGCGGTGGCGGCTGCGGTGGGTATCGACAAAAAGCAGGTCGTTTGCCATGTCACGTTGTTGGGGGGCGGCTTTGGCCGCAAATCCAAACCTGACTATGTCTGCGAGGCGGCGATCTTATCCAAACAGCTGGGCAAACCCGTGAAAGTTTGTTGGACCCGCGAAGACGATATCCAGTTCGACTATTATCATGCCGCGGCAGCGATGCACCTCAAGGGGGCGCTGGATGATTCAGGACGTCCCACGGCGTGGCTTCAACGCAGTGTCTTTCCAACGATCGGCTCCACGTTCAATTCCGAAGCTCGTCACGGTGAGGAGTTTGAGATGGGCATGGGCTGGACCGACCTGCCGTTTGATATCCCAAATCATCGTGCCGAGAACGGCCCCGCCAGGAACCACGTCCGCATTGGATGGATGCGTGCGGTTGCCAACGTGTACCACGCCTTTGCCATTCACTCCTTCGTGGATGAGTTGGCGCATGCTGCGAAGCGCGATTCTGTCCAATATCTGTTGGAAGTTTTGGGGAAGGATCGTCACGTGCTTCCGCAACCGGAAGGGATGAAACACTGGAACAATGGCAAGTCGCCGGACGATTACCCCATCGATATTGCTCGACTGCGTCGTGTCATTGAATTGGTCGCTGAAAAATCCGAGTGGTCGAAACATCGATCCGGCAATGGCCGAGGCTGGGGTATTGCGGCTCACCGAAGTTTTTTGACCTACGTGGCGGCGGTGGTCGAGGTGAACGTGGATAAGTCCGGGCGGTTGACGATTCCGCGCGTCGACATGGCAATTGACGCCGGTGAAATCATCAATCCGGATCGTGTTCGGGCTCAATTTGAAGGTGCCGTGGTTTTTGGCACCAGCATCGCCCTGATGGGCGAGATCACGGCAGCCAATGGAAAGATTCTCCAGTCCAATTTCCACAACTACCCGGTGGCACGTTTCCGTGAGTCGCCTCGCGAAACTCGTATTCACATCGTCTCCTCAACGGCACTGCCAGCGGGCGTGGGTGAACCTGGAGTGCCTCCCATGGCACCGGCCATTTGCAACGCCATTTTTGCCGCAACCGGTAAGCGTATCCGCGAACTGCCACTGAAGCGGCACAAACTGGTTTAATGTGTGACCGTGGACTGACATCGGGTGGAAGGCTGCAAGGCACCGCGGCGGCTCCTCGCTGAAGACTTACGCGATACTATCTGGAGACTTCGGCTATTGAATTCTATCTACGAGCAACTCGTTGCGGCATCGGCCGACCAACTACCCTTTGCGTTAGGCGTGATTTCTGGGGTGAAAGGTTCCAGCCCACAAAAGAAGGGTGCCAAAGCGATCTTCTTTGCCGATGGAAGAATTCTGGGAACCCTTGGCGGCGGTTGTCTGGAAGCTGAGGTCCGTGAACGCGCTCGTCTCGCGATACAGAAACGCGAACCGACGCAGTTTGATCTCGTGTTGGATCACGATTTCGGATGGGACGATGGCCTGATTTGCGGGGGAAAAGTTTCCGGCCTCATTTTACCGCAACCCACCCAGGCCATTTCTCTTTGGAAAGAGTTGGCCGAACGCGGACGAGTTATCACTTGGGGTGTCACCGATCAGTTCGAGATTGCCCAGATTCAGACCCGAATCGGAGGGGCGTGGATCTACTCGGAGACGGTCTCACCGCCGATAGAGCTTTGGATCGCCGGCTCTGGCCATGTGGCTCAAGCGCTGGCTGCGCTGGCACAGCAGTTGGACTTTCGGGTGACCGTCTTTGACGACCGGCCCGAACTCGCCAACCACAAACAATTCCCAGCGCCAGTCCAGTTGCGTGTGAATAGCTGGAAGGTTCTCCTCCAAGAACCGGTGAGCACGGGTCCGACCTTTGGAGTCATTCTCACGCGGGGGCATCAACACGATGCGCTCGTTCTCCGGGACTGGATCCAGCGATCATTCCAATTTCTTGGGATGATTGGCAGTCGCCGCAAATGGCGGCTTATAAGAACGCAATTCCTTGAGGACAACCTCGCAAGTGTTGAGGCGTTGGATCGAGTTCATTGTCCTGTGGGAGTCGCCATTGACGCGGTGAGCGTTCCAGAAATCGCCGTGAGTATTCTCGCACAACTCATTCAGGAACGAACAAAGCTTCTATCACCACAATGTCTTCGAGCAGCCCTCGATACGAACCCGAGTGAATCCGCGCCTTAGATTCGCTGGAGAAGGACGGCAGAATTATGTCTCGCAACGTGATTGGATTCCCATGAACCAGCTGGGGGTCATTATTTTGGCAGCGGGCCGATCCACGCGTATGGGTCGCCCCAAAATGTTACTTCCCTGGAACCGGTCGACTATTTTGGGTCACTTACTGGCGACGTGGTCGACATTGCCGGTTGTTCAGTGTGCCGTGGTTTGTGCTCTAGATGACCGATTGATGAGCCAAGAACTTGATCGATTAGATTTCCCCAAGGATCAGCGCATCTTGAACCCAGAGCCAGAACTGGAAATGAGACACTCGATCCGGTATGCGGTCCGATGGGATGGCTGGAATCCGTCGCTGACTCATTGGGTAATTGTATTGGGCGATCAACCCCACCTATCCGTTGAAATGTTGACCCGATTGCTGGAGCAGGCCGAAGCACAACCGAGATTCATCTGGCAACCGAGGTTCAACGGTAAGGCCGGGCACCCGGTGATCTTGCCAAAGCTGTCTTTCCAGCAGCTTGGTTCAGACCAAGACACGACGTTAAAAGAGTTCTTGCGGCGCCACATATGCCAGATTCGGTATATGGAAACCGAAGAAACTGGTCTTCACCTGGATTTGGATACTCCCAAAGACTACGACACGGCACAAAAACATTTATGAGCCTTCAGGCGCTGGGTCTGATGGGTCGGGACGGAGCATGAACGGTGTAAGAAATTGAGCGATGCAACCGTCCATACGACGTTCCGCCTGGAGCGGATTGGGACGGCGGCCGAACAATTCAGCTTCATTCCCAGCCCTCACAAGCCTGAACCTCAAGGTTTCCATGAGATTCCGTTGAGCAGTTGCTGGAGTCAATACGGGCTACGGACGAGGCGTTTTCCTCCAGCGTCGATCCCGTTGGGCATGAACAGGAAGTCACCAAGTAACAAGACCGTTGGAGTTAAAATAGACCCGAGGCGTTGTTCATCTCGTCGATTTTTAGGGATGAATGGCATAATCGAAAGGATTCGATTAGCCACTATTGATTATACCCGTTCAGGTTCACCTCCGGCTTATATTTTCATCTAGTTATCTAACTAGTTCCAATACAATCGGCGGTCGCCTTCGGTCCGTGAGGTCCAGTTCGCGATTCTTTGTCACCATTTTTGGGGTCAGGAGGAATCGCCTACTTAACTGCATCTTTTGACAGATGACACGTACCAAGCGGATAGTCACATCCGTGGCACAACGGTGTGACGAACGCTGGCAGTGTATGAAAACAATCCGTCTCGGAATGGGTGGCGTGATGCTCGGCACGGTTGCCTTGCCCTGGTTGGTTCTGATGCTTGTGCCGCTCGCGCTCCAGTGGCTACTCATGCCATTCGCTCGCGCTGCTGGTTACGTAGAGCCCACTGTGCCCGAAGTTCCTGGTTCCCAGAACGAATTGGATTCAGTGATTGCCCGCCGTGTAGCCTCAATGGCTCGCCGCCATCGAACGAATCCATTGCCACTCCATATCCGGTCTATCCGACCAATCCTAAACACAGACGGGCCTGCTCTGGGGTGCAATCCTGAGGTGTCGCAGCGTGCCGGAATCCGAGTGCCTCACCATGTACGAAGCATGGCTTGGGTTCGGTGACAACCGGGCCAGTTTTTAGCGCCGCATATAAGGTGGTTTCGTCCCGTATTTGGCTTGTTGGATGAGTTTACCACCTCCCACAGAGATGATGATATGCTTGGTTTGCATCGCGCCTTTTGCGTCAACGACGCATGTTGCAATAACGCGTCTGTGTCCAGCCTAATTCCTAAGGTTAATCTCAGGAGAGCGCATCTCCGAGTTGCCGGATTTTATAGATCTGTTGTCCCGGGAATTCCCCAAAAGCGGTGGAACGTCACCGCGCTCCAAAGGCTGGGTCGGGGCTGGATCCAGACTACTTCACAGGTCCGGTCGATCGAGCCTGTATCCAGGCAATGTCCTGGTTGTTCGGCGACGGCACATTCAGTGGAATGTACGTGTGAGTCACTCGGACGCGTGTTCGTGGATCGAGCCATTTGTGGATTTCCCCATGGCCATCCGCAAAGGACAACCCACCAGCGCCATTGTGATAGCTGGCAGGATAATTGGCGATAATCGTGGCGGCACCGCGATCGGCCATATCCACAGCGAACCAACCGTCATCGATGCTGTCTTCGTGTTCGTCGATAAATACAAAGGTGCCCACGGGCGGTGGGTTGATAAAGTCCGAGAGTGAGACGATCGATCGAAACTGAATCTGCCCTCCCCAGGCGCGACGTTCGACATCACCCACCCAACAATTCATGGAAAGACTGCGTGTGCGGGGTCGGGAACCGGAGGTCGTGCGGACTCCGACTTTGTCGGCAGGACATTTGTAAATGCCCACTGAACTTGTGTAGGCGAACAGCGGTGAACCCGTCAGGAGTACCGTGTTGGTGTTGTCGGTATTCGCCGCACTAAAGTCGAGTCGCCCCGCCACCCAGTTCTTCTCCACCTTCTTGATATCGGGCGAACCCGCCCAAAGGTTGGGCACGACCTTCCCGTTGTTGTCATCGGCATACATTTGCCACGCCAATTGCAACTGCTTGAGGTTGGCGAGACATTTGATGCCCTCCGCCTTGGTTTTCGCTTTGCCCAGCGCGGGCAGGAGCATGCCCGCGAGGATGGCAATGATGGCGATCACCACCAGCAGTTCAATGAGTGTGAACCCCTTTCTTGTGTCGCGTCCCCAAGCGAGTTGGCCTCGAGAACCCTCATCTCCCCAACCTTTGGCGCGGGTATCGTGTTGCCGGGCGAATCCCCAGAGAGGAGTTTGCATGAACCGCATCTAACTCCCATGCATCCATCGTTTCAAGCCCCGCTCATGCAAAAATCTGTCCAATCACCGTTGCTGCCACCGTCCAGAAACCTGTCGAATGGCATTTTGGCCAACGAGGGGAAAACCGATGGATCACTCACTTAGAATCTTCGAGTTCCGGGCTTGAGGTGCGAAGCGAATCATCACCGAGCTTCAGTGTCCACAATTTAGCCAATTCGGGAAATTTGGGCTCAAGCTTGGCGACATAGGCCTGGATAGCCAAATCACGCACTGATCCGGATGAAAGACCCTGCAACCATTGGCCAGGTTCTTCGATGTTCTGATCGGCCCAGAGCTTCACCAACTCTGTCGTGGCGGTGTCCTGAAGATGGCCTGGAGGAAAAGCGATTACCCAGGCGGCGGCTTTGTCGGGACTCTGTTGAGCCCATCGTTGCACAATGCCGACTACAGTGTCGTCCTGAGTTCTGCCCGGCGTGATGGAATTCATGGCTAAGGTCGCGGCCGCGAACGGATCCGTTTCTCCCCATGTTGAGGCGATACTGGCCATGGCCCGTTGGCGAAGACTCGAGTTCTCCAACTGCGTTGCCCAACCGGCTGCTTCATCTGGAGCGGAAGTCGCCCATTGCTTAAGCGCGTGCTCAATAAAATCGTCGCGCCCCTTATCTGGTGGAACCTCTGATGCCAATCGCAATGCTTCCAGGGGCTCGGTTCGCACAAGTTCGTAAGCAACCTTAATCATCACGCTGGCCTTGAGGTTCTCTTCTGGCAACTGCCGAGCCCAATCGGTCACATCGCCGAAACTCTGCGCCGACCAAACAACAGCAACATGGTCCAACGCATCTGATCTTAAATGATCTGGACTATCGCCGATCACCCAGTCTGCTGCAGCCTGCGGGTTTGCTTCAGTCCAACGTCGGATCAATCGCAGACTGAGCGTGTCAATCAATTCCGAAGGTTCCTTGTCTTTTAGGAAACTCAGCCATTCTCGGATGTCGCTGCCTCCAACGTCTTGAACCAAGCCTTCAAGCATTTCCTCGCGCCTGGCGGCGTCTGGTTCCTTGATCAGGGCTTCCAGACGGATAACAAAACTCCTCGGTAACAATTCTTCTGAAGACCGAAGTGTTGGAGGAATTGCATCACCTAAGATATGTGGGCGATGGGAAGGGACATCCTGAACCGTTGCGATACGCGTCTCGGGTCTCAACCCCTCAAACGAGGCGTGGTCGACAACTCTGCTGAGAGAGGTCCAGCGGGCCACCAATATCAAGACCGCGACTAAAAGCCCGATGCCCAGTAGGAGCGTTTTTGAGCGGATGAATGACAGACGATCGTTCATTTAAGCACCAGTCACAAGGCGGCCCCTGAGTCATCAGAGGCCGCCAGAGAGTGACTTAACTTAGGGTGTTGCTGTCACATTGTCGAATGTGCCAGTGCACAGGGTGCCGTCTATGTAACTATTCACTCCCAAGCCGATGTAGACGCTCGCGCCCATGGTGATGGTCACGGGGGCATCTACCTGAGTCCATGTGGACCCATTTGTTGAACGATAGGCCGTGAACGTATTTCCTTGGCGCACCACCTTGAGCCAGTACGGGGCCGCCAACCCACTGACGGTCTTGGTCACATTGGAACCGCCCGTACTTGAACGAGTCTTGAGCTGGATTCCGCTGGTCGGGGTTACAAACACCCCGGCGTACATGGAGTCCTTATTCAATGTCTCTCGGATCAGGATACCGGCTGTTGCTTTGCTGTTGGTGTTCTGCACCGTCAACACCTTGGCAACCACGGAAGAGTCTCCAGTGGCGGTTTGGTACACGTAACGGAATTCGTCGTCGTTACCATCGATATTGTCTCCAGAACCTTTGACAGTAAAGGTTGTGCCGGAGTAACTGGCGCTGCCGGCTGCACCCACATCACCAATGTCCTTGGTCAACCATGGACTTGGCAGCGACGGTGCTGTCGGTTTGCAGAAGTCGATCTTCTCCAGTTTGAATCGGTCCTCTGGTGTCGTATCGCTCACCATCGCGGCAACCACGAAGGCGTTGCCCACGACCTGACCACCATTGAGATCAGCCCAACGAGAGACTGTGTCTGTCGTCGTGTTCTCCTCGGTAAACCCAAAGCTATTCAAGAGCGAATCATTGAGTGTCAGGTGGTTGTTGAATGGATCCGTAAAGGTGCCGACCCACGCCGTCAGATCGCTGTCGTCAATCACAAATCCCATGAAGGCTCGATCCACGATTACCGGCTGGGAAAACTCGAACAGCAGATAATTTTGGCGACCGATGTTGTCCACCGTGTGAGCATCTCCACTCCCATCGCCTTCTTCTCCGTCAGTCACACCCAATCCGCCGGGGTAAACTCCAACATAAGCAGCATTCCAAGCCCCAGTGGACTTCACTCGGCTGAACCCGCTGACCTTGACCGACACTCCCGTGGCCGTGGTAAATGTCCGAATGTTGCCATGTGATCCACTCGTCGCCGTGCTCCCAGAGAATGTAACTGTGTCGGCCACGCAGGTAGTTGACGGTTGATAGAACCCAGCGTCCACCGTCAGGTTCGGCACTCCCGCCGCCAAGGTGTACGGCCCGGTCACGCCAGCGACCGAGTCGCTGTCGGTTCCATCCGCACCACTGTTCGCCACCGTCGGTGTGTAACCCGCTGGCGTCGTAAATTTCACGAAGTAACAGCCAGGCGCCAGATTGCTGAACAGATACGCGCCACTGGCCGGTGTCACTTGCGACAACCCGGTGTTCACGTCATCCGCAGTTCCAGACAACCCGTCCACTCCACAGCGCCACAGGGTCACCGTCGATCCCGCCACACCGGCTTCGCCCGCATCCTGCTGGCCATTGGCATTCACGTCATTCCACACGAAGTCGCCGATCGACGTCGGTTGATAGATACCTGCATCCCATGTCGGATCGTTTTCACCGGACGACAGAAGCGTACAGTCAGTCTTGCCTGTGGCAGGATCTGGGTCGCTGTCGGTCGGATCTGACGCGCTACCAGCTGTCGAGGGACTGAGCACAAAGCCCGCCGGCAGTCCGCTGAACTTCACGTAGTAGCTCCCTGGCGCCACCGTGAAGTTGTACAAGCCACCATTCGAAGTCGTGGTTGTGGCCTTCAGCACATTGCCAGCGCAGGTGAACAATTCCACCGTCACTCCATCCACACCCACTTCCCCACCGCCGTCTTGAATGCCATTGGTATTGATGTCGCTGAACACCAAGTTACCAATGCTCGCCATCTGGTAGATGCCTGCGTCCCACGTCAGATCGGTCTCACTGCTCAGCAATGAAGTTGTGTCAGCCATTCCAGTCGCGGGATTCACATCGCTGTCGTCCGGATCGGAAACTCCGCTGGGTGAGGAGGGGCTAAAAGTAAATCCAGCAGGGAGATTGCTAAACTTGACGTAATAGTCCCCTGGAATCGGAGAAAAGCTGTACAAACCACCATTTGAGGTCGTTGTGGTGCCCATCAACGCTCCATCGATACTGCGAAAGAGTTGAACGGTGACACCGTCGACTCCAGGTTCTCCAGCCTCTTGTAATCCATTGCCATTTAGGTCGTGCCAAACCCGGTCACCGAGCAATGTGCAGGGGCAAGGGACTTCGAGAAAGATGAGCTGAACATCGGGGATTCCGGCGTCCCAGTTGACATCGATGTTGTAGATGGTTGCGATCTTATCGTTGCAACTCGGTTGCCAAGACGGTGCGTTGGCGGTGGCTTTGTTCACCAGGCATTGCACCACGAGCTTGCTGGCGTCGTTCAAAGGCCGGTTGGAATCTACGAAATCGCCCTGATCCATGAGGCTCCAAATCGCGTGTTGGACCTGTAATTAGCAATAATCGGCCATTGACACGTCGCAACTACTTAATATTGGATATTGCCGGTTTCTTGGATCATTTGCTAGTTGATCCCAGATCCTGCGCCGATCGGAGTGCTCCAACGGACCTCGGCTGATGCAACTCGACGCGTGTATGTACCGTCCCATCAGGAGTGCAATCGGACAGCCGCAATAGGAAAAAGGGTCGGGTTTCTGAACCCCGTGACAATCTATGGGCTATGCGTCAAGTTGCGCGGATTGAATACGGACACCCCTGACCCCGTCGTTGAAGCCGGCATGATAAGACAGATACGCCGCCTAGGCGCGGTGTTCTCGGCGATTTGGATGATCACCGTGTTAATTCCTTGGGTGTTGCGCGGAGACCCAAGCCCGTCACCCGAAGTGCTTGGACAGCAATTGGCCGGAGAAATCCGTCAACAACGGCCTACCGAGGCGAGCACCAATTCGGCGACGTTGCGATTGAGGGAAAAATCGGGGCGGCGCACCTCGGTCCCGGTTCAGATTGAAACGCAATTGACCGAAACTGGCTGGCGACTTCGATACACGGCGGCTGGGGAGAAATCGGGGGGGATAAGCGAAGCCGTGATCGTCCAGACGTTTGGAGCCGCGCCCAGCTATGAAATTCGGAATCAATCGGGTTCGGTACAAAAGGTGGGGCTGGGGCAGGCAAATCTTTCCTTAGCCGGCTCAGATTTCTGGGTTTCCGATTTAGCGCTGGAGTTTCTTCATTGGCCTCAGCAACGGGTGCTGCGCCAAGAAGTTAGCAGTGCGCAGATGTGCCACGTGCTTGAGAGCACCCATCCAACTCCAGGCACCAACGGCTATTCCAGGGTGATTTCGTGGGTGGATACCAAGTTCCTCGCCATTCTGAATGCCGAAGCTTTTGATCACACCGGGAAGCTGGCAAAGCGGTTCAGCACCGGGAGTTTCCGGAAGTTTATCCGCACAGACGGTCAGGAAGCTTGGTTCCTCCAGGACGTAAAGATCGCCAATCGCAGCCGGAACTCAGTGACGGAACTCAACTTTGAGGTTCCGGAGAAGTAGTGGGGATTTTTGGGCGGCGGAGAGTGAGAATTGCGGGTAGGAAGGTCAGCCCGGCGACCATGCACGTGGTGGTGCCGACGGCCATCACCCAGCCCAAGCTTTGAATGCCTTGGTGATCTGCGATGACCAGACTGCCGAATCCGGCGACCGTAGTCAGCCCGGAAACCAACACGGCTTTGCCGGTGCTCTTCGCCAGAATGCTGGGATTTTGTTCCTCGGCAAACCGGTTCAGAATGTGAATGCCATTGGTGACTCCGATGCCAATGACCAAGGGCAACGTCATGATGTTGGCGGGATTGAACGGGATGTCCGACCACGCCATGAAACCGACCATCCAAATGCTTCCCACGAGCACCGGCACCAGGGAGAGCAAAACTTGAAAAAGGGATCGGAAATGAATGTAGACCAACACAATGATGGCGACGAGCGCCCAAAGAGCCGCCTCGATATAACTGCGTTTTAAGAGTTCTGTGTACTCGTACAACTGAACCGGAGTGCCCGTCACATTCGGATCGATGGTTCGGAGCTCTTGAACGAACACCTCTTGATGCTTGCGCTCCCAAACGTTCGTCTTGGGATAGATCTGAACGAGGTGATGTCCGGTGATGCCGACAAAACGATTCCGCAAAGGATCCGGCAAGTCGTTCACGGACATCTTGCCGGAATTGTCCTGGGAACGAAGCGTTTCAAAGGTCTCACGAATGTCGTCCAGCAATGCGCGTTGGTAATGCCCGAGCTTGGTACCGTTCTCAGATCGATCGCCCTGAAACATTTGGTAACGCAATCCGCGCACGGCTTGTCTCAACGACTGCACGGTGGCTGCGAGAGAAGTATCATTCGATTTGGCGACTTCTGCGGCTATGTTCAAGAGATAGCCATCGAAGCTCCACAACGTCTGGCTGAGTTGCTCGATGGGGACGGGACGCAGGTCCGGTTCTCGAAATTGAATGGCCGAAGCCAACTCCTTCACGTTGCCGATCAGTTTCAGTTTACTGGCCGGGCTTTCCTGGAGGAATTTACTCATGGAATCCAGGCTGGCGACCGACGGCAGTTTTAGGACCTTTTCCTCCAAAGCGGCGGCTTGCTCCAGGGAGTCGACGATCATGGCTCCGAACAATACCGACTTGTCGGCGGATTCCACCAATTTCTTCTCGAAGACCACCGCCGGGAGCCCCGCGCTCTGCATGTTCAACAGATTATAATCGAAGAAGACTTTGGGGAATTTCCACGCTGAGACAGCGCAAAGGGACACAGTCAGCCCAATCACCATCCACGGGCGATCCAACCAAAGCCGCTCCAACCGAGCGCGATGATCTACGGCATCCAGTTTTGGCAACCCCTTTTTTCGGCGACGTTGTTCCAACTGACGTTCCCGGCGTTTCAGTTGGACAGTTGCCACATAGGATTGATGGTCCATCTGATTCTGTACATTGCGTCGCAACAACAGGACCGGCAGCAAGGTCATCATGGGTACCAGACAGATCAGCAGCCCACCGCCGCTGATAATGCCCATTTCCTGGATTCCCTTGAAATCTGTGAGCGCCATGGCAAAAAAGGCGCCCGCCGTGGTGAAGCACCCGGTAAAGATCCCCTGCCCCGTATTGACGATCGCCAATTCCATGGCCGCTCGTTCGGTTTTACCGTTGCGCAGTTCCTCTTCGAACCGCGTGATCAAATGGATCCCGAAGTCAATGGCCAGACCGATAAGCATCGGCACGAAAGTAATGGTGAGGATATTCAGGTGACCGATGACGAGCGTGGTGTAACCCATCGTATAGCCAAGCCCGATAACCAGGCAGAAGGTGGCCTTCAGAGGGCGGCCGGTCTGGGCGTAAGCAAAGATGAAGATCAAAGCGACGAGGCTCAGTGCCACGAGCGTCGCCACGGTGGAATCCTTTTGAGACTGAACCATTTCGTCATATTCCAGGACGGGTTCGCCGGTGATTCCGACATTGATGCCGGGCACTTCGAGTTGGGTTTCTTGGACGAGCCGACGGAACAAATCCACCGCATCGGTGCCCACTTTCGCGTCGCGCGCCTTTGCCGTGACGATGTAAATATTTCCGTTTCCGAAGGTGATGTACGATTCCCGCTCCGCCTGAGGTCCTCCTCCAAACAGGGCATCAACGCCAGGCGACGGCGGACTGCCTGGACGGGTCAGAGATTGCTCGGCGCGGCGAATGATTCGTTCCAATGCCGGTAAGGCTTTGACGAGAGTTTCATTCTCGGCGTTGGTTTCACGTTTGGCGGTGCGGATCTGATGATTGATCCGGTCAAAAAGAGAGACGAGGTTTGTCGCGTTCGAAAACTGCTCGATGAACGGTTTGAAGTCGCGCAGTGCCCGGTGCATCTCGACGAGGGATTCCTCTGGCACGAAAAGCAGCGCCTTGGGTCCCAGCATTTTGAGATCGCCTTTGTAAAAGACGTCGGTGAGCCGGTTGGTTTTTGCTCGGGCCGTGGAGTGCTCTTCCAGTCGAGCACCCAGACGCTCCACAAATTGACGGTTCTTCTCGTGATCCTCGCTTTCCACCACACAAACGAGGTCGTCCTGGGCTGGAAACTCCTTTCTGAAATTCAGAAAGTTCCGGTGGTACGGCTTGTCCGCCCCGACCAACCCACCCCGGTCCATATCCGCCTTCAAGTACTTTACCGTTCCCAAAACACAAACCGCAAATAGGAATAACTGAGGCCAGAAAAACCACTGCCGATGCAAAAAGACAGCGTCCGCGAGCCATTTCAGCACGCGGTTGGCGATCGAATTCTTTCCATCAGACGCAGACATGAGACACGGTACGTTCACGAAAGTTCGACCCAATCGCCAACAAAACATTTTGCCCCCCCTTGCCGGCTCTTTTCGGCTTGGAGCGCGACCCGACTGATTTCAAGGTAGGCGCTGTGCCGAAACCTCTGGAACTTGAATTTGGTCACCGGCCAGAAATTCTTCGCTCCTGGCGTCAGTGCATCGAGATGGCGCTCGACCGTGGCGCTGCCACTCCCTTTTACCTGGTTCGATCCGAGCCGATACAGGCGTCCCTACGCGAACTGGAGTCGCAGCCTTTTGGTTTTCCAACCAGGCACTGGTTTTCTTGCAAGACCCAACCCGCAGCGCCGGTGCTGCGATGGTGGCGAGGCCAGAATCGACCTATCGAGGTGGTCAGCGAGTTCGAATTCCGCGCGGCACTAAGGGAAGGTTTCCCCGCAACGTCGATTTTGGTCAATGGTCCCGCCAAACATCGATGGCTGCCGCGCGTCTCTATCCCCGGCATCCGGGTCCATTTCGATTCCATGAACGAACTCAAAGCCCTGGAATCTCAAGCACGGGCACACCAATGGAAACTGGGGCTTCGTCTGAGAACTCGCGGCGAAATGGATCCCGAAAACCCCGATCGTCCCACACAATTTGGAATGGATCCTAGCGAATTCCAGGTGGCGGTCCGGCGGCTCCAACGCCTCGGACTTCCCCTGGAAACGCTGAGCTTCCATCTGCGAACCAACGTGCCGAGTCCCGATTTCTACCAAGCGGCGTTGCAAGAGGCGGCGGAGGTCTGCGAGGCCGCGAGATTTCGGCCACGCCACCTCGACTGCGGCGGGGGATTACCGCCGCCTCACGTGCTGATGCGACGCGGCATTCGCTACGATGCGAGGATGTCCCTCCAAGAACTGGCGTCCATGTACCGACGCCAGCGACACCGATGGCCCTCGGTGGAGGAGTTGTGGCTGGAAAATGGCCGTTTCCTGTTTGCCGGATCCGGAGCTCTGGCCATCCGTGTACTGGACATCAAAGAGCGAGGAGGGCTGCGTCAACTTATCTGCGACGGGGGGCGCACCCTCCATGCGCTCATTTCCACCTGGGAACATCACGAGTTGATTCCTTTGGTCCCACGTCGGGGAACAAAAATCCGCACCGTGGTTCACGGCCCAACCTGCATGGCCTTCGATCAGTTAGCCTACCGCCAGCTGCCCAAAGGAATTCGAATCGGTGATGTGCTCATCTGGCTCGAAGCCGGAGCTTATCATTTGCCATGGGAAACGCATTTTTGCCACGGGTTGGCCCAGGTCTGGTGGGAGGACGATGCCGGGCTGCAACTAGCCCGCGACGCGGAATCGTTTGAAGCCTACTGGGGACGATGGCGTTGAAACGACTGCGCTCACATCAGGGTTGTTTTGGGCGCTTCTTCTGCGTTAACATCGATCGTGTGACCGCGCCATTGATCTCTCTGCCACCCGTGCCGCGCCGGCCTGGAGCTGCCGAGCCAATGGCGTCGATGCCTGCCGGGAGTCCAAGATACTCGCGTCGTGATCTCTTGAGCCGGGTTGGCGGTGGATTTGGATTGGTCGCCTTGGCTGGATTGCTGGGGCAACGAGGGAACGCCAGTGGTGTCTCGCCGCTCCTGGCATCCGATCGAGCGGCGAACCCCTTTGCGGTTCAGGCACCGCACTTTGCGCCACGGGCCAAGCGCATCATCTTTCTTTACATGCCAGGTGGTCCATCGCACGTGGACTTGTTCGATCCAAAACCCAGACTGATCCGGGACAACGGCAAACCGCTGCCCTTTGAAAAGCCCAAGTTGGAGCGGACGAAGACGGGCAACCTTTTAGCGTCCCCGTGGACATTCGCGCCACGGGGACAATCGGGAATTGAGGTCAGCGAACTGCTGCCTCGAATTGCGGGCCACATCGACGATCTGTGCATCGTCCGCTCGATGGTCGCCGATAACATCAACCACACGGGCGCCGCGCTACAGCTTTGCACCGGTGAACAGGCGTTTTCGAGACCAAGCTTGGGATCCTGGCTGACCTATGGATTGGGAACGGAGAACCAGAACCTACCAGGATTTGTCGTCGTCAGCCCAGCTGCCGTATTTCAAGGAGCTCAGCTTTGGGCGTCCAGTTTTCTGCCGAGCGCTTATCAAGGAACCCTGATTCGAGATCTGGCGAATCCGATTGCCAATTTGAAAATCGACTCCGATACCATTCAGTCGCAACGCGTCAAACTGGATGTGTTGGGGGAACTGAATCGGCTGCACCGAGCGGACCGAGCGAATGCCAGTGCGTTAGAAGCCCGCATTGCGTCCTTTGAACTGGCCTTCCGCATGCAACGAGACGCTCCCGAAGCGTTCGACCTTGCTCAGGAGAGCGCGGCGACGCACCGATTGTATGGGACCGATCAACCAACCACGCAACTCTTCGGGAAACAATGCCTGTTGGCCCGACGTCTCATGGAACGTGGTGTTCGATTTGTTCAGTTGTTCGACGCTCCCGAAAACAATGCGTGGGATCATCATGGGAATCTTCGCGAACGCTTGCCAGCTCGGTGCGCCGCCGTGGATCAACCCATCGCGGCCCTGCTCACGGACCTCAAGGCCTCCGGCTTGCTCGACGACACCTTAGTTTTGTGGGGAGGCGAATTCGGACGAACCCCGACCGCCGAGGGAACCAATGGCCGTGAGCATCACCCATTTGGATTCACCATGTGGATGGCAGGCGGGGGTATCCGGGGCGGCATGACCTTTGGGGCGACAGACGAGTTCGGTTGGCATTCGGTTCAGGATAAAGTGCATGTCCATGACCTCCATGCGACCCTGCTTCATCTCATGGGCTTCGACCATGAGAAGCTCACCTTCCGCCATGGCGGCCGAGATTACCGGCTGACCGATGTCCACGGCCGCGTGGTGAGGGAGTTGTTTGCATGATCCCAGGCTCTAGACAGCGATGGAATCGCATACTTTTGGGATGGCTTGTATCGCTCTGGCTGGGTCCCATGATCTGCCTGAGCCAGACCAACCAAACCTTTCTGCCGAAGGAATTGCAACGGCGCTGGTGGGCATTTCAGCCGTGGAACTCGACACGACCGCCGGTTGACTCCAGTGGAAGGCCGGGAGCCCAGAATCCCATCGACTCTTTCATCCGAGCCAAATTGAATGCTGCGGGTATCCCCTGGTCGGCACCGGCGGACAAACGCACCTGGATCCGGCGAGTTTCCTTCGACCTCATCGGACTGCCCCCCGAACTGCACGAAGTGGAAGCCTTCTTGCGCGACGACTCGCCGAATGCCTACTCAACCGTGGTGGATCGTCTCCTGGCATCGCCGCGCTACGGCGAACGCTGGGCGCGGCATTGGTTGGATGTCGCACGCTACGCCGATTACTTTGATGCGAATCCAAAGACTCGGACAGCCAGTTGTGAACTGACCGAAGCTTGGCGATACCGCGATTGGGTGATCAACGCGTTCAACCAGGACCTTCCATTCAACGACTTTATTGTTCATCAGATCGCGGGAGACCTGTTACCTAGCCCCACCGGGGAAGACTTCAATGCCGCCGGCTTGATCGCCACCACCTTCCTTTCTAATGGCGTTTGGGATCGTGGAGACGCGGATAAGGAAAAAATTGTTAGCGATATGGTGGACGATCAGATCGACACCATCGGCAAGGCGTTTCTAGGTCTGACGCTGGGATGCGCCCGGTGCCATGACCACAAATTCGATCCAGTGTCGCAGGAAGATTATTATGCCTTGGCTGGGATTTTTTACAGTTCGCACCTACTTAAAGACCTGGGCGCGAAGGGTGGCGAATACGTCGTGAATCGGGTGCCGCTCGCGACGAAGGCGGTGGTGACCGTTTGGGAAGCACAGAACCAGCAGATGGAATCGGTGACCAAGAAACTCACCGCACTCGACAAACGCACGCCGAAACCTGGTCCAGACGATGCGGAGCGGCGAGAACTACTAGACCTGAAAGCCCGACTAGAGCGCGAACGCCTTCCAGAGCCTCCTCTGGCCATGGCGATTCAGGAAGGTGGGACACCGGGCGGACTGTTCACCAAAATACAGAATGTACCGATCCACATTCGAGGCAGCTACGCTCGCTTGGGTGAAGTTGTGCCACGGCGGCTGCCTCGATTCTTTGCGGGCGATCGTCAATCGACCATTAGGCCGGAGACCAGTGGACGACGAGAACTGGCGGAATGGATCGCCAGCACCAACACGCCGCTCACTGCGAGAGTGATCGTCAATCGAGTGTGGCAATGGCACTTCGGCGATGGATTCACGCGGACACCTGGTAACCTGGGCCTGCTCTCCGAACCGCCCACGCATCCGGAATTGCTGGACTGGCTTGCCGCCCGCCTGGTTGAGGATGGCTGGTCGCTCAAGGCCTTGCATCGCCGCATCCTGTTGTCCGAGACCTACCAACAATCGAGCCGGGCCACAGCCGAGCAGTTGGAACTAGACCCCGAAAATCGGCTCCTAGGGCGCTTCAGTCCCCGGCGGTTGGAAGCTGAAATCATTCGCGACGCGTTACTCGCTGTGAGTGGCCAACTCGAAGGAGCCATGGGTGGACCCGCCGCGGATGATTTTACCACGAGTCGTCGTTCCGTCTATGTTCAGACGGCACGCTGGGATCGCTCGAGCTTTGCCAACTTGTTTGATGCAGCGAATCCAGACGCCTCAGTCGATAGACGAGTGGTGAGCACCGTGGCACCGCAATCCCTCTTTTTCCTGAACCATCCTTTTTTAAAACATCATGCCGAACTCCTGGCGGATCGGTTAATTGACGAGATGCCTACCGACGAGGACAGGCGATTGGAACGGATGTTTCAACTCCTCTACGCGCGCTCTGTTCGCCCGGAAGAGCGAGAGATTCTGCGAGCGCTGTTGCGCAATCGCGCGAATTCAAAAGCGAGTTGGCAGGACATCGCGCACGTTCTGTTGTGCAGCAATGAGTTCGTGCATGTGGATTGAACGAAGCCGCTGCGCGGGGGGCTTCGCCGAAGTAGACGCCCGGGGTGGTCTGGAGCACACGCTCCGGACCTATGATCAAAACCTCGTTCATATCCAGATCGAAATCCACTACAGCTCCCGCGCAGCTGCCGAG
>SXSK01000389.1 GCA_005793375.1 Verrucomicrobiales bacterium | reverse complement strand
TCGGGTGTCTCATTTTTTTGAAGGCCGCCAGCGGGCGGCCGAGATGGGTTTCTCCGTATGTTTTAGTTTCTGTTCGCTGGGAAAATCATTGCGTCGGCGCTGCGAATTCGCAATCTCTTTTTATAACAATGTAGAATTAATCCGCTCATGTCCTGCCAACGCGGATTGGTATAAATGCATTGCCCCTGTAAGTCGGCCATACGGATGCCAAGCGGGGAGGCCTCGTTGAGCGATCGAAACTGGGCCTCGCTGGCTCGAAGCGATTCTTCGGCTTTCTTGCGCCAGGTAATGTCGCGCACCAGTCCGGTAAATTTTCGATCCTCGCCCAACCGCATTTCGCTCACCGCAATCTCCAATGGAAACAGACTGCCGTCCTTGCGAACACCAAGCGCCTCGCGTCCAATGCCGATGATTTTTCGCACACCGGTGTCGCGGTAGTTGGCCAGGTACTGGTCGTGCTGCTCGTGGTGAGGAGACGTCATCAAGACGCGTACGTTTTGTCCTACGGTCTCGCCAGCCGAGCGGCCGAACATTTGCTCCGCCGCTTGATTAAACGACTCGATCAAACCATGTTCGTCGATAGTAATGATACCCTCGGCGGCCGTGTTGAGGATCGCGCGCAGACGACTCTCGCTGTCACGCACCGCCTGCTCGGCTTCTTTGCGCGCTCCAATATCCAATACTGAAGTGCGGTACAATTGGCGTTCTTCACTTTTGCCACCACGGAGCCCGCTTCGTAACTCCACTAGATATCCCTTGCATGAGCTGCGTCTCTTGAGTCGCAGCTCACAAGTGGCCACTCCCTTCTCAGAAATCAGTTGCTGGAAATGTTCGCGAAACAACGCCAAGTCTTGCGGCACTACATAAAGATGAAACGGCACTCCAATCAACCGGCCGCGCTCGACTTCCAGCAACTCAGCAGCGGCCAAGTTCAGATCGTGGATCAACCCATTGGCGTCCATCGTGACAAAGCCAACCGGCGCAAAATCAAAGAGATCCGCATAGCGATCGCGTGAGATTTCGAGTTGGAGCTGAGCCTCCCGCAATTCACGGTTTTGCGTCTCTAACTCAACTTGGTGGACCTGCAATTCTTGTAGGATCCGCTCATGCTCCAAACTAGCGCCGACGCTTGGCGCGCCCTTTTCGAGAGCCTGGATGCGTTGGATCAACTCCGATCGCGTCATCTGTTCAAGAGGTTTCATGTCGTGTCAACGAGTTCGTCCCAAGCCCTATCTGCTACTGGCTCATTTCCTGGCTTCTTCCATCCCTAGAAGAATCCACTGCCCTGCCTTGCCAGCCGCTGCAACGCGTCGTGCATTCAATACGAGCTTCTTGCGCCCGACCCCAGCCATCTCGACATCCATTTCAAAATTTTCGAACTGGGCTCCTTTCAATAGAACCCTCTCAAGTAATTCCCGTAATCGGGCGGCATTTAGCTCCCCCTGTCCAAGGTTGTAAACCAATCGATTCTCCAAATCTTCTGGATGCACCCGGAAAAATTCATAATAGGCTCGGTTGGCTGTCCTGACACGCAGATCCCGATCCAGCACGAGCAAGGGCTGCTGAACCGCTTCGACCACTGCTTCGGCCAGTTGGCGGGCCTCCTCAGCCTGGGCCAGTGCGCGTCGATCCGTGTCAATGTCCACGAACGCGAGGATGACGCCATCGATCTTGTTTTCTAGGGTGCGGTACGGCCGGATGCGCAGGGAGTACCATCGGCCTTCGCGATCTTGTGCTTCGACTTCCTTGAGCGTCAATGACTCCATTACCTCGGTGATCAGTCGTTCTAACTCCGGCACCACAATGTTTGGCCGGAGATCCGTCAGTGGTCGGCCCACATCCGTGGGAATGATGTTCAACAAGCGCTCGGCTGCTGCCGTAAACCGGCGGATGCGCAATTCGCCACTTAAGATAATGATGGGAATTTGCACACTGTTCAGAAAATTCACCAAGTCGTTGGACTTCACTTGCGCCCCCGTGCGGCGCGCCGGGACACGTTGCCGACGTGCCTCATTGAAGGCACCGCGCAACTCCCGCAGCAAACCCTCCGGCGCCATCTTCATTAAGTTCAAACTGGCAGAACCACTTGCCGGCTCCAGAAAATTCCCGGTGTGGCCACGAAATTGGAGAATGTCCAAGTGCTCATTGACAAGGACTCCAGGAGGCGAATACCGGCCCAGCAAGAGACGGTCGGCTTCTTTTTGGTAATCGAACCCGAAGGTCGAAGATGTCACTGCTTGGCGAGGTTCCATATCATCTGCCATCGCCCCTCGATGAGAGAACTCAAACTCCATGCGTTGCGCGGAAGACTTACGCGTGTAGAGCTTGTGCCGACGGTCCGCCAGCTCGAACAGTCAGCAAACCCTCCGATCGTCTCCGAACTACCCAGCAACAACACCCCATCCGGTTTCAACGCATAGTGGAATGTCGGAGTCACCCGCTTCTTCAACGCCTCAAGAGCCTCCGGCTCACGGAAAAAACTGGTCACATTGATCAGGAGATCCTGGTAAAGCGCATCCACCTCACCGGGGGTCTGCTTGAGCCATCGAACGTAATTCGAAAGCAAATCGATCTTGTGGAGCACCATGCGGCGTGCGATGCGCCTCTTGAGCGTCGTCGGCTTGTAAAAAGAAAAATCCACCCCCGTCGCGGAACGTAGCAGGATGAACACTTTGTTCAGGTCCGCATCACACTCCGGAAGCGGATCCACCGACTTCGTCGTGGCTGACATTCCGACATACGGATGACGACTGACTCGGGCCAATTCGCGCGCGATACCCTCCGGTGGCAGAACGAAATCCACCACGCCTGCCGCAATGGCGTTGTGGGGCATTCCGTTGTATTTGGAAGACTTCTCATCTTGGGAAAATGTCAACCCGCCCTCCGCTTTGATGGCGCGCAACCCCTCCGTTCCATCAGAAGCCGTACCGGATAGGATGACGCCGATCGCACGGCTGCCTTGGTCAACCGCCAGGGAGCGAAAGAAGTAATCGATTGGGAGATGCTGCCCCCGTGCTTCAGTCCGTGGCATGAGGCTCAATCGCCCGTGCAGAACTGCTAGATTCGTGTTGGACGGAATGACGTAGATGTGGTTTGGCTCAATGCGCGCTCCGTCGCGCGCTTCCTGTATTGGCAACGACGTGGAGTGCGACAATAACGCGGTCAGCAAGCTCTCCCGTTTTGGGTCGAGATGCTGTATGAGCACAAACGCTAACCCCGTGTCGAGCGGCAGTGCACTGAGCAATTGCGTAAACGCCTCCAACCCTCCCGCCGAGGCCCCAATTCCTACGATCGGAAAGTGTCGCCACGTTCCATGTTTTCGACGGATGACAGCACTCGACGCGTGACCCTTCCGCTTCACAACCCGCCGCGACGCATCCTTTCGAATGCTTCGAATCAACGATTTTTTGGAACCCATCGCGATGGAAGTTGAAAAATGCCAATATGCTTATCAAGCATGCATCGGTGGGGTATCAGAAGTGTTGGCATTCTGTCCATTCAAGTCATCGACCTAGAAGCTAGGTAAACTAGTCAGCGCCGCGGTACTCCGCGCATGACAGGACGGCAAAAGGTGGAAGTGGGCACTGCGCTGAAAAGCAAAAGTCCCGTCCGCCTTGGCGAACGGGACTTTGCTGAATGCGATTTTCGACTCGAAAGCCGTTATTTCAACGGCACAGTGGCGATGGTCTGCAAGATGCGGCTGGCGATCTTGTACGGGTCGCCCTGCGAGTTTGGACGGCGATCTTCGAGGTAACCCTTGTAGTCGCTGTTCACGAAACTATGAGGGACTCGGACTGAAGCACCGCGATTGGCGATACCATAGTTGAACTTGTCAATGGACTGGGTCTCGTGCAAGCCCGTCAAGCGGAGGTGATTGTCTGGACCATACACGGCGATATGCTCGTTCTTGTACTTGTCGAAGGCCGCCATGAGGCTCTCGAAGTACGGCTTGCCGCCAACTTCACGCATATGCTTGGTCGAGAAATTGGAATGCATTCCAGACCCATTCCAATCCACGTCCATGCCCAGTGGCTTGCAGTGGAAGTTCACATCCACCTTGTACTTCTCGCAGAGGCGAACCAGGAGATAACGTGCCAGCCATACTTGGTCGGCAGCGGTGCGGGAACCTTTCCCAAATACTTGGAACTCCCACTGCCCCTTGGCTACCTCGGCGTTGATACCTTCGTGGTTGACGCCGGCGTCCAAACACAGCTCCAAATGGGTGTCGACAATCTCGCGGGCAAGGTCACCCACATTTTTGTACCCCACGCCCGTGTAGTATTCACCTTGAGGGAACGGATACCCCCCGTTCCTCGGGAAGCCCAACGGCACGCCGTCCTGATAAAGGAAGTACTCTTGTTCAAACCCAAACCAAGCGTCCGGATCATCCAGGATCATCGCGCGGGAATTGGTCGGATGGGGCTTGCCGTCCGGAAGCATCACTTCGCTGAGAACCAGCACGCCATTCTTCTTAGTCGGATCGGGATGGACCGCGACCGGCTTTAAAATGCAGTCAGAGCTGTGCCCTTCGGCTTGGCGCGTCGAACTCCCGTCAAACCCCCAGTTAGGGAGTTGATCCAGCGTTGGGAAACTGCTGAATTCCTTGACTAGGGTTTTTCCGCGGAGGTTCGGGACCGGCTGGTAGCCGTCGAGCCAGATATATTCCAGTTTGTATTTGGCCATGAGTGTTTATATGTGTGTGAACTGCGTTTCAGTAAACTGTGAACGAATTTGTTCAGTCAACCGACACGCGGACCTACAAGCAGCCCGGATGCCATTTGGAACAGAACCGACATCGTTCACCGCAAAACGGTGCGAGAGTGCCGTCGTCGTGACGAATGTCCAGCATCGAGGCAACATCGCTCATTTTCCAACCAATTCCCCTGGTGCTCTCATTTGAACGACATGGTCGATTTTAGCCAACGAACAACCTCATCAGCCTTTTCAGAGGAACCTTTCAGGCCCATGCTGCCAAAGGCGGTAACTCTGGAGAGACCGACTCATGCTAAAAGTTAAGGACACATTGCGGGCGACCGTCCACCTGACCTTTGACGGCCGAGTCATCAAGAAATACCACAGCGCCGACGCCCAAAAACGCTTCGACACGGAAGTTCAGATGCTCCGATACCTGGAATCCCGGGGATGCACCTTCGTCCCCCGGCTTTTGGAAGTCGATCCGCAGCATCTCCGGATCATCACAACCAATTGCGGTACAAAGGTCGAGCATTTGGATGCCGCCCGATCTAAGGAACTCTTCGCCGAGCTTGAGCTTTACGGCGTGCGACATGACGATCCGGACATGCGCAACGTCACATACCGCCAATCGGACGGACGGTTTTGCATCATTGATTTTGAGTTTGCCACCCTGTTGCCGGAGGCCGTGGCTTGACTCTGATCATGGACCCCAATCTCATGACGCCACACACCCCTGACGTCCTCATCAAATGGTTCGCTCGTACCGACGTTGGCAAGGTTCGGAAGAACAATGAAGATTCATTTCTCGGACTGCAATTTGACGCCCAGGGGGTGGAGCGCCTGGGCAAATATGGCGAGGGACACACCTGCCAGAAGGACTTCGTATTTGCCGTGAGTGACGGCATGGGTGGCGCCATGGCAGGGGAATACGCCAGCCGAATCGCTGTGGACAAGGTCACGACACTTCTTCCAAGAGCGTTCAAACATCGAGCCCTTGGCTTAGAAAGCGGATTCAATGATCTTCTGGGCGAATTGTTTGACCAGATTCACCGAGCCATTGTTTACGTCGGGAACAGTTACGACGAATGCCGGGGCATGGAAACCACTCTGAGCCTGTGTTGGTTTACGCCAAGTTGGATGTTTTTCGGTCACATCGGCGACAGCCGCATTTATCACCTTTGCGGCAGTAGCCTGACCCTCAAACAATTGACTCAAGACGACACCCACGTCGGCTGGCTGCTTCGCAATGGCATGATCCAGCCTTGGGAAGCCCGGACGCATCCCCGGAGAAACGTTCTCCAAAAGGCCCTCGGCGGTGGCAATCAATTCGTCGATCCCCAAGTGGGCGCCATACATTTCGAACCTGGTGACTCGTTCCTGCTTTGCACCGACGGGCTAACCGAAGGGTTGTATGAACACCATTTGGTGGATCATCTGCGTCCCCAAACCTCTCCCAACGACGATGTCAACCCAGCCAACCAACTGGTCGAGCAGGCCTTGGCCAACGATGGCCGCGACAATACCACCGCATTGGTCGTTCAGATCCGATAGCCACCCATCCAAGCAATCTCCGGATCTAGCATTCCAATCCTGGACTGGATGAACGCAACGACTCGGTTGAACTGATTCTGAAAGCTCAACCCAACGCACGCAGCCAGCGGAAAAGCGCAATCCCAGCGCCGGCGATATAGAGGGCTCCAAACAGAGTTTTGTTGTGCCTCGCCAGCCAAAGCGGGAGGTAAATGTCGAAATTATCCATACGATCCCTGGTACACCGTGCCGCCAGTGATGTTAGCGGGCAACGCATCCCGTTCAACACCAATACCGACACCTCGACAAAAACAATGGCGATAAGCCACAAAGCAGTCCGGTGTTCGTCGCGCCATGAGGCGATTGGAATCGCGACAATGCAACTCGCGAAAAACGCCCAAACGACCGTGTGTGATAACTTGATGGCGATCAAAGGGCCAGGGCGAAGTTCTGTGGGTGGTGGCTTCATTGAGGCACTCAAATCCGCAGCTTTATAGCGCGTTCCCCTGGGGTCACTCAAGTCTGTCGAGCAAGCGTTAAATCAACCCCATGGATCTCTTGGCGGTGCCTTTTGGTGTTTCATTTCATGGATGAACCGACGACACTTGCCGAACCATTATCCGATTCCATGTCATTTCCAATCCTTAGCAGGTGCAGCCTTTGCACCGTCTCGACACCCACAACCGATGGTTCTATAATTTCACAGGGCACCACGACGTATCCATCGCCACGTACCCATGGCATCATCACTGGGTCAGCGGTCTCAGCCTCCCGCAAGACCACCGGTGGTCGGTTCGTTGTTGGTCTCACAATGGTAGCTCTGGCAAGCGTCACTGCGTTGCCCCTGTGCGCGCACGATTGGCCCGAGTTTCGCGGGCCGACTGGTCAGGGACTTTCGCCTGCCAAGGACGTTCCCATTCGCTGGAGTACGACCGAGAATGTGGCCTGGAAGACCCCGATTCCAGGTGGGGGTTGGTCCTCACCCGTGCTCGTGAACGGCCGTTTGTATCTCACCACATCAAAGTCCGCCGAAGGGACGAAAAGCCTGGCGTTGAGCACCCTGTGCCTGGATGCCCGAACTGGTAAGGTGATTTGGAGCACCGACGTCTTCAGTCCGGAAGACGGATCGAGCCTCCATAAAAAGAACAGCTATGCGAGCCCCACCCCCCTGCTCAGCGAGGAACGACTGTACGTGCATTTTGGACATTTGGGAACCGCGTGCCTGGATCTGACAGGGCGCGTCCTGTGGCGGCAGACTTCGCTCTCATACCCGTCCGTGCATGGCAATGGTGGCTCGCCAATCCTTGCGGGGGACCGATTGATCTTCAGTTGCGATGGATCGGCCAATCCCGTGGTGGTTGCGCTCGACAAAAACACCGGCGAGGTGCGTTGGAAGACGCCGCGCAACAACGAAGCAGTTCCAAGGAAATTCTCCTTTAGTACGCCGTTGATCATTACCAACGCGGGCCGCCTCGAAGTCATTAGCCCTGGCTCCGGCGGCACCTACGCCTACGATCCAGTCAATGGAAGTGAGCTCTGGCGCGTCAGCACTGGCGCTGGATTCTCCGTGGTTCCTCGGCCGGTGTTTGCCCATGGGTTGCTTTTCGTGAACACCGATTATGATTTCCCGAAACTCTTTGCGATCCGGCCCGGTGGCGACGGTGACGTCACCACCACCCATCTCGCCTGGCAGACCGGACGCGGCGCCCCCAGCACGCCTTCCGCGCTCGTCGTAGGTCAGGAACTTTACTTTGTGTCCGATGCGGGTATCGCGACCTGCACCGATGCCAAAACGGGCCAGGTGCACTGGAACGAACGATTGGGCGGAGGCTTCTCGGCGTCCCCGGTGTTCGCTGATAACCGCGTCTACTTTCAGAATGAAGAAGGCGTGGGGTATGTTTTGAAGGCTGGAAAAACCTTTGAGCAACTCGCCAAAAATGACCTGGGGGAGCGCACGCTGGCAAGTTACGCGGTGGACGATGGCGCCATCTTCATCCGTGGCTCACAACACGTGTTCCGGATTGGGAAACCATGATTGTTTCTGGGGCGCATCTCCGAGTTATGGGTGCTGCATTGGATACTGTGGCTAAAAGCGGCAGGGGGCTGCCGCGCTCCAAAGTCCGACTCGCGGTTTAGCAGAGGCTCCCCCCTTTTTATCGCATTTTTTGGCTAGCGTTTGGCAATGCCGGGTTATCCACCACCATCATTTCGGGTTGAATTCATCGAAGTCGGATCAGTCTATATTGTGAAAGAATTGTCATCATGCTGAGTCACTACACGCGCTCCTTATGGTTGGCTGCCATCACCGGTGCCATCGGTGTCTGCCAGGCACCTGCTACTGCCGCGCCCGTCCAGTTCAACCGGGATATTCGACCCATTCTTTCAGACACTTGCTTGGCTTGTCATGGTCCCGATCCTGGCAGCCGCAAGGCCGGATTGCGGCTCGACACCAAGGAGGGTTTCTTCGCAGCGACAGACAAACGCCCCGCCACCATTGTTGCTGGAAACCCCGACAAGAGCCCTCTCTATCAGCGATTGGTGACGACCGATCCTGACGACCTCATGCCGCCGCCGAAATCCCACAAGGAATTGACGGCCACTCAGAAGGAATTGATCAAGCAGTGGATCGTGGAAGGCGCCCCATGGCAGCCGCACTGGGCCTATCTCGCCCCGGAGCGGCCCATGCAATCCAGTGTCAAAAATGGCCGCTGGGTCCGGACTCCGATCGACGAGTTCGTCCTCGCAAAACTCGAGTCCAAAGGGTTGTCACCTGCCCCGGAAGCGGATCGCCAGACGTTAGCTCGCCGACTGTCGCTGGACCTCACGGGTCTGCCGCCCAAGCCCCAGGATGTCGACGCCTTTATCAATGACCCATCACCCGACTATTACGAGCGCTACGTCAAGAAGCTGATGGACTCGCCGCAGTGGGGGGAACATCGAGCGCGTTATTGGCTGGATGCTGCGCGATACGCCGATACCCACGGCTTGCATTTCGATAACTATCGGGAGATGTGGCCCTACCGGGATTGGGTGATTCGCGCCTTTAATCGAAACCAGCCGTTCGACCAATTCACTGTGGAACAAATCGCCGGCGATTTGCTCCCCGAACCAACTCAGGACCAGTTGGTCGCTACGGGATTCCATCGGTGCAACATGACCACCAATGAGGGGGGAACCATCGAGGAGGAGAATCTCGTGGGCTACGCGCGGGATCGAGTGGAAACCACCTCCTGGGTCTGGCTCGGTATGACCGCCAACTGTGCGTCGTGTCATGACCACAAATTCGATCCTGTGACCATGCGGGATTTCTATTCCATGGCGGCCTTTTTCCGAAACACCACGCAGACAGGTTTCGATGGCAATGTGAAAGACTCCAATCCCAGCATCACCGTGGTGACAGACCCTGTGGATGACGCACGATGGAAAGCACTCCCCAAGGAAATCGAGCAATCTAAAAAACAAGTGGAGGCATCCAAAGCTCAGGCGGAGACGGCTTTCAAGGATTGGCTCAGCAACCTGAAACTGGAAGATATCGACAACGAACTGTCGATCAATGGCTTGGTTTTCCAAGCCAAACTCAGCGATGGACGAACTAATGTATTCTCGGCGACTAGCCAGGGACGCCAGGTAGAGGGTATGGTTCGAGGTTCCGTGACTCTCGCCAGAGACGGCCGATTCGGACCCGCTCCAAAGTTCGAGAAACCGGGCGTGTCCGTCGAGTTTGCGGACGCCGGTGATTTTGATCATGGGCAGGCCTTTTCCTTTGGCAGTTGGGTTTATATTCCGGCCAACTACAATGCCACCTCCGCCTTGTTCGCGCGCATGGATAAACCCAATGCTGGATACCGCGGCTGGGACCTTTGGATCCAGCAAGGCCAGTTCGCGACGCATATCGTCAGCAAATGGCCTGAAAACTCCATCAAGGTCCGCACCAACAAGCGCGTCGCCAAAAAGGATGCCTGGCAACACGTTCTGGTGACTTACGACGGATCCGGCAAACCGGAAGGCGTTAAGATCTATGTCGATGGCACCGCGGCCCCGACCGAAACTGAAAATGGTGCCGGCATTTCCGCCACCATCCGGACTCATGTCCCGCTCACCTTGGCCCAACGATCGGGCGGCGATCACTTCGACGGTGTGGCTCTCCAAGATCTCCGAGTCTACTCCCGCGTTCTCGCTGGCGCCGAAGTGAGTGCACTGGCAAATTCGTCGTTGATTAAGGAGTTGCTCGGCAAGCCTCTCTCTGAGTGGAAGCCCGAACCCCGTCAGCAAGCCTTCGACTTCTACCTGGCGACCCGGTTCCAACCGTATCAGGATGCCCAAGCTGTAGTGTCTCGTCTGGAGCGGGAACGGGAAGCTATCCGACTCAAATACCCCGTGACTCACGTCCAGCGAGAGAAAATGGATTCCAAAGCGATGGCGAAGGTCCTGTTCCGTGGTCAATACGACAAACCCAGGGAATCGGTCGAACCGGCGGTCTTCGCAGCATTGAATCCACTTCCGTTGGGCTCATCCGCGAATCGCCTGGGGCTGGCTCAATGGCTCATCGCCCCCGAAAACCCACTCACGTCGCGGGTCACAGTCAATCGATTCTGGCAGGAAGTCTTCGGCACAGGTCTTGTCAAAACCGCTGAGGACTTCGGGATCATGGGGGAACCCCCGTCCAATCAGGAACTGCTGGATTGGATCGCCATTTACTTCCGTGAGTCCGGCTGGGACGTGAAGAAGTTGTTCCGCGAGATTGTGATGTCCGCGACCTATCGGCAAAGCGCTGAGGCCACTCCGGAAAAGATAGAAAAGGATCCGGCCAACCGCTGGCTCAGCCGCGGGCCCCGATTCCGGCTCGATGCGGAAGTGGTGCGGGATTACGCGCTGAGTGTCAGCGGATTGCTGGCTCCCAAGATTGGTGGCCCTAGTGTTAAGCCCTATCAACCCGAAGGGGTTTGGGAGGCCGTGGCGATGCCGGAGAGCAACACCCGGAATTACAAGCGCGATTCAGGGGACGCCTTGTATCGGCGGAGTCTGTACACCTTCTGGAAGCGCGCCGCACCTCCTGCATTGATGGAACTCTTCAATGCGCCCAGCCGTGAAGTGAGCTGCGCTCGACGCGAACGCACCAACACGCCACTGCAAGCGCTGGCGACACTGAACGATCCCCAGTTTGTTGAGGCAGCTGGGCAACTCGCCAACCGTGCGTTCAAGGACGCCGACGGCAACCCGCGCAACGCGATCGACCAGATCGCCCGCAATGTCCTTTCCAGAGTTTTGCGTCCCGAGGAACGAATTGTGGTGGTCGAGGGTTACGAACAGATGCTTGCTCACTATACCGCTCAACCGGATGAAGCCGCGAAACTCCTCGCAATCGGCGAATCCAAACTGACCCCCGGCAACAACACAGCTCAAGTGGCCGCGTTGGCCATGGTCGCCAACCAGTTGCTGAACCTGGATGAGGTCCTCAACAAGTAACGTTCGTCTCTAAAAAAACATCCATCATGAGCCTCTTCGACGATTATCTGCGCTACGAGACGCGCCGACAATTTTTCGCCCGCGGCCGCAACGTTCTCGGTCAAGCCGCGCTCGCCACCCTTTTCGGCAATCGCCTTTCCAGCATGGCAGCCGAAGACGTCGCCAAGTCGGTCGCTCCGCACTTCGCACCCAAAGCGAAGCACGTCATTTATCTCCACATGGTCGGCGGCCCGTCCCAAATGGACCTCTGGGACTACAAGCCCACCATGAATGACTGGTACGACAAGGACCTTCCCGAATCCATCCGCAAGGGACAGCGCCTCACCACGATGACGAGCGGGCAGGCGCGATTTCCTGTCGCACCTTCCAAGTACAAGTTCAGCCAAGTTGGTTCCGCAGGGCTTTGGATGAATACCGAAATGCTGCCCTGGACCAGCAAAGTCATTGATGACTTGTGCGTGATTCGCTCGATGCATACCGAGGCAATCAACCACGAGCCCGCCATCAGTCACATGCAGACGGGCAATATGGTAACGGGGCGACCGTGCCTGGGTTCGTGGGTGAGTTACGGCCTGGGCACGCTCAACTCCAACCTGCCCACCTTCGTCGTCCTCGTCGCCGAACCCAGCAACCGCGAGCAGCTCCAAGCCATTAGCGCTCGCCTCTGGTCCAGCGGCTTCATCTCCAGCGAACACGCGGGGGTTTCTTTCCGAAGCGCCGGTGACCCCATCCTCTTCATCAACAACCCTCCTGGGGTGAAATCCGACGTTCGACGGAAACAGTTGGATGGATTAAAGCGTCTCAATGAACTAAATTTCGCCGCGGTTGGAGATCCGGAAACCCATACGCGGATCCAGCAATACGAAATGGCATTCCGCATGCAATCCAGTGTGCCCGAATTGACCAATGTGGGTGCTGAGCCGGAATCCACTTACAAGCTCTACGGTGAACAGGCCAAGAAGCCTGGCAGTTTTGCTTACACTGCCCTACTCGCTCGTCGACTCGTCGAACGCGGCGTCCGCTTTGTTCAAATCTATCATAACAATTGGGATCACCACGCCAACGTCGGCGGTCGCATGCCGTCCCAGTGCAAAGACGTCGACCAAGCGTGTTACGGTCTCATCAAAGATCTCAAAGCCCGCGGCTTGTTCGACGAGACCTTAATCATCTGGGGCGGTGAATTTGGCCGCACCATTTACAGTCAGGGCGGCTTGTCCAAAGACAATTACGGACGCGACCATCACCCTCGATGCTTCTCCATGTGGATGGCCGGTGGCGGGTCCAAAGGTGGGGTCGTCTATGGTCAGACAGACGACTTCTCGTACAACATCGTTGAAAACCCGGTGCACGTCCGCGACTTCCACGCCACGGTGCTTCAATTGATGGGTATTAACCACGAGCGTTTGACAGTCAAATTCCAAGGTCTCGACCAACGATTGACCGGCGTCGAGGCCTCCAGTGCCATCAAGGAACTGATTGCCTAGCCGTCGTGATACCCTAGAGGGCCGCAATCGCCGCAGTCGTTCAACTGTCTGGTCAACCCCGGCCGGTTAGTTTGAACGGTACCACCTCTTCCGTTGCCAGAGGCTGCGGTGGGCTCTACGGTCCCGCCACGGCATGGAAAGCATTCTGGGTTACGCAGTTGTCGCAATAAAGGTCCTCGCACTTTTTGGTGCGGCCATTTTCGTTCATGAATTCGGCCACTATTGGGTCGCGCGTCGCTGCAAAATGGTGGTTCTCGAGTTCGCTATTGGATTCGGCCCAAAAATATTCTCTTGGATGGTCGACGGCGTCGCTTGGTCGCTACGCTGGATCCCCGCCGGCGGGTTCGTTAAACTGCCGCAGATGGTTACTAGCGAAGCCATTGAGGGGAAGAGCGATGGCTCGGTCCCTCCCGCTGAACCGTGGAAACGCATCTGCGTCGCGTTCGCTGGTCCGGCCATGAACGTCGCATTCGCGCTCACGATCGCCCTGTTCCTTTATTTCTTCGGAGTTCCCGTCCTCCAAAACGATGCCGTCATCGGGCGCGTCACCGCAGAGTCACCGGAAGGCCAAGTCGGCATCCAAGCCAAGGACCGAATCGTCGCCATCAACGGTCAGAAAGTGAAATCTTGGCAGGACGTTGGCATCGAAGTCCTTACCGCGCGCTCGAATATCATTCAGGTAACATTTGATCGCTCAGGAACGTCACTCACCGTGCCGCTGCCCACCAAGACCAGTGAAACGTTGGGAGGCATGAAGTATCTCGACTTGGAACCGCTCGAAAGGCCTGTCATTGGAGCCGTCGAACCCACCATGCCGGCTGGTAAGGTCGGGCTCAAGTCCGGCGATCAATTCGTGTCGTTCGATGGTGTCCACGTGATTAACCAGGATCATTTGATTGAGTTGGTGCGCAAGGGCGAAGGACGCTCCTGCGAAGTGGTCATCGAACGGGATCAGCAGCGTCTGACCTATCAGATCACCCCCATCTACGACTCCGTCAACAAACGCGGCCGCATCGGAATCTCGTTCGCCGCAGGCCACTACGTCTTGCAACGGCCCGGCCCCACGCCGATGCAGCAGTTCAATGAGGTCTTTTCGCTGCTAGGGAAAACCGTCACTGCCCTGTGGTATTCCTCGGAGACCGGTGTCAAGGCCAGCGATATGAGCGGCCCCGTCGGCATCCTCGGAAGCTTGGCCGTCGAAGTAAGGACCGACTTTCGCCGAGCCTTAAAGTTCATGGTTCTTCTGAATCTGAACCTCGCTATCCTCAACCTACTGCCCCTGCCCGTGCTGGACGGTGGCCACATCCTGATGGCCCTTTACGAACTCATCACGCGCCGCCGCGTCAGCCTTCGGATCCAGGAGGTAGCCACCACCGTCTTCGCCCTGGCTCTCATATCGTTCATGCTTTACGTCAGCTTCTTTGACGTCACCAAACGATTGCCGATCTTCAAAGCGCTGCTTTCCCAGGAGAGCGTGGTCGACCCATCCAGATCTTCCGGAACTCCTTCGAGTAACACAGTTCCAGCCTCAGCCCCAACCCAGTAATCGGTTTCCAACGCCTCAGGAAACTCGTTTGACGCCCTGGGGAGCCATCCCGTTTAGTCTGCCTGCGCGACATGAAATATTGCCCGTCCTTGTGGTCCTACACCCGCCGCATTTCCCGTGAAGTCGTTGTCGGCGATCCCTCCCATGGAGGCGTGGTCATCGGTGGCCGTTACCCCGTCGTCAAACAGTCCATGCTCACCTGCGACACCATGGACACCGCAGAGTGCGTCAAACAAACGCTCGAACTGGTCGCCGTCGGCTGCCAGATCGTCCGAATTACCGCTCCGACCGTCAAAGACGCCGCCAATCTCGAGCACATCGTCCGCGAACTGCGCCACCAAGGCTGCCTCGTCCCCATCGTCGCCGACATCCATTTCAAACCGGATGCAGCCATGGAAGCCGTCAAATGGGTCGAAAAGGTCCGAGTGAATCCAGGCAATTACGCCGATAAGAAGAAATTCGCCGTCAAGGAGTACACCGACATCGAGTACCACGACGAACTCAAACGCGTTGAAGAAGCGTTCACGCCCCTCGTCCTCGAAGCCAAACGACTTGGGCGCGCCCTCCGAATCGGGACCAACCACGGCTCACTCAGCGACCGCATTATGAACCGATACGGCGATACGCCGCTCGGCATGGTTGAAAGCGCCCTCGAATTCGCCCGGATTTGCCGCGCCCACGATTTTCACCAATTCGTGTTCTCGATGAAGTCGTCGAACCCAAAGGTCATGATCGAGTGTTATCGACTGCTCGCCTCACGTCTCGAAATGGAAGGGCCAGATTGGAATTACCCACTCCACTTGGGCGTCACCGAAGCCGGTGAGGGTGAGGACGGCCGCATCAAGTCCGCCATCGGCATCGGATCCCTGCTGTGCGATGGCATCGGCGAAACCATTCGCGTCTCCCTCACCGAGGATAGCCCCCGGGAAATCGCTGTTTGCAACGACCTTCTCGCACAGATCCAGCAGCTCACCAACGCCACACCGGGTCGTTCGTCGTTCGATCCAAACTCCGCGACGCCCGCCTGGGATCCGTTCAACTTCAAGCGCCGTGAAGCCGCCGAGGCCAGCCTCGGCGACCTCCAATGCGGTGGCGAACAAACCGTTCGCGTGGTGGTCACTCAGGCGACCTTCGACAAGGTCGCTTCACGTATCTTACCCAAGGCGGACGTCAAGCCCGAGGGCATCTACGAAGATCTCAATCTCCTCGAACTTGATCCTACCCAGCCGATTGCGATCGAAGACATCCCCTGCGACACTCAGTTGGTTTCAGTGAAGGATGGTCTGGTTATCCCGCCCATCACAGCGTTTCGATTGTTGGCCGTACAATTGAGCCGACTCGGCAGAAACAATCCGATCCTTCTCAAGGATTGCCTGAGATTCGACGCCGTACCGCTTTCCCCTGAAATCGCCCTTCTCCGAGCCGCCGTGAATCTCGGCTCCTTGCTCGCCGACGGCATCGGCGACGCCATCCTGGTTCGTGGCGAATCGGGTGCCGGTCTAAGCCTGCGATTGGCCTACAACATCCTCCAAGCCGCGGGATGCCGGTCCTTCAAGACAGATTACGTGGCTTGTCCCAGTTGCGGCCGTACCTTGTTTAATCTCCAGACAGTCACGGCGCGTATTAAAACGCGGACCGAGCACCTCAAAGGCGTGAAGATTGCCATCATGGGTTGTATTGTGAATGGCCCGGGTGAGATGGCGGACGCCGACTTCGGCTACGTCGGCGGCGCACCCAACAAGATCAATCTTTACGTGGGCAAGAAGCCGATTAAGTTTAATATACCTGAGGAAGAAGCGGTGGAACGTTTGGTGGACCTGATTAAGGAACACGGGAAGTGGGTGGACCCACAAACCGTTGAGTAGTGTATGGAACACACGCGACATGTCGCCTATCTCCTAGCCTTGTTGTTGCTGGTAACCTCGTGTGCCGACAGGCATTCGACTGTGAGCAACCAGGCGACCACGTCCTCAGCCCAAGGCAAAGGCGCCCGAATCTATCGCGATCAATGTGCCCGTTGCCACGGACCGACAGGAGAAGGCGTGGCTGGCAAACACGACGAACCGCTCTATGGCGAACGTTCTTTGGAATCGCTCGCCCGCCAGATTGAACGTACCATGCCAGAGGACAAGGTAGGGACATGCGTCGGCGAGGATGCCCAGGCCGTCGCTGCTTACATCCACACGGCGTTCTATTCGCCAGCCGCACGAGCGCGGAACAATCCGGTGAAAATAGACCTGGCGCGACTGACCATCCGCCAACACCGCGAGTCCTTCGCCGACCTTGTCGGCAGCTTCCTGACGCACCGCGTTGCGACCACGAACGGCGGGTTGCACGCCGAATACTTCCAGTCGAAGGGCATGAACAAAAAGGAACGCCGCTCGCTCGAAAGAACCGACGCGACGATCGACTTCGCTTTTGGAGAGGGCAGCCCGGCACCAGACATTACCGCCGACCAATTCTCCATCGCTTGGGCGGGTTCCTTGTTGGCGCCTGACACCGGCGATTACCAGTTCCGGCTCACCACGCCCAATGGCGCGCGTCTCTATCTCAATACCGACCTTGCGGCGGGCGATGCCAACCGCCGGGATGACAGCGATGCCAAGCGACAACCCGCGCTGGTAGATCTTTGGGTCAGCTCCGGCGGTATGGTGCGCGAGGGTTTAGCCCGGCTTTTCCTGCTTGGAGGACGCAGTTATCCGCTCCGACTCGACTACTTCAAGTTCAAGGAGAAAACCGCTGCGATCAAGCTGGAATGGAAACCACCCCACGGCGTTTGGTCTGTAGTGCCAGCCGAGGTGCTCTCCCCTGAGCGATCTTCGAGTGTGGCCGTGATTTCGACCTCATTTCCGCCGGACGACAGCAGCGTCGGTTATGAACGGGGCACCTCAATCTCGAAGGCATGGTTGGACGCAGCGACGAAAGCAGCGGTCGAAGGAGCGACCTACATTGATGATCGGTTGGACGCACTGGCTGGCACCTCCCCCAACGACACCAACCGCGTGGTTCGACTGAAGGCGTTTGTGGCCACCCTAGCGGAGCGGGCTTTCCGTCGCCCATTGACACCGGAGCAGCGTCTGACCGTGGTAGACGAAGCGTTTGGTGCCGGTGTCGCTCCGGAACTCGCCGTGAAACGCGCCGTGATGCGCGTGCTGGGATCGCCGCATTTTCTTTATCCTGAACTCGGACAGTCCACCGACCCATATACCGTGGCATCCCGGCTGGCAATGGTCCTCTGGGATTCCTTGCCAGACAGCACACTACGAGAAGCCGCCAACGAGGGTCGCTTAGGCTCGCGACCGGAAATCGGTGAGCAGGCCCGTCGCATGATGGCCGACTCGCGGGCGCGAGCAAAGCTACAGGAGTTCTTCCATCACTGGCTAGCGCTGGACGAAGCCGAAGATCTCACCAAAGACCCAAAAACTTACCCTGGATTCAATGAGTCGATCCGCGCCGATCTGAGGATGTCGCTGCAACGATTCATCGATCATGTCGTATGGTCGGAAAGCGCGGACTATCGGCAACTCTTGCTCGCCGATTATCTCTTCCTGAATCCGTCACTCGCGGAGTTTTACGGGGCGTCAATGCCGACAGTTCCGGGTTTTTTGCCGGTGACCTTTGATCCGTCACAACGGGTGGGCATCTTCACCCACCCGTACCTGCTCGCAGCGTTTTCCTATCACAAATCCAGCTCGCCGATTCACCGCGGCGTCTTCCTCACACGCAATGTATTGGGACGGTTTCTCAAACCGCCCCCGATGGCCATTGAGTTCATGGACGATCGCTTTGATCCATCGCTGACAATGCGAGAAAAAGTCACGCAGCTTACCTCCAAGGAGACCTGCATGGCCTGTCACGCGACGATCAATCCTCTCGGCTTCAGCCTCGAACAATTCGACGCCGTCGGTCGCTTCCGTACGGTGGACAACCGCAAGCCCGTAAACGCCGAGTCGGAATACACCGCACCCGACGGCAAAGTGCTGCACCTTCGCGGCCCGCGCGACCTCGCAGAACACGCCGCTACCAACCCAGAGGCGCGTCGAGGGTTTGTTCGGCAGCTGTTTCAGTTCAGTGTCAAGCAGGCACCGGCCGCTTACGGTTCTGAAACCCTGCCAAGATTGGATTCAGCCTTTGTGAAGTCCGGCCACCATATGCGAGAGGCACTGGCGGAGATAGCCACCACGGTGGCCTCTCACGGCGTCAGGCCACACACGGCCTCCCGATAATACAACACCTCGAACGACTCCGCCCCGACCAAAGTAAACTCTTTATGAACACTGCCGCAACTCGCCGTGCGTTCCTCCACCGACTGGGGGTTTCAGCAGCCGTACTACCGTTCGTCGCAGGCCTGCCACAGCTTCAGGCTGCCCACACCAAAGCGCCAAAGCAGCGGATCGTCTTCATGTTCAGCCCGAACGGCATCGTGCCGTCTCACTTCTGGCCGGAGGAGGCAGGTGTGGATTTCAAACTCAAACGAATCCTGCAACCACTGACCCCCTTCCAAGACCGCACATTGATTCTAAAAGGTCTCTGCAACAAGGTGCGCGGCGACGGCGATGGCCACATGCGCGGCATGAGTTGCCTGCTGACCGGTATTGAGTTGTTCCCTGGCAACATCCAGGGCGGCTCTGACACCCCAGCCGGTTGGGCCAGCGGACCGTCCATCGATCAGGAACTAAAACAGTTTGTTCAAAGTCGGCCAGAAACCCGTACCCGATTCGGTTCGTTGGAATTGGGTGTCGCTGTGCCTCATCGCGCGGATCCCTGGACCCGCTGGACTTACGCCGGTCCCAACCAACCGGTCGCCCCTGTTTCCGACCCTTACCAAAGTTTCGAACTGCTCTACGGCCAAATGAAAGATCGCGAGGACCTCGGCAGCATCCTCGACAATGTTCGAGACGACCTGCGCCAGGTTTCCCGATATCTCGGCAAGGCAGATCAACAACTGCTCGACCGTCACGCCACGTTAGTGCGCGACCTGGAAAAGGAACTGCAAACATCCCACAAGCAATCGTTGGCCGTGCCTGCGCCGCAGTTGGAACCCGGGGTCAGCGCGGACAACGATGACATGCCTCGGGCTGCGGCGATGCAAATTCAATTGCTGGTGAACGCCTTTGCCAACGACATGGCCCGCGTGGCCTCCCTCCAGTTCACCAATTCGGTCGGACAGGCCAAAATGCGCTGGCTTGGCATCGAAGAAGGGCATCACTCACTGTCTCACGACCCAGACCTCAACGAGGGGTCACAGGAGAAGCTCGTGAAAATCAACGTGTGGTTCGCGACTCAACTCGCAACCCTCGCAAAAAAACTCGCGGATACCCCGGAACCCGGTGGCACCGGTTCGATGCTCGACCACACCACCATCGTGTGGACCAACGAACTGGGAAAAGGCAACAGCCACACCCTCGACAACATCCCATTCGTGCTCGTCGGCGGTGGGCTCGGGTTCAAGACAGGCCGATCCATCCAGCACGAACTGACGCCTCACAACCGGCTCTGGCTGACCCTGGCGCAAGCGTTTGGTCACGACATAAAGACCTTCGGCAATCCAAAGCTCTGCGCCGCCGGCCCCTTGGCACTCAGTTGATTTTGAGGACGGGGGCCTTGTTGGCAAGGTGGGTCGTGGACGCGTTGTACAGACCAATTGCGGCTACGCGGGGCACACGAGGACGCTCGGATTACCTAACGTCATTCTTCCCGAGTGGTCGCTTCCCAAATTCACGTTCCAGGAAAACTGCCAGATTCGTCCACGCCTGCTTTCGAATGAGCGTATCGGTCGATCGGTCACCACTCCGAGACGGCGCCTCAGCCGCGACGTCTGTTACCGCATCAAGTATCAATTCATTGGTCGCCAGCCAGGCATTTCCCATGGGCACCCGTCTCAACCCAACCAGCAGGTTGGACCAACCCTCGCCGCCCATCGAACTCACGAAATGGCTACGAGCGAGTATTTCCCGACGATCCGCCACGGATCCCGTGTCCCAATGGGATCGCTCCCACCGGCGGAGAAAGTTTAGGGACATCTCATTCAATCGAGTCATGAGATGTTCCTGAATCCAGATCGGCTCATTGGTTTGGACCACGCCAAAGAGCGCTGGAAGTTCCTGAAACACCGTCGACTCAAACGCCTTGGGTGGCAACGGACGGGATGGGGCAAAATCTCCAGGCTGATGGGATCCAAGGAAGTCCAATGCCTCACGTGCAGCCCCAGAGGCCACGAACCGTTCAACAATTACATTTCGATATAACTGCCTCTGCGCCGGTACCGTCAGCAGTAGCCAGACTGCAAGGATTCCACTCAACGCACGCCATGGTGTCCGGACTGGCAGTCTCTCCGATCCCAAAACGCCATCCGATTGTGCCATTCCCAAACCGTTGCCAGCCCGGACCCAGAGACCAACCACTAGTGTGATTGGAAACACCCAGATCGCCAAGCCCG
>SXSK01000388.1 GCA_005793375.1 Verrucomicrobiales bacterium | reverse complement strand
GTCTGCGTATTGCCGATGAGGGCGAATCCGGTGTCCTAATTCTGCAGCAAGTAGCTCTGCGGCCGCGGCGGTCGCGGACCGCCGGATCCTTGGGCTCCTCCTCCGCCTCCCCCACCGCCACCTCCCCCACCGCCACCTCCCCCACTACTGCCACCGGTGATCCCACCCGCGCTTTGGCAGCGAGACTCGAAACGCTGCGAGATCTGTATGAGCCCATTGTTGAATGCCTCCAACGGATCTTCCCACTCGAGGGTCTCATAGACCGACGCCATTTCCCCGTATTTCAAGGCGGACCCGATCAAGGCGCGCAGATTGAGCTCCGCGTCGGTGATCGTGCCCGTGAAGATCCGTTCCATCCGCGTGATCACGGTTACCGCGTCGAGGTCCGTGGCGCCCGTGGGTCGCGGTAGGGCCAGCAATACGGAACGTTCCGCCGGACTGACCGCGACACCGCTGTCCCCCTCCGGTTCCGTTGCCAGATTGAGCTGGCGCAGGAAGGCAGCACTCACCAAGGCATCCGCAGAATTGTTCGGAAACCATTTCCCAGTGCCATACAGCGAGATGAAATACTCCCGCATGGCCAGGGTAAATCGGACCTGGGTGAAGAAGGCGTTGGTCTGGGCTTCCGCCAGGAACTCGGCCGGCGCCACGCCCAAAGCGGCTTCGCCCTGCGGACGGACCCGGGCGGAACTCGGGCCTCCGTTGAGGGCGTTGCCAATGAAGTCCCAGTCGTTGAGCCAGCGCTGCATCCCGGTCTCCCATTCGTCAGGAACACAAAACGAATCGCCGCTGGATTGCTCCAAGCAGTCCGCCATCGCACAAAAGTTCAACCCCGGTCCGAGAACGCAGCCGTGGATCTGACCAGCGACCGTCGCCACCGGGCCGAGTAACTTAGTCCCTTGGCCCAGCGCCTTGCTCAGGGCCGGGCCACATCCAATCGCCGCTCCTCCGCTGTTATTGATGACGGTCGCCTTGCACCCGCTGAAATCCAGCAGACAGTCTCGCACTGTCGCCACAGCCGCGAGACCCAGGCCAATCGCACACGGACGATTTACATTGTCTGGATCGGGCGACAGTTTCGCTGGGAGCACGGCCCCAAACGCGCAATCCAGGGCTGAATTGGCTAGATTACCGATCTCGGCTTTGCATTTCTCGAAGGGTGATTTTTCCTCCGGCTTATCCTTATGGTTGTCGTCCGGAGGTTCTTCCGGCGCCTCATCGGAGGTGTTGGAGCCGGGATTGACTCCGTGCCAACCCGGTTGGCGCACACCCACGCCCGCATCCGTGTCGAGGAAGTTGCCATCGGCACTCACCGTCATGGGTCCCTGAAGTTCCCAGCGGCCGGTGTCATGATTGAAGCTCCACAAGCCGCTCTTGGCACCCGGCAGCAGTTTCAGTCCGGTCTTCGGATCGGGTAGGTTCGGAAAGCGCACGCGAACCGGCTCGGAGAAATTCTGCGGCCCATCGGTCTGAATGGTGATCACCAGCGGCATCTCCAGCCCCGGCGGCAGCGGCTCGGGCAACCGGTCCGGAGGCACCGGCGCTAGGCCGACCCGACCGCCCCGCGCACCGGAGTCGGCGAAGAGAGCATTCGGCGGCACCACGATCTGTACGCCCGCTAAACCCGGATTTGCAGCCAGCACTTCCGGGGTAAAGGTGATTGCCGTCGGCACGAGCGGACTCACCTCGCGCAACGCTCCGGTTGGAATCAGCGGTAAAAAGATCTTCCCCGTGCCGCCCGGCAGCGCGTTCGTCGTTCCCGCCACCGTCTCCCAGGCCTTCCCGACGAATGGGTAGTACTGTCCACTCGGTCATTCGGTGCCCGCCACGCTGCGCCCATCAATGTGCACAAAGAAACGCCCGGCCGGACACGAATTCAGCTGGAAGAACCCGGAGGCGTCCGTCGTCGTTCGCAGCGATTCTTCCGCACCATCCACCGTCACGATCACCCCCGCGAGAGGCCGATTGCTTCCATCCGGATTGCGTGCCGAAGCGAAGACATATCCGGAAACCGCGGTGTTGGCCGTCGGCTGAATGGGAGCGGTGTCGAAGGTGAACCGAAACGTGCCCCCCGCTTCGCCATCGCCTTCGGCATCCAGTTCTGCACCGCCGGTGTCACGCACGCCCGCGCCCGTAAAGGTCACTTGAACGCGCGCGTTCGCCGGTACGGGTTCCAGGTGAAATAGGGTGGCACTGCGCCGATCACCCCCCAGTTCCACGCGCCCCAACAAGCGTCGTCCATCCGCCTCCACAAAGTAGCGCTCGGTCGTCAGCACGGTGTCCGCGGCCAGCGGCGCCGAGAAACGGAGGATGGTCTCGCGAGTCACCGCGACTCCGGTTTCGCCCACCAGTGGCGAGGTCGCGCTCACCCGGGTCAACACCGTCTGCCGCAATCGAAAAAATCGCGTCTGTTCCCCCGAAGCCACCAACACTCTGGCCACGCCCTTGATCACCGCCGGAACCTCTGGCACCGATTGCCAATCGGCGTCCAGCGCTCCGGAGGCCTCTAGGATTGTCTGTCTCGACGCCGTCCATTCAAGGCGCAAACGTTGATTCGGCTCGGGGAACACCTGAAGGACCGGCGCTACACCGCGAGCGACCCACGGCGTCAGGGTCATAAGAAATCCCGCGATGAGGGAACGGCAGTTGGCGAAGGAGATCATGAGTCAGGTCGGAACCTTGGTGGTATAGGACACACTTGTCCGGCCAAAACCAGGTATATTGATAAGCAATTCCTTTGACGCTCGGCGAAGACCGAGATTTTTTTCGGTGTCATCGTGATTTTTGTCCACCCTTTGGCTGGGTTGGAGAGCAGCACATAGTCGGTGATGGTGTCGATTGTCAGGGTATGATGGCAACACCCGTTAAACGTTTGATCCTACTAACGGTTCTCCGCGACGTGTACCCGATGGTGATCCGGCTCGTAGATGTTCCGGTCTGCTTGGAGGTGAGCGAGTTCGATGAAATATTTCATGCCGTTCTCGCTTGGGACTCCGGAATCGGCTACTGGTTCAAAATTCACGGTCAGGAATTCAACAGCTTCCAGCGCAAGACTCGCTCCAAGAAGCTCCGCGATTTTCGACTTCATCGCCTGGAGACGTTTCTCTACACCCCCGGCGCTATGGATCAATGGGAGTGGGAACTCCGTGTGGTCGATCTGCAAGAGGGTGCGATAGGAGATGAAGTACCAGTTTGTGTGGAGGGACGTGGAGCGACGCCACCGCAATATTGCGGCGGCGCGACTGGATATCGGCTGATGTTGAAGCGTCCGGAAATGGGCGAGAAAATGTTCCAGCCAGCGCAGGTGTACTGGAAATTGAGCGTGACCAGTTGGCGATGGAAACCCTTGGGCTCAATCTGCGTGAGAGCAAATTGATTTTAGAAAACGTTCAAGACTTCATGGTTGCTCAGCACGTGGAGTTCATGTCAGACGGAGGCGAGGATGTACGTCAGGTTCAGACGTACTTGCATCCCGGAAGTGAGCACTGGATCGACTGGTTTCATATCACGATGCGTATCACGGTTCTGCAGCAGCGGACAAAATCGCTGCAGGGCGAAGGAAACCGATCCGAGACCGCCTCCAGGATGTCGAAGCAAATCGACGTTTCGTCAAGTAGCAGCAAATGCAATGGACCCTGAGAGGTGCGCACCTGCTGCTACAAACCCGCGCCAAAGTATTAAACGACGAATTGAAGGACATGTTCCGCCACTGGTACCCGCAATTTCGACCTCAGGAGAAGGCAGCAGCCTGACCACCGACTTCGTGCTGCTCTCCATGGGAGTTGACGTCGAGCCCATTTCCGTCTTGCAATGACATGACGCTGATCTCATCCATTGCAGACCCGGATTGGTTGGACCATAATGAACGAGTGTAGAATCCATCGAACTGTTTGTTGGTTTTTCCAATTAGTCGCTGCAGCCATTCTCCTCCACACACTATATTTTAATTTCAGAGGTGCCGAGGAATCCGTCGACATCTTTACGAAACTTGGAATGGAGCCTTGGGGACGTTTTGGTTCTGGGGTTCTCGAGCTTATGGCGGCGGTTCTTTCGCTCAGTGGCCGTTGGTCAACCTATGGCGCGGCCATGGCTGTTGGAATAATGGCAGGGGCCATTGCTAGTAACCTCAAGAGACTCGGGGTTGTGGTCAATGATGACGGCGGCCTGCGTTTCGCCCTGGCCTGGACCGTGTTTCTTGCAGGGGCGGTGGTCCTCTGGCTTCGACGCTCGGAGCTTCCTTGGATTGGTCACCGATTCAAACCGACGACTTGTGTCCTTGCCGACCGCACTGAATCGCAAATTTTGGAAAACACACCACCTTTTTCACGAGGCGTTGACTGGCAAAGTCCAGTCTGAGGTTTTAGTGTCGCCTTGATAAAGATATGGCTACGGCTGGGATTGTATTGCTCGGGATTGCGATTTTGGTGCTCACCAGGAAAACATCCAGGCTGTTGTGCATTCGAGTATTCGCCTGGGTTTGGTTAACAGTGGGCACGGTGTGGACGGGATTCGACTGCGCACACGCGATGTCAAATCTCGTGTGGGAGGTGGGAGCCGATTTTCGACGCGCTGCGCTGGAGGTTTCGGACGCCGGAAAGCCAGGATTCACGCTGCTCATGCCGGCAGAAACTGGGGTTGATTTCACCAATCACTTGTCGGATGCCACCATCGCGACCAATCGCCTTTACGAAATCGGTTCCGGGGTGGCGATGGGTGATGTCGATGGCGATGGGTGGGTGGACGTTTATTTCTGCGGGTTGGAGCGGAACAATGTTTTGTACCGGAATCTGGGAAACTGGCGATTTGAGGATTTCACAGCCCGTGCTGGCGTTGCCTGTGCGAATCAGTTCTCGACCGGCTGCGCCTTGGCAGACCTGGATGGCGATGGGGATCTCGATTTGCTGGTGAACAGCCTCGGCGGGGGCACGCGCCAGTTTGTTAACGATGGCAAAGGTCGGTTTGCGGAGAAAATCGATTCCGGTCTAATTCGGCGCTTTGGCGCGACTTCCATGGCACTGTCCGACGTGAACGGAGACGGTGATCTGGATCTTTATGTCACCAATTATCGGACCGATACCCTTCACGATCATCCTCCTGGATTCCGCATGTCGACTCGGCAATTGCCCGACGGAACAACCGTGGTTGAGCCAAAGGATCGATTTGCCACGCTTCTGACCGCTGACAATATCGCCGCCGTGGAAAAAGGTGAGCGAGACTTTTTTTATCTGAACCGCACCAATGGTTTCGCGGCGTTGCCATGGGAAGGGGGGATCTTTATCGACGAGGATGGAAATGCTTTGACCACAGCACCGACCGATTGGGGCCTATCAGTCATTTTCCGGGATTTTAATGGAGACGGCTTGCCGGATTTGTATGTCTGTAATGATTATGTCTATTGGCCGGACCGGATTTGGCTCAATCAAAACGGAAAGCGATTTCAGGCGTTGCCGCGCACGGCGATCCGGAGTGCCAGTCTGGCCTCGATGCCGGTGGATATTGCCGACATCAACCGCGATGGTTTCGATGATATTCTTGTTGCCGACATGCTGAGCCCGTTGCGCGAGGTTCGTGCGTGGCAACGTCCCGATACGCTTGAAGGTAAGGTTCGGTGGCCGATCGAAGACCCAAATTTTCGCCCTGAAGTCACGCGAAATACCCTTCAACTGGCTCGTGGCGATGGCTCGTTCGCGGAGATTGCTCAGTTGGCGGGCGTTTTCGCCACGGATTGGACCTGGGGCATGGCCTTTCTGGATGTCGATTTGGACGGATGGGAAGATCTCATTTTTTCGACGGGTTCGAATCACGATCTGCAAGATGCGGACATGGTTGAGATCATTGCCCGTTCCGAGGGCTGGAAGACGGTGGCTTCGAGATTGAAAAACCAAGCGAAACTCCCGCGTCTGGGGCTTCGCAGTGTGGCGCTCCGCAATCGCCGAGACTTGACTTTCGAAGACGTCAGCGCCGCATGGAATTTTGATGTTGTCGGGGTCGCCCAAGGCCTAGCCCTCGGGGACCTCGATAACGATGGGGATTTGGATGTCGTCATTAATTGTCTGAATAGTGCGGGCCGCGTCCTCAGAAATAATTCTCCAGCTCCGCGAATTGCTATCCGGCTCAAAGGGGCGGGGGCCAACACGCGTGGGATTGGCGGCAAAATAAAGCTAAGTGGGGGACCGATAACTCAGACTCAAGAGATGATCGCAGGTGGGCGCTATCTCTCAAGCGACGATCCCATGCGCACGTTCGCGGCGGGGACGAACCGGGTGCTCGACATCGCCATAACCTGGAGAAGTGGCAAGCGGACGGAAATCAAAGGTATCGAGCCAAATTATATTTACGAGATCCACGAAACGGCTTCGGCGATTGCCGTGAAGCCGACGCCCCCGCAGTCACTGGCACCACTTTTTGAAGATCTCAGTTCCCGACTCCAGCATGTGCATGTCGATGCGGCTTTTGATGATTTTGCCCGCCAGCCACTGTTGCCTCGAAAACTGAGCACACTGGGACCGGGTGTCACTTGGTCGGAGTTGGATGGCGACGGTTTTGATGAGTTGATTATTGGCGGCGGAAAAGAGGGGCGAGCCATGGTATTCCGGAACAATCGGAAAGGGGGTTTGACCGAATGGACTCAGGCGGCGCTCCCGAAGGCGAATCATCGGGACCAAACCAGCATGCTCGTTCGGCATGATCCGGAGGGGAAACCCAATTTGCTCATTGGCGAATCCAACTGGGAAGACCGAGACACAAACAGCCCATCATTCCGGGAGATACCTCTCTGGACTGGAGATATCTCACCAGGTCTGCCCGCCCATCCCAGTGGGCATTCTTCCACAGGACCGCTAGCGATGGCGGATGTGGATGGAGACGGGGATTTGGACTTATTCGTTGGTGGTCGCGCGGTAGCCGGTCGCTATCCTGAACCTGCGAGTTCTCGGTTGTTGGGTCGGGACGGCGACAAGTACCGGGTGCTGCAGGAGTTTCCTGCGTTGGGGTTAGTGAGTGGGGCCATTTTCTTTGATTATGATGGCGATGGAGATTCTGACCTCGCGTTGGCCTGTGAATGGGATTCAATCCGTCTGTTTCGCAATGACTGGGGAAAACTGATTGAGATTACCCGTCCTTCTGGCTTGTCGCCCTTCAAAGGTTGGTGGAATGCCATCGCGGTTGGAGACTTCAATGGCGACGGGCGGCCCGATATGGTTGCGTCAAATTGGGGGCGCAACTGGCGGACCGACCAACCCGCAGGGATGGATATCCCGGTCCAGATTTACTTTGGAGATTTCGCAGCCAACGGCGTCATCCAAACGATCATGGCTTCTCTGGACCCGAAGCTCGCCAAAGTCACTCCTTGGCGGGAGCGAAAGGTGGTCACTGCCGTGCTGCCAATGAGCGCCGAGCGATTCCCTGATCACCACGCCTACGGGAGGGCAAGCGTGAGGGATCTCCTTGGCGAGAATACTGGATCGGTTCGCGAACTTCAGGCCAACGCTCTGGACTCAATGGTTTTCTTGAATCGCGGGGATCGCTTTGACGCTCAACCTCTCCCGATAGAAGCCCAGTTCGCGCCCGCATTCGGATTGAACGTGGCGGACTTCGACGGTGACGGAAATGAGGATGTGTTTTTGGCACAGAATTTCTTTGGAATCGACGCGCAGACTTCGCGCCACGATGCCGGGGTTGGATTGGTGCTTCTCGGTGACGGGCGCGGAAGCTTCCGGGCACTAGGGCCTCGAGAATCTGGATTCACGATTTTCGGTGAACAGAGAGGCAGCGCGGTGGCGGACTACGACGGCGACGGTCGCGCCGACTTGGTGGTCGCTCAGCGGGGTGGGCCGGCCAAGCTGCTCCGAAACGCCCGAGGAAAACCCGGGGTGCGTGTCACGTTGCGAGGTCCAAAAGAAAATCCCACTGGCATTGGCGCTGTCGTAAGTTTGAAATGCGGGGAACGATGGGGCTCGCCGAGAGAGGTTCATGGAGGGAGTGGCTACTGGTCCCAGGACTCAGCGACACTCATCATGGCGACCCCTGTGGCACCGACTTTGATTCGGGTGCGTTGGGCAGGTGGGATCGTGCGCGATTGGCCCTGGCCTGCGAACGCACGGTGGGTTGATGTCTCGCTCGAGGCCATCCAGGCAAAACAGTGACCTTCCTGTCAGCGGCCCGAAGTGCAAGGGAAGCGCGAGCAATTCTAACGGATTATTTGGCGACTCACGGGAATGGAGCTTTTTCGACAGGATTTACAAGATTTACAGGATTGAGTTTTCCCTGGTTCTATTGGGCATCCTGTCAATCCTGTTCATCCTGTCCAATTCTCCTGTGGGATGGCTGTGGAAAAATTTCATTGCCAATAAAATGGGTTTGGTAACAGTATATAGAACGTCCACAGTTAGAGTGCCTTGGTTGTTTGCCCCGTCGGCAGGCCATTCCGGGCGTTCATGACTTGACGCCGTGTTTGTGTATAATCGCTGATCAGCAAGCCAACGCTTATTCTTATGCTCCGCAAATTCCTTCTTTCGGCCTTTCTTGCCGGCAGTCTTTTGAGTGCGACTGTCGCGACTAGGGCCGCACAATTGGTGGCTCACTGGGACTTCGAGAAATTCGATGATGGAGGCGCCACAATGACGAGTGTTGTCGGAGGCTATGTGGGAACGGTTCAAGGCACTCCGACAATAGTGCCGGCGAACCGTCCCGGAGGTGGCGGCAATGGACTTAGCATTGCTGGCGGTGGTCAAGGGGGCTACCTTACGATCGATCCGGAGACGTCTCCGGACAATATGGTCAATAAGGCTGCAGCCGATGACGCACTCAGCGTGGTGTTCTGGCAGAAGAACAATCGATCGCCAGCAGAGGGTTGTTGCGACGCGAGCACGTTCTGGTTTGAATCTCCAAGTTCCCCCAGTGGCACTCGCGGTGTGCAGGTTCATGTTCCCTGGTCGAATGGTGAAATCATGTTCGATAATTCGGGCTGCTGTACAGCCGGTCGGCGCCTGAGCGTCACTCCGGCGGCCTTTGATTTCGAGCAATGGCACCACTACGCTTTAATTAAGAATCAAGGCACGAAACAGATTTGGATTGATGGGATTCTGGCCAAGGAATCCACCGGCGCGGATCCACTCCCGAACGATTTCGCGATTGCCAAGATCGGTTCCAATGGCACCTCGGATGGTCATAAATCGCCTGATGCGACGATTGATGATTTCGCGCTATTTAAAGGGGCGCTTACAGAGGCGGAGATTAAGAGCATTGCATCCGGTAGTCCGATTGGCGCTCCAGTGCTAATCGCCTATTGGGATTTCGAGAAATTCGACGACGGGGGAACGACCATTAGCAGCAAGGTCGGTGGCTATGTCGGTGCCGTTCAGGGCAGTCCTAAAATCATTGCTGTCAGCCGTCCAGGCGGCGGCGGCAACGGCCTTGATATCTCTGGTGGTGGCCAGGGCGGCTATATCACGATTGATCCAGAGACTTCGCCCGACAACATGGTGAACAAAGCCGCAGCAGATGACTCAATCAGCATCGCGTTTTGGCAGAAGAACAATCGATCGCCCGCCGAAGGTTGTTGTGACGCCAGTAGCTTCTGGTTTGAGTCCCCCAGTTCCGCCAGTGGCACCCGGGGCGTGCAAGTGCATATTCCCTGGTCCAATGGGGAGGTGATGTTTGACAATTCGGGTTGTTGTACTGCCGGCCGCCGATTGAGTGTGTCACCGGCTGGGTTTGATTTTGAACAGTGGCACCATTATGTCTTCATCAAAGACCAAAGCACCAAACAAATCTGGATTGATGGGATTAAGGTGAAGGAATCCACTGGTGCGGATCCGCTGCCATTGGACTTTACCATCGCGAAAATCGGTTCAAACGGCACTTCAGACGGCCACAAGTCTCCAGATGCGACACTGGATGATTTCGCCCTCTACAAGGGTGCGCTGAGGCAAGCGGACATAAAAGCTCTCGCGGAAGGGGCACCCGTTGGCGGCGCTCCGAAGACTCCGATTATTGCACACTGGGATTTCGAGAAATTTGACGATGGTGGTGTGTCCATCAAGAGCACCGTTGGTGGCTATGTCGGAATGGTCCAAGGCAGTCCCGCCATCGTTCCGATTTCCCGCCCCGGTGGCGGCGGCAAAGGGCTGGACATCTCTGGCGGTGGTCAAGGTGGCTATATCACGATTGATCCAGAGACTTCGCCCGACAATATGGTGAAAAAAGCCGCAGCCGATGACTCAATCAGCATCGCATTTTGGCAGAAGAATAACCGCTCACCAGCCGAGGGTTGCTGTGACGCCAGTACTTTTTGGTTTGAATCGCCTAGTTCCCCAAGTGGAACGCGTGGTGTGCAGGTTCACATTCCCTGGTCCAATGGTGAGATCATGTTTGACAATTCAGGCTGCTGCACCGCAGGTCGACGCCTCAGCGTAACCCCGGCTGGCTTTGATTTCGAACAATGGCATCACTACGTTTTCATCAAAGATAAGGGAACCAAGCAGATTTGGATCGACGGAACCATGGTGAAAGAATCCACCGGGGCTGACCCGCTGCCATCGGACTTCACAATCGCTAAGATTGGCTCGAATGGCACTTCGGACGGCCACAAATCACCCGATGCCACCATCGATGATTTCATTCTCTTCAAAGGAGCGGTAAGCGCGGCGGAGATCAAGGCCTTGGCGAGCGGCGGTGGCGCGAAACCACCGGACAACGTGGCACCAACCCTCATCTCTGCGGCTCAATCACGACGCCCCATCAACAACGATCCAGTCACAGCAGCAGAGACCGTGGTCTTAAAGTTTTCCGAAGAAGTAGCGAAGCCCAGCTCAACGACGATTGCCAACTACTCAATTAGTCCGACTCTAGCCATAACCAAGGCGGAACAGTCCAGCGCGGATACCGTCGTCCTGACTACGGCCAAACCAGCAGTCGGAACCAGCTACACGGTCACTGTGAAGGGTGTGCAAGACACCTCAAGAAATACGATTGCAGCAAATAGCACGATCAGCTTCAACTCCTTCTCGATGATAACTCAAGGGGTCTTGCGGTTCGCTCTTTATGGCAACATCACGGACACAGGAATACAGAGTGTCACTGGGGATGCTCGGTATCCGGCCTCCCCGGATTTTGTGGCGGCTGCAACGGCACTGGATAATTTGAGCGTTATTCCTGATGATAACATGGTTCACTATGGCGCCACGATCACAGGGTTGTTAACGCCGAAGGAACCCGGAGATTATGATTTCTTCATCCGAGGTAATCAGTCTGCTCAACTGTGGATTAACTCGAACGGTTCTAATCCCGAAGGGGCCGAACAGATTGCCGCAGATGGTGGTGCCTCAAAGAATTTTCTCGAACCAGGCGCTGGACAGACCTCTTCAAGTCCTTTGAATCTCGCCGGGGGGAAATCGTATTTTATACAACTGATTTACAAACGGGAAGCCAACAGCGGCGACCTGTGTCAAGTTGCCTGGAGGAAGACCACGGACACCACTCCCGCCGCGGCTCTGAATCCCATCCCCGGACAATTCTTCACCGCGATCGAACCTGCACTCGGTCCCAGTCCGGAACCACCGAAGGTGAATGTTGCACGGGGAGGCGCTGCAGGCAGTCTCATAGTGACTTGGACGGGTGGCACGGTCCTCGAAAGAAGCGATTCTCTCAGTGGCCCATGGACAACTGTCGCGGGAGCGAAATCACCACACGCTGCGAGTGCAACGGGCCTGACTGGCTTCTATCGCGTTCGTTGAGTGGCACACTCGACACACAGCGGACTATCGGCCTGAGAGCGGGTGGGCGCCAACCGCGCCCACTCGCGTCTCAGGGCCATACATAGCCACGCGCTGCTTGGCCAAGCAAACTCCATGTAGGCTCAAACCAAGAGAACGCGCCACTTCGGCTTGTTGAAGCAGGAGTTCGAGTTGGTCTTTATCAGTTACAGCCGCTGGGACTGGCATTCGTTGGTCCAATCCCAAAGGATCACATCCCACTCCAACCCCTCAAAACGGATGGTGTGAATCACTTCAAAACCAGTTTTCAAATGAGCTTGCAGGGACCGTCGGTTGGCGCGAGCCACGTATGTGATGGCGTGTTTCAGCGATCAGGAATCCCTCTTCGGTGGCTTCGGTTTCGCTGAGATTCTTTCGCAGGTTCGCGCGTTGCAACGCCTGGATGGCTTCCAGTTCGGAATCCTTCGTCACGCATTTAATCTCGATCATTGTAGTCTCCGGCGACTAAGCCATTCGTTCCTGAACGGCGCCATCGCATGAGCGACTCTCTTCCCCATGCGAAATCATTTTCGCGAAACTACCCATGAACAGAACTCAAGCTGCGATCGCCTCTGAGATTTCAAGTTGTGCCCGCTGACCGGACCTGACCACTAGAGCAGGTTCACGGTTGCAAAGCACCCCATTTAACCGGGGTGCTCTGCGTGGGCACCGATGCGATGAATCGTCTCGATCAGAAGGTCGACCAGACCATCGCCCACTACCAGGTAACTCAGGCAAAACCGATGGACAAGTCGATGGCTCAGCCTCTAATAGGCATGCATGCACCCACTATTGGTTCAGATGATTACCAAGAAAGCAGCGGCGTTGCTGTGTTGTCAGATCCTGGGGACATCGGTCGCCGTCGTCGGTGCGGAGGCTTCCCGCGGCGCTCCACCCACCAACGCCTCGTATGATGCCGATTGGGCAGTCTATCTTGGAAACAAAGAGCGAAGCCTCTATTCTACTCTGCAACAGATCAATCGAAGCAATGTGGCTGAATTGAAAGTCGCATGGACCTACGACACCGGGGAGAAGGGCGAGTATCAGGCCAATAACCTTATCATTCGCGGTGTGCTCTATACGGCGACTCCAAGTCGGCGCATTGTCGCCTTGGATGCGGCAACTGGCCGCGAGCTTTGGATCTGGGATCCCGCCACAGAAAAGCCTGGAAGCGCCGGGGCACGACAGCGCGGCCTTGTCTATTGGGAGAATTCATCCGGTGGCGAGCAGCGCCTGTTGACTGCCGCAGGCCCCTATCTGTTTGCGCTCGATCCTAAGACCGGCACTCTGATCCCTAGTTTCGGACAGAATGGGTCGATCCGACTGGGGGCGTCCATCGATGCACAGAATCCGCCCAATATCAGTCTGAATACGCCTGGGATCATCTATAAGGATCTCTTGATCCTTGGCGGTGTCGGCGGCCCGGGAGCCGTCCGGGCGCTCGATGTCCGCACCGGCGAACGGCGCTGGATTTTCCATCTGATTCCCCGCCCGGGCGAAGTCGGCCACGATACTTGGCCGCCGGAAGCTTACAAAACCGCTACCGGCCTGATGCCGTGGCCAGGCCAATCCCTCGACGAAAAGCGTGGGATTGTCTACGTCGCAACCAAGACCGCTGAACCCGATTTCTACGGGGGCGAACGCCACGGCATGAATCTATTCGCCAATTGCCTTGTGGCGCTGGACGCAACGACTGGCAAACGCTTGTGGCACTTCCAGATCGTCCATCACGACTTGCTCGACAAGGATCTCCCGTGCCCGCCCATCCTGCTGACCGTCACACATCGCGGCCAGAAAATCGACGCCGTTGCTCAAGGAACAAAGCACGGCCTGCTTTTTGTTTTTAATCGCGTGACGGGAGAACCCCTTTGGCCTGTCGAGGAACGTGCGGTGCCACAGTCCGACCTGCATGGCGAAAAGTCTTGGCCGACCCAGCCGTTCCCGACCAAGCCCCCGCCATTCATGCGACAGCAATACACCGAGGCCGATGTGTCCACTATTTCGCCCGAAACCCAAATCATGACGCTCGATCGGATTCGGGCTTCGCCGAATTTTGGACCGTTCCCGACACCGAGTCTCAATGAAACCATTATGTTTCCGGGTTTCGACGGCGGTATGGAATGGGGCGGCGGCGCAGCCGATCCCGAGGGTAACTACTATGTCAACATCAATGAAATGCCCTGGATCCTCCAAATGGTGGAAACCCGGCATGCGGATGGGTCTCCCCTGGCGCGAGGGGAAAAAGAATACATGATCTATTGCGCTGCGTGTCATGGGCTGGACAAGAAGGGCAATCTTGCCGGTGGTTTCCCGTCGCTCATTGATGTGATCCAGCGCCGCCCTCGCGATCAAATCGCCTTGATCACCAAACAGGGCGCCGGGCGCATGCCTGCTTTCGATGCGATCCTGGAGCCACAGCGTGAAGCGATTCTGGACTACGTGCTTGGCGAATCGCCAACTCCAGCGCCGAACGGTGCCGGAGCGACAACAACGGCGACGACAGCAAGGAAAGCTCCGGAGTATGCCTTCGGCGGGTTTCGTCGTTGGCTAGATAAAGAGGGATATCCTGCGATTCGACCGCCATGGGGAACGTTGAATGCCGTGGATCTCAATACAGGCCAAATCAAATGGAAGGTGCCACTGGGCGAGTACCGCGAACTCACTGCGCGTGGCATTCCGCCAACGGGCACGGAAAACTACGGAGGTCCAGTCGTCACTGCAGGCGGGCTCCTGTTCATAGGAGCCAGCGCCGATGAAACCTTTCGTGCCTTCGACACAAGCACTGGAAGCATCCTCTGGCAGGCGTCGCTGCCGTTTAGCGGCAATGCGACGCCGAGTACTTACATGGTCCATGGACGCCAATTTGTGGTGATCTCAGCGGGCGGCGGCAAATCAGGCCGGCCGGCCGGCGGGCATCTTGTTGCGTTTTCCCTGCCAGAACCGTTGACTCGACCTTAGAGAGATTCATTCCTGAACGGCGCAATAGTTAGCGGTTCACGCCCATGTCTGATCACTATGAGAGACTGACCCCTAGGAGTCCAATCGCTCCAACCGCGCTACCTCGCGTTTCAGAGCTGCGGCAACGCGATGCTTGGCTAGGTAAACGCCCGGCAAACTCACACCAAGAGACCGTGCCACTTCCGCCGATGGCCAGCCTTTGCGCACATTTAAATCGAAAATCTGAAACTGACGGTTGCTGAACTGCCCCTTCACTCGCTCCAGCGCCGCTTCCAGCAAGCCCTCCTGCCATTCCGTTTCCCACAGCCGATCGAGCGTGTCGCCCGCCGGGTCCGCGGCCCTTTCGACCGTGCCGGTGCGGGAGCCGTCGTTGCTCTCATCAAGGCTTCGACCCACCTCGCCGCCGCGCCCAATCCACGCCTCCTGCCGGTGACGCTTTCGGAGTTGGTCCTTCACACGCCAAGCCGTCTGGTTTAGCAGCCACGTCTTAAAGCGACACGTTGCCGGATCGTAGCGAAACTCGGGTAGGTTCCGCGCCACACCGATGGCGGTCTCCTGCATCACCTCGTCCGCCTCGATCTCCGTGCAGCCAGCCTTGAGGGCGAAGCGCCGGATCATTGGCCCATAAAGCGGGAAGAACTCCTGCCAGCGAGCAAACTTCCATTCGGCACGTCGCACTCCGCATTCCGCGTTCCCCTTGATCGAACTCCTCGTCGTCCTCGCCATCATCGCGATCCTGGCGGGCATGCTCCTGCCGGCGCTGGGCATGGCAAAGGCCAAGGCCCAAGGCATCGCCTGCGTCAACAACCTCAAGCAGCTCCAGCTCGCCTGGACCATGTATGCCGACGACCACGGCGACGTGATGCCGCCGAACCGACCGGAACCGGAGGAGGGTCTCTGGCGCAAGCTGCCCGACCCAGCCCGCCTACGTGCTTGATTCAGATTTCAAGCCGGCGGTTTCCATTCCGTCACCCCGCAGCATGATTCCCCTCGGCGACGGGATGCTTCAGATGTTCAGCTTGAATGGACTTCCAGCGCCCGAGTTCTCACCGAGATTCTCGGACTCGGTATACAGGAGCAACGGAACGTAAAACCGGGGTAAGGTGACGAAGTAGACATTGTCATGAGGCAAAGAATGTTGAAAGGCCCAATAAATTCGCGCCAAATCGATGAACATTGTTGCGCAAACCTGTCGCAAAGTAGGTTTCGTTTTGGACCAGTTCTGCGTCGAAAAACCTCTACTAACCGTGCTCAAAAGTGACCCCAAAAGAACGTTATCGGAAACAAATATTGAATAGGATAAATCCGCTTTGTGGATTATCCGTATTGCGGATATTCTGATTGTGGGATAAGCTAGTGGCATGGGAAAAAGCACTGTTCACATTACCGGTCAAGTCGGCCGCCGTGGAACGATTGTTCTGTCAGCTTCGACTCGGCGGCGATACGGACTCGAAGACGGCAGCCTTTTTATTTCTGAATAGCGTGCCGAAGGGATTTTGATTCGTCCAGCGGTGGCTGTGCCGGCGGACCTTCAAGCGGTGCGGAGCAAAATCCAGATTGGTCTTGATCAACTCAATCGCGGTGAAGGCATCCCAGGCGAAAAGGTTGAGGCGGAGCTGAAACGTGTGAGCGCGGAGTTTCGAGCCAAAAGAAATGAGCGCCTATGTCGTCGCTCCAGCGGCGCAGGATGATTTGCTGGTCATTTGGCACTACTACGCCGAGGAAGTGAGGGGTCCCGACCTGGCGGACCGAATGCTTGGCGAGATCGTCACTGGGTTTCACACCATCGCCAAAACACCAGGAATCGGACATCTGCGGAACGACCTGTCAGCGGAGCCGTTGCGTTTCTGGGCCGTCCGAAAATACTTGATCATCTACAGGAGCGACACGGCGCCCATTGAAATTGCTCGCGTGCTGCACGGTGCCCGTGACGTCCAGGCAATTTTAGGTGAATGATATTCATCAGATCCGATCGGGCGCAGCAGTTCGAAGTCGGGAATGCTGAGCGGCGGCGGTATGCCGCCTGCGGCATTCGGTGGCTCAAGGCTCCCCGGCATGTGGGATAGCGAACCACAGGCGCTCCGCCTCTGTCGAGTTCGGTCGTGACTGCCGTTCCATCGCCGTTACTGCATCCCTTGTTCCAACCGCCGAATGGCTTCCCGGAGACGACGGCCCACACGCATCTTGGCCAAATACACCTGCGCCACGTTCACGCCGAGTGCCCGCGCCGTGTCGCGTGGTGAATATGCCTCGACCATGTGCAGGTGGTAAATCTCGTAGTGCGCCGGGTGCACCTCCAGCTTGACGCGGTCAAGCGCAGCGCGGAGCAGGTTCGCGCGCCACTCGCCGTCCCACAGCCGTTCCAGTTCTTCCCCTGCTGGATCGGTTAGACGGTTCACGGTCGCGGAGCGAATGGAGTCTTCGTCGGCCAGGTTTTCCCGACGCCCAGACCCTTGCCCATCGGATGGGGGAGGGTGGCCGGAGGCCGGGTGCGGACCGTCGCGTTTGCGCCATTGGTCGGCCACCTTCCAGCGCGTGACGCCGAGCAGCCAACCCTTGAGCGAATCCTTCCCAGGCACGTAGCGGAAGTCGGGCAGCTTCTTCGCCGCCGCGATCATCACTTCCTGCACGACCTCCTGCGCCTCGGTTTCCTCGAGTCCGGCCTTCAGGGCGGTGGCGTGGATGAGGCGCCAGTAAGTCTCGAAAAACGCGCGCCAATCGTCCTGGTTGCGCCAGTCCTTGAGCCGTTCCAGCAGGCTCTGGCGGGTGGGTATGCTGCCTGCGTCATGCATTGTTCTGATCATTCACCCAGAAACCGTCCGGCGGGAGCCGAATCTTTCAGGAGCCGCCGAAAATCTTTTTTTGATGTTCCCTGATAGAACTGAGGGAACTGCGCTGGTTTCTGGGTGTGAAGACAACTTTGTCCCCAAAAAAAACGATCCGCTGGCACCTCGCGAACGCTTTGGTCGATGTGGCCGACACTGAGCATTTTTCCAAGGTTCTAGTTCCAGCTTCCAAGTTCCGACGTGGCTTCACGTTGATCGAACTGCTGGTCGTGATCGCCATCATTGCGATTTTGGCGGGGATGCTTTTGCCCGCGCTGGGCAAAGCGAAGGCCAAGGCCCAGGGCATCCAGTGCATGAACAACCATCGTCAACTCATGTTCGCCTGGAGCCTGTATGCCGGCGACAATAGGGAGCAGATCCCGTGGGCGCACGACGACGACTCGAGTCCGAACACCCACGCGGCAACCTGGGCCTGGGGTTCACTCACCTATGATCCTGACAACCGGGCCAGTTGGGATCCGGAGGTTAGTATCAAGCGTGGCGTGCTCTGGCCCCACGCCGGCGGGGCGACGGCAATCTACAAATGCCCCAGCGACCGGTCCGTCGTGAAGGTGAATGGCCAGGCCAAACCCCGCGTGCGCACCATGGGGATGAATGTCTGGTGTGGTGGATGGATCGGCAAATCTCCCACCGATCTCGATCCCGGGTGGCGGGTCTATAGCCGCACCAGCGACATGGTGGATCCGGGCGCCGCCCAGACCGTCGTGTTTCTCGAAGGCCGCGAAGATGGCCTTCTGGGAACGGACATCTACATCGAGATGAAGGGTTATCCCGACCCGAAGCACACCAGCCTTGTGGACTATCCTGGCAGCTACCACAACGGCGCCGGTGGACTTTCCTTCGCGGACGGTCACTCGGAAATCCACCGCTGGCTGGACGCCCGCACCATGCCGCCGCTGATCCCAGGTAAATGGATTCCCGGCACCGGCATGCCCCCTTGGAACCTGATGCCCAACAACCCGGATGTGCAGTGGCTCCGGGACCATGCCACACGGAAGCTGAAGTGACCTCAACCCACCGCTGCGACGATTTGAAACCGACAACCCCTTCGTAAACTCCATGAAAGCCAAAATCACCAACCTCAGCATCTGCTCCGCTCAATCCTCGTGCGCTGCCCTACTCACGCTAGCTGCGTTCGCCTTCACAGGTTTCGGTCAAGCACAGGAACGCCTGGACTCCGCCGCCGCAGGGCAGTTTCAAGAAAAGTGGTTTGGCCGGATTGGTTGAAGGATGGACCCGCGGAAGAACAATAGGCAGGCGGGATATTGAGAACTCGGCTGATTTTTCACAATGGCCACGCTTGAAAGTAAGCGCATGGCTTCTT
>SXSK01000387.1 GCA_005793375.1 Verrucomicrobiales bacterium | reverse complement strand
TTTCGATCCACCCAATGGGAGAGTCGACAAAACTCCCGGAGCATTGCGCGACGAGTCGGCGCCTGTGGCCCCTGACTTTGAGCCGTCAATCGTTCCAAGAGAGATTTTCTGACCCAACGACCGGCAACACGGATGGCGTCCAACATTCATCCAGCATGCGTAACACTTGGACAAATGTCTGGAGGGGATCTTTAGAGACAAAGATGAGGGCCCTCCGCCGCTTTTGCCCATCACATCCACAAGTTATTGATATTGATAAGCGAATTACCGCACGCCGAGCTTCGAGCCCGAGCAATACCACGACGCGCCCAAGCGCCGAAAGTTCAGGAGCCAGATTTCTTAATTCAGTCCCTATCATTCACTCACTGCGGACCCCTTCGGTAGGGGCGTAAAGTCGTCGGCATGATACGAACTGCGCACCAACGGGCCGCTCGCCACATGGACAAAGCCCAATTCGCGACCGATATCGCCGAGCTTTTGGAACTGATCCGGAGGAACAAACTCTACGACCGGCAGGTGCTTAGGTGTCGGTTGCAGGTACTGCCCCAGAGTTAGCAGATCGCAACCCGCCCCGCGCAACTCCCTCAGGGATTCGATCACTTCGAATTCCTGCTCACCCAACCCCAACATCAAACCGGACTTGGTATAAACCAAGTCACCGCATCGAGCTTTGGCCTTCGACAACACGCTCAGCGACCGATCATACGTCGCCCGATGACGCACGGATGGTGTGAGACGGTGTACGGTCTCCAAATTGTGATTAAAGATGTCCGGAGCCGCATTCAGGACCGTATCCAGGGCAGAGTCGCGATCCAAAAAATCTGGGGTCAACACTTCAACGACAATCCCCGGATTCATCGACCGCACCGCCTCAATGGTCTTTCGAAAATGATCCGCCCCACCATCGGCAAGATCATCACGGGCCACTGCCGTGATCACCACGTGTTTAAGCCCCATCCGCCGGGTCGCTTCAGCGACTCGTTGAGGCTCGTCCGCTTCCAGGGCAAATGGTTTGGCTGTCGACACCGCGCAAAAGCCGCAAGCCCGGGTGCAACGATCTCCGGCGATCATGAACGTGGCAGTCCCGCGGCTCCAGCATTCCCAATGGTTCGGGCATTTGGCACTTTCACAAACCGTATGGAGCGAGAGATCGGTCAGCAGATTGCGAGTTCGCGCGAACGTGTTGCTCGTGGGCAATGCCACCTTGAGCCACGATGGCAATCGCGGCCGTTTATGCAGCGGTACGGATATCGACGCTACCTGTTCGAGACCCGTATCCGCTCCGACTTGGGAGCATGAACTCATCCGGCGCTCAAAATCGACCGCGAACCCCACTTTGGCAAGCAAGCTTACGGAACCCAATTCGGGTAGTTTTCCCAGTGGACACCCGTGCCCATTCGTTGGAGTATTGTGCACAATCACCGGAACCATAGAGAATCAAAACCTTTAAGATGAAACCGTTTCTTTGCCTTCGAACTCTCGCGACCGTCGTGATCGGCTTGGCGCACTTTGGCCTGGGGGCAGCGGATTGGACCTCCGGAATGAAGGAGGGATCACCCGAGTTCAAATCCATGGGCCCCATCACGTTCGGTCCCGATGGCATCTTGTTCATCGCCGATACCAAGGCCGCGGCCGTTATCGCCCTGGCCACCGGTGATACTCAGGCCGCAAAGGATTTCCAGCCGCTCAAAATTGAGGGCATCAATCAGAAAATTGCCGCACTTCTCGGTACCAGTACGGATCAAATCCTAATCGATGACTTGGCTGTGAATCCAGTGTCCAGGCAAAGCTACTTGGCAGTGTCGCGCGGTACCGGTCCCAACGCGATCCCCGTGCTGCTCAAAGTCAGCCCGAATGGACAACTCAGCGCGGTCTCGATGGAAAAGGTCCGTTTTTCCCGCACCGAACTGCACAATGCTCCGGCGGATGCCCTCGTTGGAAATGGTGATCGCAAACGCAATCTCAGGATGGAATCCATCACGGATGTCGCGTTTTATCAGGATCGAGTTTTAGTTGCCGGACTCTCCAATGAAGAGTTCGCGTCGACTCTTCGCACCATTCCATTTCCATTTCCGGGTGCGGCGACTGCGGCGGGCACTGCTGGCGTTGAGATCTATCATGGAGCGCACGGACAATTCGAAACCCGTTCGCCAGTGAGGACATTTGTCCCCATGAATATCGGTAACAAACCGACACTCTTCGCAGCCTACACCTGCACACCATTGGTCGAGATCCCGCTGAGCGATCTCAAAGCCGGAGCCAAGGTCAAAGGAAAAACCATCGCAGAGCTGGGCAATCGGAACCGCCCGATTGACATGATCGTCTACCGCAAGGACGGCAAGGATTTCCTGCTCCTGGCGAACAGCAGCCGGGGTATCATGAAAATCAGTACGGATGGCATTGAGGCCGCCGACAGCATTACCAGTCCGGTCGGCGGCGGTGGAATCAAAGGGCAGCCCTTTCAAACAATCGACGGCTGGACCGGTGTGGATCAGCTCGACAAATATGATGCCGCCCACGCCTTGGTTTTGCGCAAGTCTGAGGGGGGCGTCCAGGTACTCGAATCGCGAGACCTGCCGTGATCCCCTTTCGAACTCGCCAAATCGAACCTCGAGCTGTGTGGGGGCTTCGATTTGTGGCACTCGCACTCGCAGCGTCTTGTGGTGGTGCTTTTGCCATCACAGCGGCACCACAACTCTCGATTCATTGGCGAACAAACGACGCGGTCGCCCGTCGGTATTACGTTGAGGTCCACGGAATTCCCAAGCAGACACTGCACACCATGGGATCGGCGGCGCCCGACACCATCCAATGGCAACGAGTTCTGGCAGTTTATGCAGAACCCGTAATGCCGTCCGCATCGACAAGGCTGTTTGATCAGGTCACCCAACCCGCCATGCTCGGGAGTCATCTGGTCACAGGCGAACGGCTTCAGTTCACACCGAGCTTTCCCCTGCAACCCTCGATCCAATACCGTGCGGTATTGCGGCCGCAGGCCCTGCCCGGCGTCAAAACCAACGACGACGCCAACAACAATATCATCCTCTCCAAAGTCCTTCGCATTCCCGCAATTTTGGCCTCTGCGACAACGCGTGTTTCGGCCGTGCACCCGAGTGAAGGTAAGCTTCCCGAAAACCTCCTGAAATTTTACATCCAATTCAGCGGTTCCATGAGTCGCGGACGCAGTTACGAAAATATCCGACTGATCGAGGAGTCCACGCGACAAGTCGTGGAACTGCCGTTCTTGGAGCTCGACGAGGAGCTTTGGGATCGCGATATGACTCGCCTCACCGTACTTCTGGATCCCGGCCGCATCAAACGCGGGGTGAAACCTTTGGTGGACACCGGACCCGCATTGCAAGCGGGGAAAACCTATTCGTTGGTTATCGACTCCCATTGGTTGGACGCCCAAGGAGCGCCGCTGCTAGAAACTCACCGCAAAACATTCGAGGTGATCCCAGCCGATCGACAAACTGCGGACCCTGCCGCCTGGACACTTCACCTACCCACTTCCGGGACACAACGCCCCATCGCGGCAGACTTCGGAGAAGCCATGGATCACGCGTTGGCCGCGCGCTGTATCCGAGTGCTTGATCGGCACGGTGAGCGTGTCGAAGGAGCAGTCCAACTGGAACAACAAGATCACATTTGGGTATTTGAGCCAAAGCACCCATGGCAACCCGGGAAATATCGGTTGGAGATTCAATCCATCATTGAAGATCTCGCCGGCAACAACATCGGCAAGCCTTTCGATGTGAAGCTGGACGACCCCGCTCAACAGATACCCTTCCGGCAGCGTGTTTGGCGCGAATTTGAAATTCGCTGATGGTCGCAACAGTTCCGCACCAACTCCCCAGATGAATCTTTTGGCTGCGGACCAAGAATCACTTCTTAGCTTTGGGTGCGGTGGCTGCCAACTCAATCCCCGCCTCATTCTTGAGACGATCCGTGTAGGCGGGGACCTGCTTTTCAAACTCTTTCTGGACCAAAAACTCCCGAATGTCTTTAGACGCTTCGGCTAAGCTGACTTTGCCCGCCGCCTTGCGCTCAATTCCCTTGATAATGTGATACCCGAGCTCGGAGGTGACTAGATTACTGATTTCGTTGGGCTTGAGCGCGCCGGCCGCGGTTTCAAATTCGACGAATGTCTGCCCCCGAGTCAGGGTGACTTCGCCTCCGTTGTAGCGGCTGCCACCATCATCGCTGAATTGTCGGGCCAACTTGGTAAAATCCTCTCCTTTTCGAACTCGTTCCAAGACGTTTTCAGCTAATTTTCGTTTCTCCTTTTTGGTCTCTTCGGATAACTCCTTGCCGGAGTTCTGACGGGTAGCGACCAAGATGTGGGCCGCCCGGATGACTTCGGGTCGATCAAATTTTTCAGGCTGATCATTGTAATATTTTGCCACTGCCTCATCGGAGATTTGGATCTTAGATTTCACCTCCCGATCTAAAACCAACAGCACAGTCTGCTCCTCCACTTTCAACGATCGAAACGTCGCTTCGTCGAGCCCAGCACGCTGGATCAGCCGTTTAAACGCTGAATCCGTGCCTAACCGAGTCCGTACGTCCTCGACGGCCATTTTGGCTTTGTGCGCGCCTCGCTTTTTTTCGTCGTCCGTAGCCCTGGCCATGACCAATCGGATGAACACAATCCGATCCAAAAGTCGGGCGAGCACCTCAGTGCGGTCGTCATCATGGATCAGTTTCCCGGAGTTGATCATCTCGTGTTCGTGGCGTGACATCGCCTCGTCCAATTCGCCGCGCATCACCACCAAATCCTTGCCTTTGACGAGGATTTCCTTGGTGTCAGCCGACGCGGTCGCGGCGGTATCCTGGGCCAGTACTGAGGTCATTGCCGCGACCAACAGCCAGGCGCCGACGAATGCGGATACAGAGTGAGAAAGGTTCATGAATCAACAACGACAAGCCCAACGCTACCAGCGTTCTGGAGCTCGAATAAATGAGAATCTTCTTCAGATCGGCAGGGCGCCAAGTTTTTATCAAAACGGTGCGCATCGACTCGTTAGTTCGACGCAAAACAACCGCACACACAGATTGCCCTTCGTTTGAGTCGCAGCCTAAGATCTACCCATGACCGGCGTCACTCAGGCGCATCAAACTTACCGTGGTGACTCAGGCAGGGCGTATCATGAAGGCAAACGAGCCCTCGATCCCCGCGCGCTGAACTGGCTTTGCCGTGCCCGCGCCGAGCGGTTTCAACCCTGCATCCAACCCGATCACCATATCCTGGAGTTCGGCGTCGGAGCCGGATGGAACCTATTCAGCCTTTCCTGCCGCCGCCGTGTCGGTATCGATGTCCAATGTTTCCTCGCCGAAGGCTGGGAACGCCAGGGCATCGAGTTTGAGTCGACCACCACACCGTTTCCAACCGCATCGTTCGACGCCATCATTTGCCATCACGCCTTGGAACATGTGGAGAACCCCGCAGGAATCTTGGTCGAATTGCGCCGACTGCTCAAGCCGGGTGGAAAACTGTTGCTCGCGGTTCCCTACGAGCCCGAACGACGCTATCGGCACTATGACGCTGCAGAACCCAACCACCACTTGTTTTCTTGGAATGCCCAATCTCTGGGCCGTTTGGTCAGTGTTTGTGGATGGCAAATTCAGGAGATTGGACTCCAGCCGTATGGTTACGACCGGCTCGCAGCGAATACCTCCGCCCGCTGGCGTTTGGGCGAATCCGGATTTCGCATCATTCGCCGCCTGTTGCAAATCTTCCGCCCTCTGCGGGAAGTAGTTATCGTTGCTTACCCTGCGGTCTAATCGAGGGATCGTCGATCCAAAGCCCCCCTTCCCCTGGGAAGAACGGGGGGGATACCCAGCTAGAGTGCTTGCCGGAAAAATTCAAGCATCGGCGGATTACCCATTCCCATCCCTTCAAACCCCTGCCACGCTTCTCAAGGCAATGCGCGAGCAGATTCGCGAATTTACTGAAGCGGCGGAGACCTATGTCCTCGACGTCATTTTACAGCAGCGCCCGGGCCGCAAGGCTTCGGCGTTACGCACGCTGCTGCTCGTGCTCTCCCATGTCTTCGCTGTCGCCGTCAAGCTCCGCCGGTTTCTTTACAACGTCCGTATCCTGAGGGATTCCACTCTAGGGGTTCAGGTGATCGCCGTTGGGAATCTGACGGTGGGTGGAACGGGAAAAACACCCGTTGTGGAAAAATTCGCCCGAGCGCTCAAGGATCAAGGACGCAATGTCGCGATTCTTTCCCGAGGCTATCGCTCCCGACCACGCCCCCTGAGCGAACGGCTGCTCGACAAACTCCTGCTGCGCGAGGACAGCACACCACCTCGCGTTGTCTCCGACGGCCAATCGCTGCTCCTCGATTCCGATTCCGCTGGCGATGAACCCCACATGCTCGCTTCAAATTTGCGCGATGTCGTCGTGTTGGTGGACAAAGACCGCGTCAAAGCCGGGCGCTATGCGGTGGCACGATTCGGCTGTGACACCCTGCTGCTTGACGACGGCTTTCAGTATTGGAAACTCCGTGGGCGCCGTACCGACGTCGTCCTCATCGATTGCCAGCAACCGTTCGGGAACGAATACCTCCTGCCACGCGGCACGCTCCGTGAACCGCCGTCGCATCTGACCCGCGCCAATGTTATTTTTCTGACCAAAAGCGACGGCAAGACCCAGGAATTGAGAACGCGTATCCAGCGGTTCAATTCCAAAGCCCGCATCATCGAGTGCGTCCACCATCCGTTGTACTTCGAGGACGTATTCACCGGCGAACGCTGCGGATTGGATCTGCTAAAGAACAAGAAGGTCGCGAGCCTTAGCGGTATTGCTCAGCCCGAGAGTTTTGAGCAGAAGTTGGTGGAGTTGGGTGGTGAAATCGTGTTCGCGCGCCGGTTCGCCGATCATCACCGTTTCAATCAGCAGGAGATTCTCAACGTGATCAACCGCGCCAAAAAGCGCGGCGCCGCCATGGTCCTCACTACTCAAAAAGACGCGGTCCGCCTCCCCAAACTCGACCGTCGCGATCTGCCACTCTATTTTATGCGCGTCGAAATCAAGATCGTGGATGGCGCAAATAACTTCGACGACTGCGTGCGACAAATCTGCTTCAAGTGAGCTGGATACTGACACTGGTCGGCCGGCTGCTCATCGGGGCTGTCCAACAACTACCCATCGAATGGGTTGCGCGCATCGGACGCGCCGGCGGCAATATCGCTTGGTTTGTGGATCGACGCCATCGCACGGTGGCCCTGCAGAACCTGGAGCTAGCGCTTGGCGCAGAACGATCCCCGCAGGAACGTGAGGCCATCGCCCATGAGAACTTTCGGCGGCTTGGCGAAAACTATCTGTGCGCCATCAAAACCCTGGGTATGCCAAAAGAGCAATTGGCTCAGCGGTTCGAAGTCATCAAATACTTGGAGACCCTTCCCACAGACGGGCGCAACTTGATCATTGCCGCCGGGCATTTTGGAAATTTTGAATTGTACGCACGCGTCCGAGAACACGCGCCCACCTGGCCGGTCATCACCACCTACCGCGCACTCCGACAATCCTCGTTGAACGCGCTCTTTCTCCAACTCCGCGAACGCAGCGGTGTGCGCTACTTTGAACGGCGCACCGAAGCCAGGCAGCTTCGCAAAGTTCTCGTCGCCGGACATGCCGTGCTTGGAATTCTCTCGGACCAACATGCTGGAGACAAAGGTCTTTGGCTGCCATTCTTTGGAAAGGAGTGCTCCTGCAGTGCCGCCCCTGCCCTGTTCGCCCTGCGCTTTAATGCGCCAATCCGAGGTTGTGCGGTCTATCGTGTCGGCCTGGCCAGGTGGCGTATCGAATTCGGCCAACCCATTGCCATCCAAAATGCCGACGGCTCCCCTCGTTCTTCGGAAGACATCACGCAGGATATTAATGCCTTTTATGAAGACGCCATTCGCCGCGATCCGGCCAATTGGTTCTGGGTCCACCGCCGATGGAAACCGCCCAGCCCTTATCAACTGAGACGCCTTCAATCCGTGAGCGGCAATGCCAACTCCGAGGAATCCCCAGCGGTCGATGATTGAACATCCGAATTCCCTGACCACGCCGAGACGGCTGTTGGTCCGTGCGGTGAACTGGCTCGGCGACGCCGTGATGACCACTCCGGCTTTGATCCAACTACGTTCCGCCTTGCCGGAGACAACCATCACGCTCCTGACTCACGATAAACTGGCGCCACTCTGGCAACGACATCCAGCGTTGGACGACGTGATGGTAATTCAACGAGGCCAAGGACTGCTAACCACGGCCTCGCGATTGCGTGCGCGTCGATTCGATGCCGCGTTGCTTCTCCCGAACTCGCCACGCACCGGGTTGGAAGTCTGGCTAGCTGGGGTGCCTCGACGCATCGGCGGCGCCTGGCCTTGGCGCGACTGGATGTTGACGCACGTGGTTCCTCACCCGTCCAAGCGCTGGCTGATGGAACGTCGGGGAATCGAGGAAATCCGCGGGCGGTTGCAATCAACACCACAGGGAATTCCGGCTCGCCGCGGCACGTACCCTGCGGAGGCACACCACTTACATCATTATCTTCGCTTGGCCGCCGCCCTCGGCGCTTCCTGCGAGCCACTGGCACCGTCTCTGCCCGTATTTCCTGAGGAGGTAGAAGCCGTTCGTAACCGGTTCTCCATTCATTCTGAAACTGTCTGGATTGGAGTCAATGCCGGTGCCGAGTACGGGCCGGCCAAGCGATGGCCCAAGGACCGATTCATCAGCACCATACAAGCCTTGAAAAAATCCCACCAGAACCGGCTCGGATTCCTCTGCTTTGGTGGCCCCGCAGATCGGGAAACTGCCGCAGAGATCGCATCCGCTGCCGCCACCGACAATGGAGTCATTCGCAATCTGGCTGGCCAAACCACTCTTCGCGAACTGGCCAGTGCCCTGAGCTGTTGTCGAGTGGTTCTCACCAACGACACAGGGCCCATGCACGTTGCGGCCGCGGTCGACACCGCGGTGGTCGTCCCCTTCGGCAGCACTTCGCCGGAACTGACGGGCCCAGGGTTTCCTGGAGATCCCAAGCACGCCCTGATTCTCGGTGAGAGCGCGTGCGCGCCCTGCTTCCTAAGGGAATGCCCGATTGACTTTCGCTGCCAACTCCAAATCCGTGTGGAAACTGTCGTCGAGGCCATTCAACAACGCCTACATTTGTCACACCGTTGAGCCAGGCAACTCCGCAAGGAAGTCGGCCAGATGCATCACCCGGACATGGGTGGCTCCGGCTCGTTCCAAACCCGCGCGAATTTGAAGCAGGCAGCCCGGATTGGTCGTCACGACCACGGTGGCGCCTGACTTCAAAATGTTTTCCACTTTGCGCGATTGCAGACGCTCGGCCATAGCGGGCTCTGTCAGGTTGTAAGTACCCGCACTGCCACAACAAACGTCCGATTCAGGCAATTCCACGAACCCCGTTCCTGCGACACGTCGGATGAGCTGCCGTGGCTCGCGCACAATACGCTGAGCGTGTGCCAAATGACAGGCGTCATGGTAGGTCACTCGATCTTTCGACGTACCCGATGCGGAACCAGGTTCAACTACCAAGACTTCGCTCAAATCCTTCACTTTCGCCGCAAATGCCGCCGCCCGATCCGCCCACTCGGGATCTTCCGCCAATAAGCTGCCGTACTCTTTCAATGTCGACCCGCAACCCGCGGCATTGATCACAATGGTGGAAACTGAAATTGCCTCGAATGCCGCGATATTCTTGCGGGCGCACTCGCGAGCGAGTTCCAACTGACCGCTGTGCGCGTACAAGGCCCCGCAACATCCCTGGTCCCGGGGAACCTTCACCTCGAGCCCTTGGCGGTTCAACAGGCCTATACTGTTTTGTTGTGTGGCGCCAAACAGGACCGGCATCACACATCCACTCACAAAACCAACGCTCTGAGGAACGCCACTCGACGCCCCGCCTCCAGTCTCGCTAGCGTACATTTCCTCCAAGTCCACTCCCTGCGCATCCCGTGGAACCAATGCCGCCGCGTCCTTCAAAAATTTTGGCAACCACCGATCCAATCCTATCCAGCGCAAGCCGCGCAGCGGCAGCAATGCCAGTTTCATCCGCGTCGGAAATGGGAATACACGCTCAATCGCTACCCGGCGTAAGAATCGTTGAAACCAAGGGCGCCGGTAATGATGTTCCACGTGATCCCGAGTATGCTCCAGCAACGCGCCGTATTGCACACCACTTGGGCACACCGCCTCACAGGCTCGACAACCCAAGCACAAATCCAGGTGTCGGGCTGCCTCAGCCTCCAACGCCAAACGCCCGTCCTGCAATGCCCGCATCAGGTAGATCCGACCCCGCGGCGAATCGTTCTCATTTCCGGTCTCCAGATAAGTTGGGCAGGACCCCAGACACAGCCCACAATGGATGCACGCCAACGCTTTCTGTTCATCCAAAAACAATGAAACTCCGGCGTCATTGCGAGCTTCGTTCGGCGGCGTCGAGGATTCAGTAACGAGGCTCATATTGGAATCGACGGAAGAATACCCTTCGGATCAAAGCCCTGCTTCACCCGATCCGAAAGCTGCTTTGCCGTGGAGGAGGTCACACTCGTTGCAAGAGGCCGCAAATCGTTCACCCTACTCGTCAAGGCTCGGTAACGAAGGAGTCCATTGGCCACTCGAGCCACCAGCCAACCGTCCGGAAGCTCACGGGCCGCCGCGACCAGTTTCGAAGGCAATACGGACTGTTCCATGACCGCCCCAGCACCCTCACGCCCAAGGAACTCATCATCATGCGTCAGCCCCGGGCTCCATCGAAAGCCTTCTTGAATCGCCCAGGCGCTTTGCGATTCCACGTCTTCACGTGCACCGGCAAACCCCAGCACCAAGGTACACCCAGAACGCCGCTCGACCCCGGCTTGAAACAGATCAAATACCACCGGCTGGCATATCGAATTCCAGACACGTTCCACCCGGCGCTCCATCTCGTTCCAATCGATGCATTCCAGTTGAAAAAATGCTTCGGCTTCCGGCAGTGGAAGCAGCTTAAACGTCACTTCCACAATAATCCCAAGAGCACCTCGCGCGCCGATCAGCAGCTTGTGAACGTCGTAACCAGCCACATTCTTCACGACATTGCCGCCAGAGTGGATTTCGCGTCCATCCGCCAGGATCGCCCTCAGTCCAATCACATGATCCCGCACCGTCCCGTACCCGCAGCGCCGCGGGCCCGATAGATTCTCCGAGAGCAATTGTTCTAAGGAACAATTCGCAGGATTTGGCGGATCCAAAGGAACCCATTGCCGATGGGGCGCCAACACGGTTTGCAGGTCCGACAAGGTCATCCCGGATTCCACCGTCACGGTCATGTCTTCGGGAGTATAGGCGAGGACCCCATTTAATGCGGCCAAGTCCCATCCTTCCACCGCCGTTCCCTGGGCGTGGGCCTGGCTCATCAGGGCTCTTAATTGATGACGATTGTGAGGATGGAATCTCAAGACGCACGCCGGTTAGACCGCACTCTGGGTCTTCTCGCAAGTTCTGTTTGCGAACAAGTCATCCTACCACCGTTCTTCGGGTGATCACGAAATGACATGGGTGACCCTTTCAGGAACCAAGGCTGATGAGTGGACCACTTTTTCCCGCGCCATTGACTGGACTTCGAGCACTTGCCCCGCTTCCCTCTCCGGATCCGGTCATCCGGAAGCTCAGCCATGTCAAACATATCTCCCGAGTTACAGGCCCGGGTCAAAGCGGCATCCGCGCACTTGCATCAAGTGCGTGAAGAGATGGGCCGCGTGATCGTCGGGCAGCGTCAGTTAGTGGATCGTCTTCTGGTCTGCTTGGTCGGCCGTGGCCACGCCTTGCTGGAAGGCCTCCCAGGACTCGCCAAGACCATGGCCATCAACTCCCTCGGACGCGCCTCCAAATGCACCTTTAACCGCATCCAATTCACCCCCGACCTCCTTCCTGGTGACATTACCGGCTCACTCATTTACGACCCGGTAAAGGGCACGTACACCACACGGCAAGGTCCCATTTTTGCCAATCTGCTTCTGGCCGACGAAATCAATCGTGCCCCAGCCAAGGTCCAAAGTGCGCTATTGGAAGCCATGCAGGAGCAGCAGGTCACTATCGGTGACCAAACGTACCGCCTTCCCACCCCGTTCATGGTGCTCGCCACCCAAAACCCCATCGAACAAGAAGGCACCTACCCGTTGCCCGAAGCCCAGATGGATCGGTTCATGCTGAAAGTCGTCGTCGGTTATCCCACCGAGGCCGAAGAAAAAATCATCCTCGACCGCATGGCCACCACGCGGCCTTCGTTCAGCCTCGAACCCAAGGTCACCCCAGAGGAGATCCTGGAGATGCAGGACCTCGTGAACCAAGTCTACGTGGATGACACAGTGAAGAATTACGTCATTAAATTGGTCTTCGCCACCCGCACCGTCGAAAACATCGATAAAAGTCTCAAACCCTTGATCCGCATCGGAGCCAGTCCGCGCGCCACCATCAACCTGACCCTCGCGGCTCGCGCTTGGGCGTTGCTCGAGGGGCGTGCGTACACAACGCCGGATGACATCAAGGCCATCGCCCCCGACGTGTTGCGCCACCGCATCTTGCTGACCTACGAGGCCGAGGCAGACCAAGTCACAACCGATACCATCGTCAAAACCCTGCTCAGCAAGGTTGCTGTCCCCTAAATCCGCCCCACCAGTTTGAGGATGCGTTGGACGATTTCCGATCCCACACTGGATACCACCGAGTTCCACCGTGCTGCCGCCAGATTATCTCAAACGACTCCGCCAGATCGAAGTTCGCTCGCGCCTCGTTAGCGAACAATTGATGTCCGGGCAAAGCTTGAGCGTGTTCAAAGGACGCGGATTGGATTTTGCGGATGTCCGTGAATATGTGCCCGGCGATGACGTTCGCCGTATCGATTGGAATGTCACGGCCCGACTCCGGAAACCATTCATCAGGCGGCATCTTGAGGAACGGGAGTTGGTGATGATGATTCTCGTTGATCTGAGTGCCAGCGGCCACTTTGGAACCGGCGACCAAACCAAGCGGGAGTTGGCGGCCGAGGTGGCAGGGGCATTGGCATTCGCTGCTATTCGCGACAACGACCGAGTCGGTCTGCTGCTTTATACGGATAAGGTGGAGCGGTTCATCCCACCCCGAAAGAGCCGAGTCCACGTGACGCAACTCCTATACACCCTGCTATTTCACGAACCGAAGGCCACGGGAACATCGCTCACCACGGCGTTGAACTTCCTGAACAATGTCATCCATCGTCCCGCCGTGGTATTCGTGCTGAGTGATTTTCAGGAATCCGGATTCGAACGAGCCATCAAGAGCACAAACCAGCGCCACGAGGTCATCGCTCTGCCGCTCACCGACCGACGCGACCAAGAATTGCCCGATGTGGGCATTGCCACCCTCACCGACCCGGAGACGGGAGAGATTTTGGAATTGGACACCAGCGACCCGGAAGTGCGCGCCACCTGGGATCGGTTGAACGCGGAATGGAAGGCTGCCTTGAATGACGTCTTCCGCCGAGGCGGTATCGGAGCCTTTGAGCTTCGAAATGGCGAAAATTACGCGCACAAACTCCGCACCTTCTTCGATCATCATTCCAGACGCCGCATCGCGTAGTCCGGTCCCTTTGTTTCATCTACTGAAAACTCCGGCGTGATCCAAACCAACATCATCGAAGACCTGACGCTCCTGCCACTCCCGCAGTGGTGGGAGAATCCATGGATCCTCGCGGCCATGGCTGTGGGGGCTGTGACGGTTCTTTGGCTGCTCTGGAAGTATGCGCCCAGGCCCGCGCCCAAGTCCGAAGAGATCATGGCACCTCCAGGCCCGCCTGAGGATGCTCAGGCGTTGGATCGCCTGGCGGCCCTCCGCCAACGCCTCAACACGTTAGATCATTACGCCGTCGCCATTGAGGTCAGCGAAATCCTGCGCGATTACGTCAGCGCTCGTTTCGGGTTGCCGGTTCGTTTTCAAACCACCCGAGAATTCCTGGAAGCCGCCGTCCAGAATGCCGCACTCAATTCCAATCATCGGAACGAATTGGGAAGATTCCTCGGCTTCTGTGATCTGGTTAAATTCGCCCGAGGCGAAGCGACTCACGAGGATCAGACTCGACTCCTTGATACCGCCGAGTCTTTTGTCCGTTCCACCGCCCGATCGAGGAGTCAGCCATGATGCCGCTGCATTTCCTTTATCCCTGGGTATTGCTCGGACTTCCTCTGCTCGCCGTGCTCGCGTGGTGGATTGGTCGACGTGGCCCCGTGCCTTCCGTCCCCGTCCCTTCACTTAGAGGTCTCTCAGAACTCGCCCGCATCCGCCGGCACAATCGCGGTACTTGGCGCTTGTGGCTACCTCTCTTGGCAATTGCCCTCGGAATCATTGCCCTCGCTAGACCACGAATTCCCCGTGGCGATCTTCCCGATCCCAGCAAGGGCATCGATATCATGCTCTGCCTCGATTACAGTCGTTCGATGGCGGAACCTGACTTCAAGATGGAGCGCAAACGCGTCACCCGCCGATTTGCCCTGGAAACCGTCGTCGCCGATTTCGTCAAGAAACGACCGGACGACCGCATTGGTATCGTTTGTTTCGCTCGCAATCCTTATCTCATCAGCCCGCTCACATTGGACCACGATTGGGCACTTGAAAGCCTCAAACAGACGGACCTCATGACCGGTACCGGAATCGGCGAATCGCTCGCCGCCAGCCTTCGTTTCCTCCGCAAGGATAGTGAACGAAACAAGGTCATTATCTTGGTCACCGACGGCGACAATTCCGCCGGGCGCCGCCCATTTGAAATCGCGCCTACAGCCGTTCGCGACAAAGTGAAGATATACAGCATTCTAATAGGACCTGAGATCGTCACCCCAACCGCGGCCGCCAATCACGAGCTCAACCGGGTTTCACGGTTGACCGGCGGGCAGTTTTTTCAGGCTACAGACACACGCGGCCTTGAGGGCATCTACAATTTGATCGATCAACTGGAGAAAAAGGCCTTGGTGGCAAAACGGATGATCACCTGGCGTGAGCTGCATCCATGGTTTGTCGCCGGCGCCGCCGCGTTGCTGACCTTGGAGATTTTTGGAATGGCCCTCTTGCAACGGAGACTCCCCTGAGACCATGCGATTCGCCCTGCCCATTTTCCTTTATCTGCTGCCGATAGCTCTCATCCTCACCAGCGCAGGATTCTGGCTGGCGGCCCGGCGCCGTTCCAAGTTGCTCACTGCGTTTGCGGGCGCCCCCAAGAAGTCTTGGGCCAATCCCGGCTTCTCCAAGACCCGCCAGCGATGGCACATTGCCCTGACTCTCATAGCGATCGCCGCACTGTTAGTGGCGCTCGCGAGACCCATGCTGTTTAAGCTCGACAAGGAAACCGAGCTTCAAGGGCTTCCAATGCTCATCGCGCTGGACATGTCCCGTTCGATGTTGGCCACAGATGTTAAACCGTCTCGATTCGCCGCCGCCACGAATGCCATCGACCAGTTCTTGTCTGAAACCCGGGCCGATCGCATCGGGATGATCACCTTCGCAGGGGTTGCTTACTTGAACACCCCGATGACTTGGGATACCCTGGCGCTCCGAAATGTGCTCCGGTACATCGCCCCGGAGGACATCATCGATCCAGGCAGCTCCCTCACCGCCGCGATCGAACGGGCCGACCGTTACTTCCAAAGCAATAACATCCCGCAGCGTGTCTTGATTCTGGTCACGGACGGAGAGGATCTTGGCGGCACACCCGTGATCGTGGCCCGGCGAGTCAACCGAGAGCACGGGGTCAAGATTTGCGCCATCGGTGTAGGGACTGCCTCCGGAGCGCGCGTTCCCGCCACTCGATCCGGCATGGGCACGACGACAAACGCATTCGGGCAACAAGTCACCACGCGATTGAACGAGGGGAACCTCGCCCGCATCGCCAACGCCGCCGGAGGACGTTTCTATCGGATGGGGGATAATGGCGAAGGATTCCGCCAGTTGCGCGAGGAATTCCTGGCTCCGTTGTCAGAAAGCGCCGCAAAGGCCGACTTGAAGAACTACCGGGAAGCCTATCTACTACCACTAGGTATTGCGATGGCCTGCTTGCTCGCACGCGCTTTGATCGGGGCCGAACGGTTTCGGGTCCAACGCGCGCTTCCAGCGATCTGGTCAAAACCAACCAACGACGCCAACCCAGCATGAATCACCACCGCTTCCAGGCGTATCACTCCTGGTGGAATGCCGTCGCCCAACTATTCCGGTTCGCCGTCATAGTCGCGGGTTCACTGGCCACAACCGTTCAGGCCGCCTCCTTGAACATCGAGGCCCTCCAACGCTTGGTTCAGGATACCCCGTTCACGGCCGAATCGGCCCTCGCTGAACTCGGCGCCGCCCTAAAAGAAGACCCAGACAACCCTCAACTCCTTTATAACCACGCGATCGCAGCCTACGCGGCAGGGCACTATGACGACGCCCTATTGTCGTTGGACCGCACCGAAGTGAGAGGTCGTTCCAAACTGTTGCGTAAAGCCCGCTTTCAAATGGGCAATGCCGAGTACCGACTCGGACTCGCCGCCGGCACCAACAATCTCGACGACACCATCTCGCACTGGAAACAGAGTCTGGACCATTACAAGGCGGTCTTGAAACAGGTCCCTTCCGATTCCGCCTCAGCGACCAACCACGCGATCGTTCAGAGGCTGCTCACTCAACTCCTCATCGATGGGGCGAAAAAAGCCGAAGAAACCGGCGACAAGGAACAACGAAACGCCGAAAAGCGCATTGGCGATTACCGCAATGCCCACGACAAATTCGACGACGCCAAACAGGCCGATACCACCAGCCAGGAGGCTCGCGATGGCGAGGAACGAACGCGAGAGAAGCTCGCCAACGCGCTGGCCAAGGAAGGCGCCCGCAAAGCCAATTCTCCACTTTCATACAAAGCCAATCGTCGCGAGCCGTCACTGCCCATGATCGACATGGAACCTATCGAACAGGGTGTCGGCATGCTACAAGACGCCAACGAACTCAAACCCAAGGACGCCGAGATCAAAAAGATGCTCGAACAGGCCCGCCAAAAGCTTGCCGACGCCCAAACTGCACAGGCTCAAACTTATCTCGCGCTCGAAGAACGTATTCCCGTTCCCAAGGAAAAACTGGCAGTGCTCCGAATGGGACGGGAATCCACGCAGAAAGCACTCGACCAGGTGCCGGATCACAAAGGCGCCCAGCAAGCTCAGGAAGAGATCGACCGCCGTCTGGCCAAGGTGCATGAGGATCAAGGCGACATGTTCTCCATGATGTCGGAGCACCAAAACTTGGAGAACCAAGCCATGTCTCTCAGCCAAGCGCTGGACAATTACCAAAATGCCGGCGAGTTGAAACCCGAGGAACAGCGACTTCAACAAAAGGCCAAAAAGACTCAGGAACGCCTGGAACAATCCTTGGAGAAGCTCGGCGACAAGCTAATGCAAGGCCAACAGGGCGAATCGCTCGAGCAACAGGCCGCTCGACTGGAAGGTGCCCAGCAAGCCTTCAACGAATTGATGGGCCTCAATCCGAGCGAAAGAGCCCAGCAGAAGGGCGAGGACGCCGGCCAACAATTGGAAGACGTTCGAGGCAAGCTCGCGCAGCAAGGCAAACCCATGCCGCAGCCCGGAGGCAACAACCCCATGATGGCTCAAATGCCGCCCCAGCAGCCCAGCCTCGATGGCTTGCCCATGGATTCAGCCCCAAAACTCAATACTCCGGGCCGCCGCGGAATGCAGCAATCGGCTACCATGCTCAAGGGACCCGATTACTGAGCCGGAAAGAGCCGTTCGTAGTTTTGGCATCCATTCCTCAGTGCAGAATCCAAAACATGAGGATCGCCACAATTGTTGGCATCAAGGCCCCAAGAAATAAACCCATCGGACTGATACCTTCCCCTCGGAACACAGCCGAATCCTGGAGAATTCCCGCCCCCGCAGGATTCGGGGCGTTGGCGATGACGGTCAAGCCACCCCCAGTGACCGCCCCGGCAACCAACGCATACTTCAGCTCGGTCGAGATGCCGTCCACGAGAGATCCGAGGTAGGTTAGCGCCGCGTTGTCCGTAATAGCAGTCAATGCCGTTGCGCCAAAATAAAGGGAACTTCCAGACATGCTTTGAATGAGCGGTTTCAGCCAATAAGCCTGCAAGGACCCCAACGTCACCAATCCCGAAAGGAAGAAACCCACCAGCAATCCTTCTCGCAGTTTGAGCGGTTCCTGAAACTCCGAAGTGGCTGTCGCGACGCCCAGGAACAAAACGAAGATACCAAAGAACACATCCGGGTGATGCGCAAACCCCACCACCAAGGCTAGAAAAAATAGGTGAACCGCAGTCAGCCAGACGGGAATGGCCTGGCTCGTGTCCGGCTCTGCTGTGATGGCCGCTAGTTCCTTGCGAAACGCGATCGTCACCAGCACCGCCGAAATCGCGCAACTTGCCGCTGCCCGCCAACCAAACTTCAAAAACATATAACTCAGATCCCAGTTCCATTTGGCCGCCACCATAAGCACCGGTGGCGCAGCAAAATGGGTCAGCGTGCCGCCGATCGAGACATTCACGAATAGCAATCCCAGGGTCGCATAGGCGAACCGGATTGAAATCCCGCGGTTGAAGTACCGCTTCTTCAAAACCAACGCCAGCAGTGTCATCGCTGCCGGCTCCGTGATAAGCGATCCCAATAGCGGACCCAAAATCAAGGAAGTCACGTAGAACGATGTCGACTCACCCCAGGGTAACAAGGATGCGGTCCGAGCAATTCCCGCTTCCGCAAGCCGTACTATGGGACGCGTCGCCGCCACCACCATGACAACAAACACGAATTTGGCCTCCGTGAAATTGAGTCCTTCAATGTAGCTCACCGCGTCGTGAATCGAACCTCGCAGCGCCGCCACACCGAGGAATAACGCCGCCGCCCAAAGTCCAAACACCACTTCGGCTTCTGCCAAAAAATGGAGCATGTTCTCCATCACCGATCCCGAGGGGTACCGGTGCGCCCAATGAGCAAAACGCTTGACCGAGAAAGTGTGAAGTATGGCGAGCGCAAAAAAGACGGTCGCAAGCAACTCCATCGGCGACGGATTCGGCATCCTCCAAAATGCAACGTGCAGGAGTAGAGTCAAAAAACCTTGTCAACGGCATCCAGACCTCACGCTGCCAACATGGACTGAATTCGTTCACGCAATTCTTCGAACACCAACTCCGGAGCACGCTCTGCTTCAATAATGTGGAATTTGTATGTCAACGTCAGTCGCCGAAACTGATCGTGCATCAGCGCTTGGTACTTCAGAAAACTCTCGAACATGTCCCGCGATAACCCCAGGTCCATGCCGCTCTCCCAGTAATCGAGCTGTTTGGTCTTGGCGAAAACACGCTGTACCAACTGCTCAGGACTCACTTCCAGGTAAAACACCGCGTCCGGCACCAGCGCGATTCCGTAAAGGCTGGTCAGCCAAGCCTCGTTCATGCCTCTTACCAAGTCCCGAGCCATTAGCGTGTAAATATATCGATCAGCCAACACCATCGAACCGGCGCGCAATGCCGGCAGAATCATGTTCTCCAACTGGTCGGCAAAGTCGGTCGCATAAAACAAACTCAACGTGGTCCGACTCAGAATGTTTCCTTGTTGCGCTTTCTCCAATTCTTCGCTCACCAAGGTCGAACGTTTGAGCCCCACTTGCACGGTGTGGTGCCCCGTCCCTTCCAACCACGCCACCAACCGCGCTATCTGTGTCGAACGACCAGATCCATCCGCCCCCTCCACCACGATCAACTTCCCTCGCAACTGTTCCAATTGCACCCCAGGAAGCCCGTGGCCGATGAAACGCTTGGGCGTCACTTTCGGTACTAACACCGATACCACATCGTTCTCCCGCGTATGCAGCTTCTGAAGTCGTCGTTTCGCCATGTTACAGTGTGCGGCAGCGGCCGCACCCCAACCATCCCGCTTCAGGGCACTTGTGGCAAGCAACCTTCATACCGTCGAAGCGCCCCGAGTGCCTCCGATCTGCCATCGTTCCGAAGTCGATCACACATCGTTTCAATCGCTCGCGCCAATAATTCCACGTCCCCACGGGCATCGTGACGCCGAATCGCAGGATCCATCAATTCCAGGCGCGACAACACCGCATCCAAACCGTGGCGCAGCCCCCGCCGTCCCCATACCTCCCAACTCAACCCCAGCGAGTCGTGGTACGTCACCGGGCGCGTCATCAACTGCTCTTTATGGCAACCCGATGCCAGAAACTTCATGTCAAATCGATGCCCATTGTGCGCGACCAAGGTGGATTGGCCAACAAATCGACTAAACTCCACCAACGCCCTCCCAGCCGGGGGCGCCCCCTTCACGTCGCTGTTTCGAATTCCAGTATACTGAGTGATCCAGGCCGGGATGGGTCGCATCGGATCCACAAACGAGGAAAACACTTCCCCAGCCATGACACGCCCTCCCCGCATGCGGACCGCAGCAATCTGAATGATGGAATCCGCATGCGGCGATAATCCGGTCGTTTCCAAATCGAAGACGACCCAATCGTTGATTGTTATGTTCGGACTCGTGCTTAACATCAGGGTTCTTTCTTGGCCCCGGACGCTAAGGCGCCCGAATGCTGAAACCGTTGATACAGATAGGACGCTACCATGGAAAGCACCGCCACAGCCGTAAACGCAGCAATTCGATACAACTGTTCCAGACGCGCCGTATCGTGCAATAGCAATTTGGCCAAGGTGATCCCCATCAACGCCAAACCCGCATAGCGAACCGCACGCAACCCAAGCCGAAGTCCCAGCGCCAGCAACCCAAAAGCAAACACGGCCCATGCCACCGTGTAGGAAAGGTCTCGCGCCAAGCTGCCAGAAAACTCCCAACTCAGAACTGGCCCCGATGCAAAGGCATCCGCGATCTCCACATTCACCAGCACGAATAACAAGATGGTCCCCAAGCAGTACATCAGTGACTGGACATTTCTGCCCAAAACGTTGTGGCGCGGAGGCGCCAACCATCGGGCACCGATGTACAAAGCGGCGGTCACCACCCCATAGCTGTACAAATGCCAGTTCAATATCATCCGCCCACTCCGAGGATACGATAGGACCGCTGGATTCACGGCGAGTCGAGCGAACGCCAGCACCAACAGCACCAGGCCCACCAGACGCAATCCAGGATGTGGCAACCGCCGGAAAAGCCAGACCAATGCCACCCCTTCCAGCGCCCATGCCACGGTTAGCATCTGACGTTCGAATTGTATTGGAAAAATGAGCGTCACAAAACCCAGCGCCACGCCCCCAAACCAGGATAAATGATGCAAGCGCAAGGCACTTTTCGCGGGCAGTGACCGCCAGAGATGGTACAACCCCAGCCCGTATGGCACGGCAAACAGGGCGGGAACCAAACCCATGAATTCATTGGGCCAGGTTCGTTTCACCAAGCCGTAAACCAGCAGGAATTGAAGTGGTCCAGCCACTGAGCTCGCCACCCAAATCAGGCGTGTTCCCTCAAACCGCAAGGGCAGAAGCAACGGCAATCCCAGGGATAAGACCAGAAATCCTAAAAACCAGACCCCTGCCGTCGTCGCATACGCTTCGGAATAGGCGCGTTGATACCACAAGAACTGGGTGAAAAAGGCGCAGACCACCGCCACCAGCGCCAAGCCTCCATCCCGTTTCCACCAACTCCAACCCCAGGTCATCCCCAATAGGAGCAGCGCGATTCCAAAGATAGGTGTCGGGTTTACTGGCGCCAAACGTACCACCACCATGTTCAACAACGCAAATGGGAGCACAGCCGCCATACCGGGGAAGTACCTCAACCTGTCCGCAAAGCGATCGCTCTCGTTTACCCACCGCAGGTTTCGCGAAAGCCAACAACCGATGAGAAAGAAAAATACCGCATAGCCACCGACCACACACAAGCTCTCCGCTAATTCGCCGGCACTCCCCGCCCCGACGTTCAACCAAACGCCAGCCACTCCCAGTGTCAGCAGCAAGACCAATCCCAAGGCCAGGACCGACCCAGTCATACAGACAGCCACTACCGCCAGCAAATCCACCAGCGCCACCACTGGCCAGAATCCCCAAGGCACCCGCAGGTCCTGGATCAATGGAACGAACATCAGCAACAACATCATTGCAGGAAAAACTTGAGACACCAACCCGGGCCGCTGCTCCGGATGGCGGTTACGAAGCCAGAGCGGAAACAAGGTGTGCATCGCGGCAAACCCAGCGGTCAGACCCAATCCCCATCCCATGCGATCCTCATTCAAGCGAATCAACATCCACTCACCAACCAACAGATACATCAATCCGCACGCCACCGTTTCCAACCGACGCCACTCCAATTCCAAGACCACCATCATCAACAACAGCAAATCGCCCACCGTCGCAATCAGGAAGATCCCAGCCGTGTTTTCCGACACTTCCACGGAGGCATCCAGAATGAAACAAAAGGCCATTGAGACCACGGCCGTGGCGGCCGAGGCCAACCCAAGTGGCAGTGAAACCCATCCTCGCCTCGAAGCCACCGCGAAAACTGCACCAAATCCCATCGCGAACCCGATGAGAATTCCCTGCAAGACTCCAAACTGAGGCGGTGTGAAGTGGGAATAGTACCAACCCACTTGCAAGAGCACCGTTCCCAGAGCCGCCAGGGGCGCCAGATAATCCCAACGCCGACGCCAAACCACCGCCAGCAATCCCACATCCAGCAATGCCACGTACGTAAACAATCCGCCCGGATTGTTCTGACCACTCGACAACAGCACCGGCGTGAGAAATCCACCCACCATGCCCAACACCGCCACCACCTGGGCTTCCATCCAAAGCGCCAGCGCAAAGGCTCCCGCCGTGATCAACGCCATGAGCACAAACGTCGACCCCGTGGTGAACATCGGAAAATGATACAATCCATGGCATGCAAACGTGACGCCATAAAGCGTCAGGATTCCCGTCGCGCAAAGGGTTTGAGATGTGGTGATGAATTCCTTTCTCCGAAAGAATGCGCCTCCCGCAATCAGTCCTGCTCCCATCAACGCTCCCCCCGCCGCACGCAGCGCTGGCGGTATCCAACCCCGTTCGAATGACATTTTCACGAAGAATGCCACCGCCAGAAACAACACCAGTCCACCCACCCAGGACAACAGGCGCCCTCCCAAAAATTGTTCTAAATCCAACGCCTTTGCCGAATCCATTTCTTTGGCGATCGCAGGATCCTTGGATACTGGCTCGGGTGGCACGCTCTCCGCCCAAGTTCCTGGCAGCGGCGGAGGTGTCACCGCCGTCGAGGAATTCATCGAAACGGATTGATACACCGGCAACGGTTTGACCATTGCAGTCGACGGTTCAGTGACCAATTCCTGCGGAGCCAGTTCTGTCTGCTCATGATTGGAATTCGACCCAGCGGTCGGAATCGAATCTTCAAGCCCGTCGGATTTCGCTTCGGAACCCCGCTCGTAGTCTCTCTGAATCAGGCTGCCTTCCAGTTGCTGAAGTCGACGAGTGAGTGCTTCCACTGACTCTCTCAGCCGCAAGAGCCAGACCAACCCAAGCAGCAACACTCCATACGCCGCAACAACCAGAATGATCATGATTTCAGAAGGTTCCCGTCGACTTCATGCCGCCGGATCGAGTGGATCATTAACCGATATCGGGCAAAATACGCGAATCGAAGTTGCCTGCGGTCCATCGATTCAATAGATGATGCCTCTGTCGGAGACTCTCTCCCTGACCACAACGCCTGCCAAGATGCTAAACCCTCAAACGATGGGCACCTTAACGATTCGGTGATTTAGTCCGGATCCGGATGTTCTTCACTTTGGCGGTCTTGGCGGCGTCCCAAACCTTGAACACCAATCCAATTCCAGCTCCTTCATCGGCATTAAGTTCCACGCTCAGGTTCTTGTTCAATGCCACGGCTGCCAATAATTCTGGGACCAACCGATCAGAAGTCACGGGGCGTGCGCCAATATAGAAATTGGGAAGCTCGCGACGAATGCTGACCACAACAATCTCGTCGCTGGCGCCACCCTTGAGCTCTTGACTCGGCGCCTGTTGGGATTCCGGCAGACTGATTTTGACAGCAGGTTGGTTCTTGAACGTCGTCGAGACCAAAAGAAACACGACCAAAACGATTAAGACATCAATCAACGAAATGATGATGATCGTAGGTGCCTGGCGCCGTCGTCTGGGATAAAATTTCATGCCAACGGAGGGATGGACACCACAACGGGAACGTTGGGATCCATGGATGCAGTCGAATCCCCCAGATATATTCGGCGCAGAAAGAGATCGCAGTGGGCTTCCAGGTCCACAGCAAGCGCCTCCACTTTTTTGTTAAAATAGCTCCAGGCGACCAGAGATGGGATGGCGACTATCAATCCGAGGAGCGTCTTGTTCAACGCGGCCGCAATGCCCCGCGCCAGCAAGGAATTGTCGCCTCCGACCGCTTTGCCGAAATCACCAAACAAGGGGATGATTCCGTAGATGGTTCCGACCAACCCGAGGAGGGGGGCGATTCCGACGATGATTTCCAGAGCTACCAACCCGCGCTCCAAAAAGACCACCTCTTGACGGGCCTTGACTTCGAGCGCCGTGGAGTTTTCCTCTTTTGACCATCGCAAATTCTCAATGGCTGTCATGAGCAGACGGGAGAGTGCCGACGGACGGGCTTCACACACCGCTTTCAATGCATTCAGCTCATGTGGGTTTCCGGACCGGAGCATCGGGACGAGGACTTCGGCCGGAAGAACGATTGGACGTCGCAACGCCCAGCCACGATCCAGGATGACAGCCAAGGCAATCACTGAGCAAACGAGCAAGACCCAAACAAACGGGCCACCTTCGCGAAGCAATTCAGACATAGAGGTCAGTTAGTTCAAACACTGTGGGCAATGGCCCGCGTGACTGGATTCGGGTTGAAAGTCAAAAGTAATGAAAAGTAAACGTAATCTCACGGCTATCGCTGCCGACTTCCCGCCGCATTTCTGCGGGCCAGCGGGCGAACGGTTGGGGCTTAATGACCGCGGTCTCACAAATGAACGCCAACGTTTCGCTAACCTCGGTCTCAATCGTCTTCATGTTGGTGATTGATCCATCCGATCGCAGGGTGAATCGCAACACCACCTTACCAGACCGATCGTAAGTAAATCGGGATTCGTCTAACAACGAGTACCAAGCCTGTTGAATGACGTAGATCATCGCCGCATCGTACAATCCGAACGGTGAGGCCCGAACATTCAGACTCGGGGTGATGCTCAGCCGCGAAACACCCCCCTCCTGTTTCATCATTTCCCCAACCAGAATTCCTCGGTTGGCGCGTGCTTCCGCAAGGGTTTTCGGGCGAACTGGTTTAGCCGGAGCTTTGGCTTCTTCTTTCGGTTGGGGATCCGGCGGGCGTGGCGTCTGAGGCGGCGGCACTGGCACCGGCTTGATGGCTGGCTGTGGTTTGATGGCGGGCTGCGGCTTGATGGCTGGCTGTAGTTTGGGAACCTGAGCCATCGGAACTGGCTTCGCAAAAGCCACCTCACCCACGGGCGCCCCGCCCAACGGCGGGCTGGCGATCGGCGCTACCGCTTGCGGCACCTGAAGCTCTGAGACCGACGGTTCAGGGGGCAACGCCGGAGCAAATGGCTGCGGACGATCATTGTCAAAGGTCCGAACGATTTTTTCCTGTTTCCCCTCGAACTTTGGTTTGTCTGACAAGGTTTCCGACGGACGCACATTCGCCGCGAGAGTATTGGCTGTGGAGTAGAATGGAGTCTTTTCCGGCGCTTCCTCAGTCACCGACTGCGGATCCACCTCCACAAACACCACCTGAGGCTCTGATTCCGGCGGCGGATCCTCGGCGCGAGGAATCTCTGGCTGAGCCAATGGTGGCGGAGGCTGTGGCAGCACGGCCTCAAGCACCCATTTGGGCAAGGCTTGGGGCCTGGACCGAGCTACCTGGCGCAGCCCCAGGTAGAATACCATCACCAGGACGTGGATCCCAAAAGATAACACGAGACACCACGCGATGCTGGATTCAGCCAGTCTCGCGAGCCAATTGGGCTTGGGTGCCTCGAACATCCGCCCCTAAATTGGCTGACCGGAGCTTGGGGATCAATAGGAGTTGCACGAACCAGAACGGTTCTCACGAAAACGTTGAACTGCCCAATGAGGCAGAATTCCAAACGCCCTAAGGGCAGCAATTCACGAGGTTTGGATATCCGCCTTCAGGCGACCCAGGCACAACCTGAACAAAAT
>SXSK01000386.1 GCA_005793375.1 Verrucomicrobiales bacterium | reverse complement strand
TGGCGCCGACAGCCTCAAACATTTCGACGAAATCCGAACCGCTGATGGTGAAGAAACTGGCATCGGCTTCGCCAGCGATGGCTTTGGCGAGCAGGGTCTTGCCAGTTCCGGGTGGTCCCACCATCAGGACACCTTTAGGGATCCTTCCACCCAGTTTTTGAAATTTCTTAGGGTCGCGAAGAAACTCAACCAATTCCGCCACTTCGTCCTTGGCTTCCTCCACACCGGCCACGTCCTTGAAGGTGGTCTTGTTACGTTCCTTCGAGAGCAGGCGGGCTTTGCTCTTGCCAAAACTAAGCGCACCTTTTCCCGCCGCCTTCAACTGGCGCAGAAATAGGAACCAGATAGACCCGGCAATCAGGGCGAACATCAAGACCGGGTACAACAGCTGCAACAAAAGTGCGTTAGGGGCATCGGATTCAAACTTGCCGGTGTCCTGAAGCTCGTCGAGTCGCTTGTCGGAGAGATGGGTCCGGAGAATGAAAGGCGTTTCGGAGTCTTTAACTTCGGCGCCTTCTTTTTTGTAAATGCCTTTGATCTCTTTGAGATCCGGCGAGGAGGCGCTGGTTCGGATGGTCGCTTTAATGAGGCGCCCCTTCTCAATGAGGTCTTCCAGTTCGGAAACAGTGGTGAGGACAGTCGCCTGCACCATATGTCCCCGGATAGGACCTACCATCATCAGCACCGGGATACAAAGCAGGATCAGTAGCCAGACGATCCACGTCCGAGTCGGCAGCTTCGGATCACCTGGTCCCTCCCGGCGGTTACGTTCAAGATTGTCTTCAGCCATTGATAGCTCCGCCAGAGCGTAGCAGTGGGTCGGCCCGGTGCAAGGAGGGAGTACTTGAGATGTGGGATACTCCAGGCCAGACATGGCCAGGACCCCTTTTCAACCACCCCAGGAGTGTCCATCCCATTGGATCACTCGGTTCAAAAAGGAAACCACATCGGCTGCAAACGTCTGGAACAATACTTCGCCCTTTTCGGCCGAAGCCAATTGGGGTGAGCCAATATGGCCCGGCACCGTCCGGTCCTTCGTCGTCCAACCTCGGGCGGCCGGCGCAAACGGATCGTCGGCCGATATGGTGGTCAAACCAGCCAACGACCCGACTAAATGGGGGGCGATCCGCAAAACCATGGACGTTTCCCACTCGCAGGCGTGCCCCATTTCTCGTTGTTGTAGAGCCGTTTCGCGTTCCCAAGGTCGACCTCCCAGGTTCCAATAAGTGGCGAATAGCAGCAACAGATCCGAACGGTGGCGATAACGTTGACGGACTTCAAATACTGCCTGTTTTCCTGGCACATCGTTACCTCCGTGTCCATTAATGAACACGAGACGCTTAAATCCATGCTGGATGTAGTTATCCATCAAGCCACCTAACAAATCGAGGTAGGTTCGCGGCGGGCACGACAACGTTCCGGGAAAATCAAGGTGATGGTCCGAGTTGCCAAGCCACAGGAGAGGCGCCACAAGAACTTGGTCTCCTAGACGCTCGGTGGCGCGGCACACCACTTCCCCGCACAATAGGCTGTCGGTAAACACCGGCATGTGATGCCCGTGCTGTTCCAGCGCCGCCACGGGAAAGATGACTGGCGTGTTCTTGTTGAGCGCGGCCACCTCAGGCCATCGTAGGTCGGTCAGTTGCATGGAAGTCCTGGACCTGATCCAACTGCGAAATCGGTATCGACGGAACCAAAAAGCGTCAGAAATTGTCGAATTACCCCGAGTTGGTGGCGGAACTCTGTCGAACACCCCCGATAACACGCTGGTTTCGGCTTGCCCGAGTCCACCCCTGCTTTCCATCGTCCTCCCGCCATGCTCGATATTAAACTGCTGCGCGAACGTCCGGACTTTGTCCGCGAACGGCTGTCGACACGCCACGCTGGGGATGAGATTAAAGTGGGGGAGGTCCTGGCCTTGGACGACCAGCGTCGGGCGCTGCTCGCCGAGGCAGAGACTCTGAAAGCTTTCCGCAATCGTGCCTCCAAGGAAATCGGGGATTTGATGCGCCAGAAACTCTCCGCCGAAGCTGAAACCAAGAAGGTCGAGGTGCGAGAGGCTGGAGATCGCATCGCTGCCCTGGACCGTCAGGTCACGGAGATCGAGGCCAAGCGCGATGACATCCTTTTGCGCATTCCGAACCTTCCCCATGCGAGCGTGCCCAACGGTCGGGAAGCGGCGGACAATCCGGAGATCCGAGTCTATGGATCGAAGAAGGCTTTTGAATTCCAACCGAAGTCGCATGTCGAACTCTGCGAAAAACTCGCATTGGTTGACTTTGCACGCGGCGCCAAACTGAGCGGCAGCGGATTCCTCCTGTACAACGGATGGGGGGCTCGCCTCGAGCGAGCCTTGATCAATTTCCTGCTCGATCTCCACATCCAGTCGCACCAATACACCGAGGTTTCGCCTCCGTTCATCATTGGCGCCCACTGCATGGTGGGTGTCGGGCAGTTTCCAAAATTTATCGACCAAGCCTATGCCGTTCAAGAAGGGTTGGATCAGTCGACTCTCGGCAAACTGTACCTGCTGCCTACCGCTGAAGCGCCTGTTGCCAACATTCATCGAGAGGAAATCCTCGCTGAAAAGCAACTCCCCATCCGGTACGTCGCTTATTCCCCCTGCTTTCGAGCCGAAGCAGGGGCCGCTGGGCTCGGCACACGCGGCATGATCCGGGTCCACCAGTTTGATAAGGTCGAGCTGATCAAGATTGTTGCGCCTGAGACTGGTTATGACGAATTGGAAGCGATGGTGGCCAACGCCGAGGTAGTCCTTCAAACGCTCGGGCTGCACTACCGCGTGATCCAT
>SXSK01000385.1 GCA_005793375.1 Verrucomicrobiales bacterium | reverse complement strand
GAAAGTGCTCGCCTTAATCGCGGAGCGTCAAAATGGAATTTCTATCAATAGGATGGGGCTACGCCGGCGTGAGGCGAGCCGGTTCCTCGAGAATGTCCAGGATAGCCTTCGCGCAGTACACGCGGTCGCGTTTGGCTTCACTGACCTTCTTCAACACCTTCAATTTCTCCAATTGTTCAACCGCTCGCATCACCGTGTTGTAGGCGAGGCTGAGCTTGGCCTCCGCGCCGCGCGGAGTCAGGAATGGATTGCCTCCGATCATATCCAGCATCTGAAGGGCGACCTTCGTTCCCGCCTGGCCGGAGAGTTTCGTTCGCCAGTCCGTAAGGAGGTGGTTGATTCGTTCTGCCCGGCTCAACGCGTCTTCGGACTGTCGGGCAACGCCATTCAAGAAGTATTGCACCCAGCCCTCCCAATCGCCGCGCTCCGAGACGGTGCGCAGTCCTGCGTAGTAGTCCGCCCTCGTCGCCTCGAAGAACGCGGAGAGGTAGAGAAGTGGCGCCGGAAGAATGTTCCGTTCGCACAATTGGAGGGTGATGAGCAAGCGGCCAACGCGCCCATTGCCATCGAGAAACGGATGGATTGCCTCGAACTGGTAGTGGGCCAAGGCCACGTGAACCAGTGGTGGCAACATCCGCTCATGAAGGAATTTCTCCCAAGCCGAGAGATACTCGCCCAAGACGTCGGGCGGGGGCGGCACGTACTTGGCCTGCGCTAGCGTCTCCCCGGCGCGTCCAATCCAGTTTTGGGTCCGGCGAAACTCTCCTGGCGTGGCGTGCCCACCACGCCCGCCCGTCATGAGGTGCTCATGCAACTCCCGCACCAGCCGCAATGACATTGGCAACGATTGGAGACGCTCCATTCCATGCTCAAGGGAGGTGACGTAGTTCCCGACTTCCCGCAGATCATCCGGGCTCCGCTCCACCAACGCTCCTGCCTCGGATGCCAGCAACTCGCCAAGCGTCGCTTGGGTGCCCTCAATCCGGCTCGATAGCACGGCCTCGCGCCGGATGAATGGGCGGATGAGGATATGCGGATTCGGCAGTCGCCGCCCTTCACCGGCCAATCGTCCCACGAGCATCGACGCATCGGCGAGCGCCGCCGCCAGCGCCGGGGTCCAGTCCAACGTCGGCGGCAAAGGGTTCGGATGGAAGGCTCGATACCCTTCCATCGTAGTAATCCAACGTCCGGAAGGCCGGTCTGGTTTTGTTTTGCTCGACTTCTTCGCCATACCCGCGAGTCTCGCACTGTTTCAGTATGTAGTCCATATCTGAAATAGTGCCACCTTCTGTTTCAGTCGATTGAAAAAGCCCCCAACCTTCGGGATCTCAATGACACTCCCACGATCTGGCGACTCCACTGGCCGTGGGATCGGACTGTCGTGAGAAAGTGAACGGTGCGGGCGGACCCGATGATAGTAATCGGTTGGCACTCCACATCCGCCGGATGAGCTGGATCACTTCCTGGTCCTTTTCAGGCCGCCCATGTCTGCGTCGGGATTTCCATCGCCAGAACAGCCTGAAGCTAGCTCGTTGCCAGCCGATGAGTGTTTCGGGTTGGAGGATGATCAGACGGTTTCTCCAATTGGGCCAAACCCTCATAAGGAGACGCCAAAGATATCGGTCGAACCCACGGAGCCTGGGCCTGCGTGTCTGCCGTTCGAGCACCATGAGTTGATGGCGCAGCGCCAGGACTTCGAGGGCGAGATCGTGCCGGCATCGGAAGAACGAAAGCGGGTATGTCAGAACGATCCAGAGAGTTGCTAACATAACTCTCCCAGCCTGATCGCATATCCTCGCCAATCAATCACTTCTCGGCCCGATGGACTTTCTGCCACCCACAGGACCCCAACCGTTGGACCAATTTCGGTTGAAATCAAGTTGTGATTTGGGGTCAACGCTCGTTCCGACTTTGAAACAAAAAATCCGTGTTGATTCGATTAGTTGGAACGACCTGGAGAATCCGGTGAGCGAGATTGGTGCGGTTTTGACTTTTTCATTTCCAATGAGCTTTTCTGAGCAGCGATTTTACCGGGTTGTGGAAACCCCATGAATGGAAGCGCAACATGCGATGTGCGGAAGCTCCTTAGTTGCGAAATTGGCAGATGCTCTCAATTCATCAGAGTTGAATCCGGTAAAACTTGCGAGCCGTGCTAGCGGTGACCTGGTGATACGGTGGTTTGGCTCCGGCTACGCGCGACCACGGACCAGCAGCTTCGTCAGCTTCGAGCAGCGTGCCGGCCTGCCAGACCAACTGGATCGCGCCGGCATCGCTCGTGACCATCAGAGAGACCGGCCCGTATGTGTCAAAACTAGCGCCCGTCTGGGCTGCGGTGTTCTGTGCCACAGTGTAAATGGAACGAACTTCGAAAGGCGTCAAGACCCGGCGCCACACGCCCAAGTCGTCAATGTCCATCTCACCTGCTTCTGGATAATCGCCGGAAGCATCCTGGCCGATATTGACTGGCTCCCCGGTGTCGAGATCGCCGGTTCCGACCACTGACCGTGAATCGACCACGTTTCCATCAAGGTAGGTGAAAGCGCTGCCGGAGCGGTCAAACGTATGCACCAGGTGGTGCCAGTTCCCGTCGTTGATGGAGCCATCGGGGCCGTAAATTCCGATGACGCTGGTGCTCGCCACGTCTCCAAGGCTCCACGACCATCCACCCGCTTGATAGGACGGCGCGAACGTGTAACCGGGATTGCCGTGCGCATTGACGGAATTACTGAGTAAGGGCAGATCACCCGGAAGTCCGGTGAAACGCACCCAGCACGAGACCGAGAAGTTCTCGGTGGAACCGAATTGCAGATCCGGCGGCTTGCCCAGTGTGACGTAGCTGGCGGACGAGACGAGCGGGTCCGTGGGGTCGCTGTCGTCCACGCTGGTGCTGACGCGCAACGCTTGTTCGCCCACAATGCCAGCCACGAACTGCGGAGAACCCATCGGCTGGGCGTCATTGCTCCGGCTTGAAGAATCCAGATAATTTCCGTCGAAGCTCAGATGCAAAACCAAACCGTTTGTCACATTGGCGAAAGCGGGCGTCGGAAGGACTGACAGTGTCGCGGCTTCGCTGGTGGATTTGCCTATCCGATTGGTGGCTGTCAACTGGTAGATGCCTGTATCCGCGAAAGTCGTCCGATCGAAGAAGAGAAAGTAATTCGTTTCGCCTGCGAGCGGTGTGCCGTTTTTAGTCCATTGCAAATCGATGGGTGGAGTCCCCTCGATGGCCGGAGCGAAGAAGAACTGTGAGCCCACGACCGATGTCGAAGGTTCCGGTTGCGTGCCAAAGACAGGCTTGCTGAAGGCGCCATGAAGTGCCGCCGAGTAATGGGCGGCAATCTGGTCTGGAGTGAGGGCCCTCTGATAAAAGGCCACCTCGTCAATATCCCCCTTCCAAAAGTCATTCCAGCCTTCGCCCGGCTGGTCGTATCCAATCCGCAAAGGAGCGACATTGTTGGGCACGACCGGTGGACTCACGATGGCATCCAGGCTTCCGTTCAAGTAGGCGCTGAAGTCGATTCCGTTGTACGTGATCGCCAGGTGCGTCCATTTGCCGTAAATGGCGTCGCTCCCGTCAACGACAAACACGGCAGGGCTGAAGCCGTCACCGAACATGTAATACCATAGGCCGTCGTTCGATTTGTAGATCAAGTAACCGCGCCCTGGAGGCTGCGTGAAAGAGGCCACAGGGCTGAGGGCGGAAGCCGCAGGGCCGGCCTTCACCCAACACTCGATGGTGAAGTTAGGAGTATTCAGGGCCTTTGAGAACGGAACCTCGGCGTATCCCGATGACCCGTCGAAGGTCGCCGCAGTATTGGTGCTGCCGGTGACCACACCTGCGACGGCGAGAGACACTCCGCCTTTGTAAACGCCATCGTGACGACCCATCGCATCGGTCAGAGTGGAGCTGCCGGCAGGATCATCCAGCCGCCACCACGATTCCGGAGCATCGTTGACAATCACGCTCTCGTAACTGTCGGCGGGAGGAACAATGACGGTCACAGTGGCCACTTCGCTTCTGGCCGTGCCAAGGCCGTTTGAGACAATCACCTGGTAAGCCCCGGAGTCACTGTCCGAAGCGTTGGACACGCGATAAATGGCGCTGGTTGCGCCAGCCAGATCGGTGCTGTCCTTCCGCCACTGATAGGCAAGTCCTCCGCCTGAAGCTTGCACATTGAGGTTCAACAACCCTCCTTTGTAGAGTGCGCGGCTTTGCGGCCCCTGGCTGATTTCAAGTTGAGAAATCGGCTGCACAACCACCGTGATCTGCTGGCTCGTCACCGATCCTTGATCGTTTGAGATGATGACGTCGTATTTTCCGGAATCGGCCGTGTCCGAATTGGTTTTGGTGAAGGTGCTCGCCGTGGCCCCGGAGATCGACTGGCCGTCTCTGCGCCACTGATAGCTCAGGGGCGGAGTTCCGCCGGCATCCACGCTCAAGGTCAGCTTGTCGCCAACATAGACGGTTCCTGCGGGAAGCTGCAAATCGCCGAAGACAGAAGGTTTGAGTCCACCGACGGCAGAACCGTACTGCGTGTAAACCTCGCCCACCGAAAGTGCGCGGTTGAAGATCGCCACTTCATCGATGGAGCCGTTGAATGTGAGGTGAGGATCCTGGAGGTCTGTGCCGATCAACGTATCACCCTCGAATGCCTGGTCGGGATGAACCGCATAATTGACCGCGGTCAAAAACTGCGCGCCGTTTTGCAGGCAAAGCGTGGCCTGGTCCGGTTGAACGATCAGGGCGATGAAGCACCAACGAAAGACTGGAACGGCCAGGCTGCTCTTGAAGTTGAAGGCAGCGTCGTCGTCATTCCAGTTGTAGGAAAGGCCATTGGGATCATTCACATCAAACTTGAGGCCGGCCACTGTGGTTCCCGCGCGGCAAAACACAATGCCCGCGTTGTTTTCCTGGGTTCCAGCGGCAAGAATCCAGGCGGTCATGGTCACCGTGTTGGTGTTCAATTTCAGAGCCGGAAGGCCCACGAAACCGTTTGTGCTGGCAAAGGCGCAAGCCTGGTTACCATTCTCGAAGCCGGCGTATTCCGGTGGTTGCGGTCCGGCCTGGCCGGGGTGGGCTGAATAGATGTAGCGACCGTTCCCGTCCGCTCCAAGATTTCCCAGATTTGCCGCCGGCGGGTTCCCTGGTTCACCAAGGCGCCAGTAACCAATGGGGTTGTTCGCCAGAATCAACGATGCGTAATCGGCGCTATTCGTCCTGGCGGTGTTGTAGTGCGCGGCTACTTCACTGGCGTTGAGCGCGGTGCCGTAAAATGCAACTTCTTGCAGCCAGCCGTCGAATCCCCGGTTTCCCGCGTAAGAACCGGTATCGCCCAAGATGCCTTCGAAACTAGTGGTTCCGATACGAAACGGACGAGCGTCGTTCGCTCGATAGCCGTTGATGGCTCGGGAGGCTACTTGCGCGCCATTCACGTAGAGCGACGCCGTGGCCCCATCATAGGTCCCTACGATGTGGTGCCAGACTCCAGTCGTGACAGTTCCTCCACGGATCAAGTCGTTGTCGAGATAGTCGCTGGCGTTGCCAAGCCGGAACTGCCACTCGTTGCCAGCCGTGGCATTGGTGGATTGATAGAACAGCCATCCGGCGCGCGGAATGGAATTGGTCGAAAGCCCGATGGCTGGATCGGAATTCAATGACGCCACCGTGCAAAAAAGATTACTCACGATCGATGTGGGCTTGGCCCAGAATTCCACCGAGAACGGGCCATTGGGATTCAGGTTGGTTTTGAACGGCACCTCAATCTTCGATCCGCCGAACGCCGGGTCCTGGTTCGGATTGAAGAACCTCACGGAAGTGGCTGAACTCCCGGTCAACGCCCCGGGTTCTCCCCGCCTGGGGGCGAATAAATACCTGCCTTCACCCGCAGTCCCGAGGCTGCCGATGTTCGCCGCCTGCCGCGGCAAGGATGGCTGGACAGTTTCGTTCAAACGCCAGTAGCCCACCGGCCCTTGGGAAAGTACAGTGGCTGGATAATCGGCGTTGCTGGTGAGGCCGGCACAACAAACCCAAAGGACCGTTTCGATCGCGCCCAATTTTAACCTAAATAATCCGCCTGATAATTTCATAACGATTCTTGAATTGGTTGAGATGACTCGGCCAAAATGAATTAAATAACCGTATGGTTTAGCGCACCCTCGGCCGGGTGGCGCGATCTTGGAGCCAGCCGATGTCCCGGTTGTTGGGCGAGTTAAAACGGTCGGGATAACCTATGCCGGGTTTGACAGGAGGAGTCGTGCGCGGATCCAGCCAGCGTTTGAATTCGGAATGCCCGTCTGCAAAGGCGAAACTCCCGGAGCCGCTGTGGTAGAACCCAGGCATGTCCCAAAAACCGTAAGTGGCCGGTTTGTCGGGCCAGCCAGCCATGTTGACGCCAAAGTTTCCCATATCGATGCTGTCCTCGCGCATGTCCGTTAAGACAAAAGTCTTGACCGGTCCAGGCTCGATCAGGTCGGAGTAGCGCCGGAAGATTTGGTAGTTACGGACAGCTGGTCCCCATCCTCCGTCCGTCCCGCCCCAACCGCCGAGATAAAGATTCATCGACATGCTTCGTACACGCGGCTTGCTCACCCGGTTGACGGTCACTGTGGAGTGGTCGGTCGGGCATTTCCAAATCGCGAGATTCTCCCCGCAGTATCGCCAAAGCGGGCTCTTCTTGACGCCGACATCCGGATCCCAGTTCGCGCGATTGTTGGGATTGAAATCCATCGTGCCCACCACCCAGGAAAAGCCGAAGGTGGCAGGATTTGACGGATCCTCACTCGCGAACGGCAGTATGTCGTTGTTGTCTTCGACGTACATCCGCCACGCCAGGCACAACTGGCGCTGGTTGTTTAGGCATTGAATCCCCCGAGCCTTGGCCTTCGATCGGGAGAGAGAGGGAAGGAGCAATGCCGCAAGTATCGCGATAATCGCGATCACCACCAGTAATTCGACCAGGGTAAAGCCACCCATCATCGTTCGGGCTCGTGGTCCCTGAACACGTACCGGCAACGCGCTCGCAAACCCAGTCGCAGGCAATCCCGGCTCCGGTGAATGACGTGAATTTCTGGTCACCTGCTTCCGATCTGGTTCAGAACGCAGTCTTATCCTGCAAGTATGACATGTCAATTTCCCGCTAAGCTCGGCAGTGGCCTAATTATGATTACGAGCAAGATCAGGAAAGTAACATGAGTGGGGCAAGGGGGTCGGTAAGTGAGTTTGAGCCTCGACAAAGATTCATTTGAGTTGGATGAATGGATGCCGCAGGTGCGATGGGAGTGAAGGTAAAAGAGTCGAGACGGAACGCGAGTCGTCCCAACTCGCAGCCTCTCCCGCTGCGGATTGGGGACAATCCGCACTCCATTTTCAAATCAGCACACCGGCCGAAGTTCCCTGGGATATTTCACGAATCCTTTCTGAAAGCAGGAAACTTGGGTTCAATAACTCCCGGAAATCAAGAGGCTGCACCCTTGATAGAAAACGGTCTCTTTACTTAACTTCTGCGCAAGAACGGCAGATCCCACTCCGCCGCGAGTTCGAGGAAGACTTTGCCGCGATCCTTTAAGTGCTTGATGTCGGCTTGCAGGATCGTGGTTTGCAGCTTGATGCCGTGGAAGCGGTGGTTGGCGCGCAGATGGCGCAGTTCCCTGGCCTGCGCGGCCACGTTGCGCATGGGGTCAACCATGACGAAGGGCAGCATGCGTTTCCCTTCCTCGGGGAAAATCACGTTGATCTCGTTCAGCAGCCGGCGGTTCTCAAAGGCATACGGCACGTCATGCAGGCGGCCTTTGTCGTCCTTGATTTCATTGTCCATGAAGCGGGTGACATCCAGCGCCAGATGGCTGACGAAGGGGAACACGATCCAGCGATCCACGCCGAGCGCGCGCCCTTCATCGTGCATGGCGACAAGGTGCTGGGCGTAGGGGAAATCGCCGTGCAGGTAGAAGAGCAGGTCCACGCCGACGTGGTTGTGGCAGTCGATGATCATGGGTGTGGTTTTGTATTAAAGCTCCGTCCACTGGCCGGGCACGGGCACAGGGTAGCGGCTTGTGGCATCCGACCTCACCGGCGGATCGCTTTTGTGCGTGAGTTGATCGATGGCGGGGAACCATTGAGAATTGGACGCGAGCGCCTCGTCCCATCTCACGGTGCGGCCCATGTGCATGGCGGCGCGGCCCATGATGGCGGCGAGGTTGGAATGTGCGGCGCGCGTCGCCTGATTGAAGGATTTGTTCGGGCGGATGGCCTCCAGAAAGTCGTTCCACTGGTTCTGCCATACGGTGTGCTTTTCCTGAGGTGCGCGCCATTCGATATTCGTCCGCGTAGTGTTTTGATCTTTGTAAATCTCCACATCGACGGCGTGGGTGTTGCCGCAGAATTGCGCGGCTTTCTTGCTGCCATGCACATAGGTGGCAAAGTGGCTCTGCGTGTTCGCGACGTAGCGCACGGTGTGCGTGGCGCGGGTGCCGGTGGGGAAGGTCCACTCGACGTTGAAGGCATCAAAGCCGAAGAATTGGCGCTCCGAGGGTACATCCATGCGCTGCTCGAATTTGTTGTGCAGCGCCCGGTGGGCCGATTGCAGCCGGTCGTCATAGAGAACGGCCATAGCGACGAGCTTTGTGGTGCTGCCGGGGGCTTCCATGGCATTGACGATGACGCCGCTCCCGCGCCCGCCGCAGCCGATGGTGGCATGCTGGATGGTTTCACTGTTTGCGGCATGGACATGGGGTAGAGTGATGCCGGCAAGCGAGGAGGCGGCGACAGCTTTGCCGCTTTGCTGGAGGAAATCACGACGGCTGAGTATGGATGCTGCGATCATGGATTGGCGGATTCGGCTTTGTGTTCGGCGGTTGAAAATCAGATCATGCGTCCTTCATCACCTCGCTGAGTTTCACCTCGCGTCCGAGTTCGAGCGAGGGTTTCGCCGCCTCCAGCGCGGCGATGAGTTCGACTTCCTCCTCGATGGGCACGGTCTCTTCTCCGGTGATGACGAGATCGAGGAATGCCTCCAGCAAGTAGGCGTAAAGGTTCGTCAGATCAGGTGTGACGCTGCGCCAGCCTTTCTCGCCGTAGAGATTGATCTGGTAGCCCGCCCTGGTGGTTTCCTTTTCGCCGACGATGAGCACGACATCGCGTTTCCCACCGAAACGGATGCGCGCAATGTTCGCGCCGGGCTTGCCGACGTTGATGGCGCTCACGGCTCCCTTGCCGAGCACGGCATAGGCCATCGAGAGCGCGTGGATGCCGTAATAGACGAGTTCATTGCCGCAGACGACGCTGGCCAGATGCACCTCGCCAAGCTGCGGCAGTTCGGTGCGCAGCTTGATGATGTCGGGCACGAAG
>SXSK01000036.1 GCA_005793375.1 Verrucomicrobiales bacterium | reverse complement strand
CGGTCGCGGATTTCGACGGCGATGGCGCGGAAGATTTGTTCCTCAGCCAAAACTCCTTCGCCATGGATAAAGAATCCGGTCGATTGGATTCCGGACGAGGCCTGCTGCTGAGAGGAGACGGCAGAGGAAACTTCAACGAGGTTCCGGCCGATGTGAGCGGGATCGCACTCGCGGGAGAGCAACGAGGAGCGGCAGTGGGTGACTTCGACGAGGACGGCCGTGTGGACCTCTTGGTGGCGCAGCACGCAGCGCCGGCTAAACTATTCTATAATCGCGAAGCCCGTCAGGGCTTGCGCGTACGCCTGATCGGACCGGCGGGGAATCGCCATGGAATTGGCTCACACGTCCGACTAGGCGATGGTACCCACTTCGGACCGGCCCGAGAAGTCCATGCAGGTTCCGGCTACAGGTCCCAAGATTCCCCCGTCGTTATTCTCGCCCGTCCAACCGGAGCCACGCGCCTTCGGGTCCGCTGGCCTGGAGGCCGCGTGACAGAAACAACCGTGCCTGCTGACTCACGCGAGGCAGTGGTTGATTTCAGCGAAAACAAACCATGAAACCCAGAGCTTAGCGGTTGTCATTTCGCTCCAGGTTGCGCCTGGGCCGCCTAGAGCCACCACATGAGAGCCGAAGGCGCCGCGTCAAAGCCTACCTTCGCTGACCGCGGCAATCACGTTTTTCAGCACACCGTCGTCCATCGCCACCAAGTGGCTTGCTTGTGGAAAACGATGCTCCTTCACATCGGCAATGTATTCCGAAAAGGCAGCGATGCGCTCTCGCTGCAATCGGCGATTTTCTTCAAGGAAATTGCGGTAAGCCTTGGCGTGCCGCGGCAAGCGCTCTTCGTAGTCGCCCAGGATGTCGTCCGAAAACAAGAACTGCGTGTCGCACCCATCGCCTGATCCCAATGACATCAGGAGCATCGTGGTCTGAGATGAAAGGAATCGTGCGAGATTGTGCGGCACACACTCCAATTCCGCTGCGTAGGCCCCGGCGCTCTCCAGTGTTTTCAAGCGCTGGTAAAGCTGAGTTGCCTCCGCTTCGGTTTTTCCAATGGCGCGATACCCAGTCCAAGTGACATGTCTGGGAATCATGCCCAAATGACCCACCACCGGTATCCGCTCGCGGGCCATGGCTTCAATCAGGAATGGGCTGGCCGAGCAATACACCGAACTCGCGCCCATCTCCAAAGCGCGAAACCCAATCCGAATCGCCTCCTCAGTCGAAGCCATGCCATGCGGCGTCGCTCCCGACAAGAAACTGTTGGGCGCCGCCGCCACCAACTTGGGCAGACGCGCCTGGGCCTCCGGCGAATCGAAGCTGCAGCTCATCAGATCGACCCCAGCTTGTTCCGCCGCTGCAGCCTCTTCTGGAGACTTCACGTGAATGTGCGTCAGACAGCGCTTGCCCTTGAGTTGTTGTAGATCGTAGACGGTGTATTTCTTGCGGGGTCGAAGCATGGAGCCAGCGTCCTCAAAGACGGGATCGGTATCAATCTCGATCCACCCGCTACCGCGATTCGATCGGCACCCGATACCTGGCGCTGAGCCGAGTAAGGTTTGCCATCCGCAGACACACGCAAAAAAACGCCTCAGCGGGTTGGCTCAGTATGCCCCTGTAAATGAGAGCCCCCTCATTCCGACCATCGCGGGCGTAAAACTGGTTGTTTTCCGGCACCTCATGGGTTGCTGGCTTGCGTGACACCCCGGTTTCGTGCTCAGGTTCACTCACCTTGATCGTGACCGACTATGTGACGGGCGCACCGCCATTGCTCAACGTTGCCGTCTAGTCTCCAGTCACTTGCCAAGCATCGAGCCGAAACGATCGACTATCCGCGGCCAGGACCACGTCGCGCCCCTCTCGAACCACCGACCAGTACATCTTTTGCGCTCCATCCGCCGGGGCCATGAACTTCAGACTCGTTCCCTCTGGCACCGTCGCTCGAGATGGCGAAACACTGAAAGCCGATCCGGGCGTCACCAACGGCCCCACCAAGGTTTGAAGAGGCTTCTGGTTCTCGTATTCCAGCCGCACACAAGTCGCCGAACGCGCCACGGCAGACACTCGGACTTCATCCAAGTCCCCAATAAAATCGTAGTGATCATACCATCCACCCAACCACAAGTGTGCGGAACTCTTGATGTCCAGTTTTGTGGTCGCCTCCCCGTCGAGTAAACCGTTGATGTAAATTCGACGCGGTCCGTCGCCGTAGGTGTGAACCACATGATTCCATTCGCCCATTGCCAGCCGGCTTTGGCCTTTGACGTCAGAAAAATCACTATCGATTCGTAGATGAGGCGGGCTTCGCAACTGCATGCGCACTTTGCTCCCGCGGCCCCCGCCTTCGTTGCCCCAACCGACCAGGGTGACATTGGGCTGTTCCGCACGAAACCAGGCTTCGGTGGTATGTGCGGCACCCGCCGACGGATAGTTGGTAATTTTGTCGCCGCCGAAAACCCCTTGCCCCCCAGCAAAATGTCGGCCGAGCCCTACCATGCCCGCCGTCAGGGTCGTGCCATTATCTTTCGATGACAGCGTGCCCACCGTATCCGCCACCACATGACCCAAGTGCCACACGCTCCGATAGCCGTTCGAATCGTTGAACACCGCCTGGCCATTCGATTCGTTCCTCGCAACCGGATTCCCCCAATGCACGCGAAGCGCCTGCCGCTCGTTGCCTCGAATAACCGGCATCCGCACCCAGATACTGGCCATACCCTGAGCCGCATCCCACTCGTCGATTTCGAACGTCAGCGCCTCACCCGATGCTGAAGAAAACCGGACATCTTCGCCGCCCGGCTTGGTTTGTGAAAAATCGAACCAGTCCCGATGCAACCGCACCAACAGGGGAAATTGCTCAACCACCGCAGACACCGGCAAATCTGCCCCCTCTGGCGAGGTGAGAATGGTGAGCGTCGCCGAATGCTTCCATCCGGCATACTGAGCCGTTACGGGAATCACCCGACAAAGTGTCAGAAACAAGGCCACCAATACCATCGTTTTCAGGAGCGCTTTCATACGACAAGACCTAATGAAATCCAGGGGAACACCTCATCGCCAAGAATCGAAGGCCAACAATGATTTATGAATTAAGAAATAACGCGTCCAATGGTCTGAGTTGTCCAACAACGTTGGAGCCAATTGTCCCTGTGCCCCCTAATAGAGCCCCGACAACGTCAATTTTGAGATGCTTTTTCGACATTTCCTGTGGACTTTTTTCCAATTTAGCACTCCCCTAGCTTCCTGAACCCCCCATGGTTTACATGGGTGCGCATCTCAGTTTTTTTCGAGGTTGTAGCGATGCGGGCTGCGATTGTGGTTAGTTATTGGCGAGGGAGGGAGGTTTGGCGTGTGGGAAGAGATCGTGCCAGCGGTGGTTGCGCCAGAAGGTTTCCAGGCACAAGAGG
>SXSK01000384.1 GCA_005793375.1 Verrucomicrobiales bacterium | reverse complement strand
TGGGAAAGACGATACGAGAGCAGGGTGTAACGACGGTGTGGTTGACGTCTGGGTTGTTCAACGTGGTGGTGGACGAGGGGTTGGAATGTCTGAGGGGATTGAAACAGTTGTTGATTGGAGGAGACGTGTTGTCGGTGGGACATGTGAGGAAGGCTTACGAAGGATTGGAAGGTTGCCGAATCATCAATGGATATGGACCGACGGAGAATACGACGTTTACGTGTTGCCATACGATTGAGGCCAAGGATTTGGAGGGGATGGCGATACCGATTGGAACGCCGATTGCGAACACTCGTATCTACATTCTGGACGAAGGCGGTGAACCGGTGCCGATAGGGGTGGCTGGGGAATTGTATGCCGGTGGGGACGGCGTGGGGAAAGGGTATTGGAAGCAGGACGCATTAACGGCGGAGAGGTTCGTGCCCGATCGGTTTAGCGAGGATGGCACGGGAAAACTCTATCGAACGGGTGATCTGTGCCGGTATCGGAGAGATGGGGTCGTGGAGTTTTGGGGACGTAAGGATCACCAAGTGAAGATCCGCGGGTTTCGCATTGAATTGGGGGAAATCGAGGGGGCGCTGGGCGGGCACCCCGACATTGCCCAGGCGGTGGTGGTGGTGGACCGGGATGAATCTGGAAATTCGAATCTTACGGGATATGTGCGCTTGAAGCCCGGCGTCGATTCAAACCTGGACGGAATCAAGGAACACCTGGGGAAGTTATTGCCTCACTTCATGCTGCCCAGCGCCCTGAAGATCGTGGAGCGGTTCCCGCTCACTCCGAACGGGAAAGTGGATCGCAACGCGCTGGCGGCGTTATCGCGGGAACAGGCACACGCGTTGGATACAACGGGGTTTGTGGCTCCGCGCACCCGAGTGGAAGCGCAAATGGCGACCCTTTGGGAGGAGTTGCTGGGTAGAAAACCGATCGGTGTGACTCAGAATTTCTTTGATTTGGGTGGTAACTCGCTGTTGGCGGTAAGGCTATTTGAGCGGCTGCAGAAGACCCTAGGTCAGAAACTGCCCTTGGCGGTGTTATTTGAATCTCCGACGATCGCTCAATTGGCTCGATTCTTGGAGTCTGAAGAGCCTGATAAGCTGTTACAGCCGATTTGGAATCCGCTGGTGTGTGTCCGAACCTGTGGTAGTCGCCCCCCGCTTTTTTGTGTTCATGGAGGCGGAGGCGAAGTGCTCTTTGCTCGAGACCTCGTCGAGCACCTCGACCCAGAAATTCTTTTTTATGGGTTTCAGGCGCGTGGTTTGGACAATCCAGAGGAGCGAGATCGTACGATTGAAGCGATGGCGGAAAGCTACTTGAAGGCTTTAAGAATTGTGGTGCCTACGGGTCCAATTTACCTTGCTGGTTACTGTATGGGTGGTTTGGTGGCATACGAAATGGCCCGTCGATTGGTGCTGGAGGGTAGGCAAATTGGGATGCTGATCATGATGGATACCCTGAATCCGATATACACGGAAGGCTCCAGGGCATTGCACTCCTGGAGATCGGTCTGGCTTCAAAAGCTACAGTTCCAATTGGGAAATCTCCGGCGCTTGGATACGGCAGGCAAACTCGAATATCTGTCCAAGCGATCTTGTGCTGCGGTCAGCCGCCGGTCGGAATGGCTCTGGCGCTCATTGACGGCACTTTGGACAAGCGTCGCACCCGTCGATTTCACGAGGTCTTCGGATCCCGTGCGAAACGAGGAATTCAGTCGAGCGGTGTTTGCCAAGTACCGTCCGACACCGACTTCGTTGGATGTTGCCATCATCCGACCAGAAAATGCTTTCGAAGGTTTAGAAGATCCTCAAATGGGCTGGGGCTCGTTGGTTCGAGGCAAGTTGACGGTGGTGTCATTGCCAGTAAACCCCGGTGGCATGTTGGTGGAGCCGTTCATCGGGATGCTGGGTCGAGAGGTCAATCGCCTCCTATTGAGTTCGCAATCAGCCTCCTCCGGATAGCTTCGATGATGTGAGTCGATCAATTATGGCATCGACATCATAGACACAGCCGCCCCAAGTTCCGCCCCCAACGTGTTGCAAGGCTGCCCAGAGGCGGGTGTCATCAGGGAGGGCTGCATGTGGCTTCAGGTTTGGGTGGGGGCCGCGAGAGTTGAGCAGCTCGGCCGCGACTTCCGGACTCATTCGACCTTTGGCGGTTCCGACTAGATCGAGTGATCCCTCAAGTCGATTTCGATCAATGACGATGCGGATTTGATCGCCTTCCCGGACTCGACCCACGGGGCCCCCGGCGAGTGCCTCTGGGCCGACATGACCGATGCAGGCGCCGGTGGAAACTCCTGAGAATCGCGCATCGGTAACGAGTGCGACATGTTTTCCGAAGGGCAGGTGTTTCAAGGCACTGGTCAATTGATAGGTCTCTTCCATGCCCGTGCCCATGGGGCCGCATCCGATCAATGCGAGCACGTCGCCTGCTCGGATCCGTCCCTCTTTGATTGCGATAATGGCCTCGCGCTCGCTGGTAAATACACGGGCAGGGCCTTCCTTGCGGTAAATGCCATCGGCATCGACGACACTGGGATCGATGGCAGTGCTCTTGATCACGGCGCCATCGGGTGCCAGATTGCCGCGGGGAAATGTCACGGTGCTGGTCAAGCCTCGGTCCGATGCTCGATTCGGCGAGAAGATGACATCATCGGGGTTCACGCCGTCTTGTTGCTGCAGGGTGTCACGGAATCGGCGTCGGCGTTCGGAACTTTCCCAAGCCTCGAGTACCTCGCCCCAACTTCTTCCAGAAACTGTGAGAGCATCCAAGGCCAGCAATCCTAGACCACGTAAATGGAGCATCACTTCGGGAACGCCGCCAGCGAGGAAAACGCGGATTGTGGGGTGATGGATCGGGCCATTGGGTAGGACGCTGACCAAGCGGGGGGTTGCTCGATTGATGGTGATCCAGTCTTGGACGGTTGGGCGGGGCAGACCCGCAGCGTGGGCGATGGCGGGGATATGCAGCAGGAGGTTGGTGGATCCGCCGAATGCGGCGTGCAAGGTCATGGCGTTGCGGATGCTCTTATCCGTGAGAATGTCTTTGCCGCGGATGCCTGCCTGACTTAATCGATGCAATGCTTTGGCGGATTGCACGGCGAGATCCATCCAAACGGGCTCTCCGCTGGGAGCTAGAGCTGCGTGTGGAACGGTGAGGCCCAGGGCTTCAGCGACCACTTGGGCGGTGGCGGCTGTGCCAAGGAATTGACACCCTCCGCCGGGAGAAGCACAGGCGCGACATCCCAGTTCTGCGGCTTCCTCCAGGCTGACTTTCCCATGAGAGAACCGGGCACCGAGAGTTTGCACCGTGCCGGCATCTTCTCCTTGTTCGGGGGGTAAGGTGACACCTCCGGGGACGCACACCGTTGGTAACTCTCTGACAGAAGCCAACGCCATCAGCATCGCGGGCAATCCTTTATCGCAAGTGGCGATTCCCAGCACCCCGGAATGCGTGGGCAGGGATCGGATCAGCCGCCGGAAAACCACTGCGGCGTCATTGCGAAATGGGAGTGAATCGAACATGCCGTAGGTTCCCTGGGAACGGCCATCACAAGGGTCGCTCACAAATCCAGCGAATGGAATGCTCTTCAGCGCTCGCAGTTCTTTGGCGGCAGCCTCCACGAGCAGCCCTATTTCCCAGTGACCGGTGTGATAGCCCAGGGCGATCGGTTTGCCGTCCGGAGCTCGAACACCGCCTTGAGTACTCAGAATCAGGAACTGTTTGCGGCCAAGTTCTTCCGGAGCCCAACCCATTCCCGCGTTTTGAGTCAGACCGAACAAATCACCGCTGGGCCGTTGGCGTAAGAATTCTTCATCAATGGGCAGCTTGCCCACCGGACCTCTGGCTTGGGTGCGGAGGTGGTAGATCCCGGGCGGACTGGAGAACAACGGTTCGTCGGACATGTGTGAAGTCAAGCAGCAGACCTTTTCCTTACCAAGGTGGAAGTGCGCCTGGGCGGTGGCGTCAAATCACCTTGGAAACACGGTTTACAAGACTCGAGGGGTCTTGCAGGTTATGTGGCGGCGAGGGCGTCCTCGCCGGGAATTTGGTATCCATGACTGATGTTATTCAACACGACTGGTCTTTAGCTGAACTGAAGGCTATTTACGACTTGCCCCTAATGGAGTTGGTGTTCCGTGCGGCTTCGGTCCATCGAAAATTCCATGATCCTTGTGAAATGCAGGTTTCCAAGTTGATCTCTATCAAGACAGGAGCCTGCCCCGAAGATTGCGCCTATTGTGCTCAATCGTCTCGGTACAGCACCGGAATTGAATCAGAACGATTGATGGAAAAATCGAAGGTCCTGGAGATTGCGCAGCGAGCGCAAGAAGCGGGCGTGTCTCGCGTCTGCCTGGGAGCTGCGTGGCGGAGTGTGAAAGACAACGACCAATTTGATCGCGTTTTAGAAATGGTCCGCGGCGTGACCGACATGGGGATGGAAGTCTGCTGTACCCTTGGCATGCTCACCGAAAACCAGGCGCAGAAGCTCGAGGACGCCGGTTTGTATGCCTACAACCACAATGTAGATTCCAGCGAGGAATTCTACGAAACGATCATCACCACCCGCACCTATGCGGATCGGTTGCGTACCTTGGAAACCGTTCGTCGGACGAACATTACGCTGTGTTCTGGTGGAATCATTGGATTGGGGGAATCGGTCGAGGATCGGTTAGGCATGTTGCAGACACTTTCATCGATCCGGCCTCATCCGGAATCGGTACCGATCAATATATTGAGCAAGGTGCCGGGGACACCGATGGAGTCCAACGCAGACGTTCCGGTATGGGATGTCGTGCGCATGATTGCGACAACTCGCATCGCGATGCCAACATCGGATGTCCGTCTGACAGCCGGGCGTGTCACTTTGGATCCGACCGCGCAGGCGCTCTGTTTTTTGGCAGGAGCCAACTCGATTTTCTCCAGCGAAACCGAGTTCATGTTGACCAAGGCAGTTCCGTCGCCCAGCTATAGTGAGGACCGACAATTGCTGGAGGCTTTAGGAATGACGATGCGCGGAGCGTTCAAGAAGGTACGTCCCAGTTCTGTAGCCATGACGATCGGTTCTTCCGCTGTGGATGGAGTCAATGCGATGAATGTCTGATCCGATATTCTGGCCCGGGCAATGACCTTCAGATTGCCTATGGAAGGAAGCTCTTAGCCCGGGGGCCAACCTAGAGGGCGGCCTCCTAGGATGTGGCAATGGAGATGGGGAACTGATTCGCCTCCGTCCCGTCCATTATTAATGACGAGGCGGTATCCGGTGTCTCCCAGTCCGAGATTTCGTGCAACCTCTGCCGCTTTAAGCAGGAGATGTCCCAAAAGTTCACGGTCCGTTTCAACGGCTTCGTTCACCCTTGGAATGGCTCGCTTTGGCACCAGGAGTACGTGAGTTGGTGCTTGGGCGTGGATGTCACGAAAGGCCAGAACCAAGTCATCTTCATAAACGATATTGGCAGGGATCTGGCGGGACGCGATGCGTTCAAAGAGTGTCATGGATCGGAAAGGTCTAGGAGGAATAATCTCCCGCGACAAGCGGAGACGGTGCTACTTCACGAGCATGGAACAGCCTTTGCCCTTGGCTTCCTGTTCGAGGCATTCACGGAGAAAATTAATAATCTGTTCCTGTAATTGCTGGCACCGCGCACACCAACGTCGGGCGCCAGCGAGCTGTTTGACGCAACTTCTTAGCCCCTGGAACTGGACCGCTTTCGGGCCTTCAGCCAACGAAATGCGAAGGGATTCGCGCAATCGGACGAAAAATCCGAGTTCGAACTCTTTGCCACAATCGCGAGCGATTTGGCGTAGGTCGGTCGTGACGACTTGCGAACCCACGCCCTCGATGAGCGACGTGGACTGTACATCCAAGCCGAAGCCCTGGAGTACTTTGGCTAGAGCCGTAGAGAATTCGCCGACGGTCACAAATTCGCGTCCGAGTTCGACTTTGAAATAATGCAGCACTCCGGCAGCGGCTTGACGGACGAGTTCGGGGTCGAGCCCCTCGACGGCGCCACCCATCAGTTCAATAGTAATCTGTTCGGCAGTGCAGGGGATGGTTTTCCCGGTGTCTTCTTCTACCCAGAGGCAATCTTCGCGCAGTTGGATCATCGGCTTTCCTTTGCTGGAGAGGACGGCGGTCTATTGGGAGGCTGAAGTTCGAGGGCAAGTTGGCGTTTGTCGGGTTTCGGCAATGTCGCCAGTCGATTGACTTCACTGACGAACTCAGTGGCTTCTTCGAAGTTGCGGTAGATGCTGGCGAAACGCACATAGGCAACCTGGTCCAAGGATCGCAACGCGCGCATGACGCAGTCTCCGATGATGGATGCTTTGACTTCGCGTTCGTTGGCATCGCTGAGTTCGTTGACGATCCGCTCGGCACCGTTGGCGAGATCCTCTTCGGATACGGGTCGTTTCTGGCAAGCCCGCTTCATGCTGAGCAAGAGTTTCTCTTTGTTCAGCGGTTCCCGACGTCCATCGCGTTTTACGACCATGAGTTGTTCGTGTTCGATTTCTTCGTAAGTGGTGAATCGATACGAACACGAGAGGCATTCCCGACGACGGCGGATAGTCGCGCCCTCTTTAGAGGCACGCGAGTCGATCACTTTATCTTCCTGACAGCCGCACTTCGGGCAGCGCATATCGTTATATGGCTTCAGCAACAACCGGCTGTAGCCTTCGAAGACGTACCCCACCATTGGTAGTGGAGTCAAAGGAAAGCTCAGTTAATTCCGTGAATTTCAGGTTTCGTCTAACAGAGATCGCGATTGATAGTATGTAATATGTTCTTTATTAAGTTGTTATGACGATTGTTGGCAAAAGTGCTTCACGGTGGGCGGATTTGCCTTTCGCTGTGGCTTTCCGATAATCAGGTGGCTCGACCACCATGTCTTCAAACGCTGCACCATTGATTGAGTTGCGATCGGTTACCAAGGCATATGTGGCGTCTGGCGGCGCCCCTCCCGTGTCCGTGCTACGGAATGCCTCACTGACAGTATATCGAGGGGAGAGTATCGCCATCGTGGGGCCCAGTGGCAGTGGCAAGAGTACTATTCTGAATCTGCTGGGGACATTAGATCGACCCGATGAGGGAACCGTCTTGTTGCAAGGCCAGGATCTGACCCGGCTGGGAGCCATGGAACTAGCCCAGATTCGGAATCGCCAGATTGGGTTTATTTTTCAGTCACACCATTTGCTTCCGCACTGTTCCGTCTTGGAGAATGTTCTAGTACCGACGCTGGCGGAAACTGGGCGAGCTCCTGCAGACGCCGCCGCGCGGGCGTCGGAATTGTTGGTGAGGGTGGGTCTTGGGGCTCGGTTGGATCATCTGCCAGGCCGCTTGAGTGGCGGTGAACGACAGCGGTGTGCCGTGGTTCGGGCTCTCATCAATCGGCCTTCGCTGCTATTGGCAGACGAGCCCACTGGAGCTTTGGATCGAAGCAGTGCGACCGATATCGGCCGGCTCTTGGTCGAGCTAAATCGGGAGCAGGGAATCACCTTGATAATCGTCACTCACAGTATGGAGCTGGCGAGGTTGATGGGCCGGATTTGTGAAGTGAAGGACGGTCAACTGATCTGAGCGATGACAGTCCTGAGACTCATAGGTCGAAGCCTCCGGTTTCATCGCCGAGTGCATTTTGGTGTGGTCCTGGGGGCTGCGGTGGCCGCGGCGGTTCTGGTAGGTGCCTTAGCGGTTGGGGATTCCGTCCGAGAAAGCCTGCGGCGCAAAGCCATGGCGAGGCTCGCTGGATTCAATTTGGTCCTGCACTCCCACGATCGGTTCTTCACTGCAGCCTTGTGCGATAGGCTATCGAAGGCCCCAAGCACGGGGGAACCCTTGGTGGGAGCGGGGGCATTGACGCCGCGATTTCAACCCTTCCTGTTACTGCCGGGAAATCTTTCCCGCCAAGATGGCGGCGCACGAGCCAATCGGGTTTCGGTTTATGGATTGGTTACCAATCGAGTGGCCTGGTCGAAGGAACCGAGGACTCCGTGGGCAATCGGGCCTGACGAGATGCGGCTGAGTTCGGCATTGGCGGATCAATTGCGAGCGCGGACTGGGGATGAATTCATCTTGCGACTGCACAAGCCCTCAGCCTTGTCGAGAGATGCCGTAGTGACTCCCCGCGATGAGGCATCGGTAGCACTTCGTTTGAAATTTGCTGGGATCATCGAAGCGTTCGACGGAGGCGACCTCAGCTTGCAGTCGGGGGCATCGGCGCCGCTGAATGTCTTCTTGCGCCATAATGTCCTGGCGACGGCATCGGGGTTGGAAGGTCGGGCGAACTTGATCCTTGGACGGGCGGATGTCGCCAGCCCAGAACTACTCTCCAATCGACTCCTAAAGGAAAGCTGGGGATTGGCGGATGCCGAACTGAACTTGAAAGTCTCGGGTGGTGCCGGGACGAACGGATTAGAGTTATCGACACGGCGGATCTTTTTGGATCCCGCAGTGAATGTCGCTGCGGATTCTCTGCCGATTCCGGGGGTGCTTCGAGTGCCGATCCTGACGTACTTAGTCAATGGACTGGCGGCGGGAGAGCGATTGACCCCTTACTCGATGGTCACGGCAGCAGGATCGCCTTGGACGCCTGAAGATCTTCGGGATGATGAGATTGTCGTGACGGACTGGCTTGCTAGCGATCTGGGGCTGACGGTGGGGAGTGACTTGGCGATGACTTACTATCGGGCAGATACAGCCTCAAGTTTGGTGGAGATCACCAATCGATTTCGGGTTCGATCGGTGGTGCCGATGAGTGGCATTTTTGCGGATCGGACACTGATGCCGGAATTTCCTGGATTAGCCAAGGCGGAGAGCACTCATGAGTGGGATGCAGGGTTTGAACTGATTCACAAGATTCGAGACGAAGACGAAGCGTATTGGAAAAAGTGGAGAGGAACGCCCAAAGCCTACGTGACCTTGAAGGCAGGACAAGCGATGTGGGGTAATCGGTTTGGTTCGTTGACTGCAGTGCGCTGGATGAATCTAGGTCCGGGTCAAGATTCGGGAAATATTCCAGCTTCAGTGGCGCAGTCCGTGGAAGCAGGGCTGCGCGAGCGTTTAGAACCGGCCTCAGTGGGCTTAAGCGTTGAAGAAGTGGAGCGTGGGGCGTTTCGCGGGGCCGCTGGTGGACAGGATTTTGGTCAACTGTTCATCGGGTTCAGCTTCTTCCTGATCGTCGCTGCCTTGTTGTTAACGGCATTGCTTTTTCAGTTTGGTCTTGAACAACGAGCAGGGGAGCTTGGGGCTTTGTTGGCAATGGGTTGGCCTCTGGGGCGTGTGACTGGTCTTTTCCTTCGTGAAGGCGTGGTATTGGCATGTCTCGGCGCCTGTGTGGGGGCCTTGGGGGGGTGGCTTTACGGCCAAGGGGTCATCTGGGGTTTGAATAGCATTTGGCGCGACGCCGTTGCGGGTGCCGGGTTGTCGTTTCATATCGAGAGTGTCTCCGTTATGGCCGGCATTTTTGGAAGTGTCTTGGTGGCGAGTGGGGTGTTATGGGTGGCCCTCCGCTCCGCGGCGCGAGCATCGGCGAGAGAATTGCTCAATGAAGGCGTCCGGGAATGGGCTTGGAAGGTGGGAGCAATATCCCATCGTCCCTGGATTGCCATGGTGTCGGGTTTGCTAGGAATTTTGGCAACAGGAGCGGGTTGGGGATTGCCGGAGGCACAGCGGGCCGGCTTGTTTTTTGGTGCTGGTGCTTTGATGCTGATTGCGGTGATCCTTTTTATCCGATTTTGGTTAAACACTCGGCTGACGAGTCGAGGTGGATTTGCTTCGAGCCGAATGCAATTAGCCGTTCGAGCGCCATCTCGCAAGCCCGGCCGGTCGGTGGCGACGATTGCACTCCTAGCCAGCGCCACGTTTCTGATTATTGCCGTTGGCGCGAACAAACTCGATGCCCAGAAGAGCGCGTGGAATCGCGGTTCAGGGACCGGTGGATTTGGCTTTTGGGCAGAATCCGCACTGCCGGTGATTCCGGATTTAGATTCGACCAAAGGGCAAGAACTGGTTGGGCTGGATTCCAAACGGATGCAATCAGCGGGCGTCCGTGTGGTAGGCATGCGCGTTCGAGATGGCGATGAAGCCAGTTGCTTAAATTTGAATCAGGCACAACGGCCTCGATTGCTCGGAGTCAATCCCCGCGAATTCTCTGCGCGAGGGGCGTTCACGATGGTTTCCATTCAGCCAGGGCTGCAAGTCACCAACGGTTGGGATGCTTTGCAGCCGACTCTTGAAGATGAGATTCCGGCAATTGGGGATGCCAATTCCATTCAGTGGGCACTCAAGCGAAAGATTGGGGACAGTCTGGATTATGTCGATGAACTGGGGCGTCCCTTCAAAGTTCGGTTGGTGGGTGCCGTCGCGAACTCGATCTTGCAGGGCAGTTTGATCATTCATGAAGAGGCGTTCACCCGCCGCTTTCCCTCCGAGAGCGGTCGCCGCGCATTTTTGATCGATGTGGCTCATGGATCGGAAATGGTGTCTTCGTCCAATTTGACCCAAGTGGCTTCCGAGTTTTCGAGGGCGCTTCAGGATCAGGGGTTTGAATTGCTGCCAGCTTCCGTTCGCTTGGATCGATTCAACGCGGTGCAGAATACTTACCTCAACACATTCCAAGTGCTGGGTGGCTTGGGCTTGTTGTTGGGCAGTGTGGGTTTGGGTGTCGTTGTGCTGAGAAACGTCTTCGAACGACGCTCGGAATTTGCTGTGTTGCAAGCGGTCGGGTTTGCTTCTTCGGCGATCGAACAGTTGATACTGATCGAACATCTGGTTTTGTTAGCTGCGGGCTTGGCGGCTGGTGCGTTGGCGGCGAGTATCGTCCTGCTTCCAGCCGTTGCATCACCCGGTTCGAATGGCCTCCCGTGGAGGTCTTTGTTACTCACGCTCCTGGTGGTCTGGGTCAACGGCTTGGTCTGGACTTGGATGGCGACCCGGCGCGCATTGCGCGGGGGGATTTTGACGGCTCTTCGGGGTGAATAGATCGAATCGGGCGTCTCGTTTGCGTTGGCGGCTTTGTTGAAGATTTTAGTCCCGCACCTCGGGAGAATAAACCCGCCGTAAAAACCTCGCGCTTCCCAAGATGGACTCAATCCCATTAGAGTGAGCTGTTCGTGACTTTCAAATAGCGATGAACGAAAACCCCCAATCACCTGAAGCGGGTCCCGACACAAGTCCGCAACGCTCCGAACGGAATGGTTCCGGTCTTTTCAACATTGGCACGGTGGTTTGTCTCGTTCTCGCCGTTGTATTTCTGTTGATTCCAATTCGTCGTCGGCTGGAAGCCCGACGTGTCAACGCATCGGTGGAGAAAGTATCCGAGCTGGTTTCAATGGAGCGATTTGATGAAGCCTTTCATCATTTGCGGCCGGGCTTGAAAGGCAGTCCATTGGATCCGCAGGTGCAAAGGTTGACGGCGGCGATTCTCGCAAACCAGCGAGACGCTCGATGTTTGAGCATCTACAAGGCACTGATAGCGTCCAAGCAAGGGACTCGCGAGGATCGATCGAAGTATATCAACACAGCGTTGGATCTGAATAAACCGGATTTGGTCTCCGGGGAGTTGGAGGCCCTGGAGACGTTGGAGCCTAAATGGCCGGAGACCCTGTTGCTTCGGGTTCGCTTCGAATTACAGAGGGGGAATCTCACCAATGCTCTGGCCCTAGCCCAGCGGTGGTTAAATGATGCGCCTGCAGATCCTTCGGCGCAATATGGTTTGGGTTTGGTACAATCTGTCCACCCGAATTCCGCAGTTCGTTCCGAGGGACGCCGAAACCTGTTGGGCCTTGCCAGTGGCAACAGTGCCATGCGCGATCCGGCGATTGATCGTTTGTTGCTCCAGCCATCGACCTTCAGCCGTGCCGAAGCCCAACTGCTGCTGCGACTCATTGAATCTCGCCCTGGCAATACGACCTCGGATTTGTTGCGTGTGGCTGAACTGAAGTGGTTTCTCGACCCTCGAACGCGGTCGGAGACTGTCGCCTCCATTGTTGCCCAGGGAACTCAGGCAGACGGATCGCAACTCCTACGGTTGGCGAATTGGCTGGAGGCCCACGGCGAATTGGAAGCGGTGCCACTGGTCCTTCCGATGGAACGTTCTCGGACCAACGCCGCCTTCTTGATGGCTCGATTGCAAACCCTTGCCTGGCTGTCCAAACTGGCGGAAGTGGAGCCTCACCTCGCGGATATGTCACTCCCACTCGAACCGCTTCAGCGAAATGTGTTGCGGGCATCCTTGGAGGGACGTCGAAAGCCGCCTGGTGATGCACTCACTCCGCTGAAGGAAGCGCTCAAAGTCGCAGGCACCAACAACACGGTGCGTGTAGAGATTGCGAACCATGCCGTCCGTCTGGGGCTAACGGGTTTGGCGATGGATATCTATTCGCAGTTACTCCCGGAACCTGGACTCGAAGCCGAAGCTTCCCTCGAACTGCTCAGGCTCATTGACACCATAACCCCGACCCAGGTGGCTCGGGATAAGGTCAAGGGACTCTCCGCACGTTTTCCAACGGTGCGAATCCTAGCGGTCGAAGCCCATTACTTGAACCTCTTGCTACGAGAGAATCTGATCGAAACCCGAGCGGCGTTGAAGGATTTGGTGACAGCGACTCCGGATGTCTCGCGGCTTCGATGGACCATGGCTTTGGCAGATTTCTATCAGGACAAACCGAAGGATGCACTGGTTTGGTTTGGCAAGGATTTGACTTTGTGGGCGCGATCCGCCCCGAGGTGGATCGCTCTCCGGGCGGCTATCCTGGCCGCAACAGGTGATTCAGAAGGTGCGAGAAAAATAGTCCGAGATTTGGATATGTCCAAGTTGCGTCCTGAAGAACAGGCTTGGCTGAAGAACTTGCGACCCTGAAACGATTCCTCAGGGGCAGAGCTTCGCCGCGCGGCTACCAGAGAGACAACGTCTCGAGAACTGCGCGTGTGCGGCTGACTTCGTGCGTTCTGAACAGATCGGTTTTGCCCAGAGCAGCGAGCACGGCGAAAAATGGTTCGGCACATCGAACCTCCTCCCCAAAACACTCGAACGCGTGAGGCAGGGCATGGCAGGTGGGATAGCCCAGACTTCGGAGCCGAAACGTGTTTAAAAACACTTCCATTTGATGTCGGATGCGGGTGGCGGAATCCTGCAAATTTCGATAATAAAATCCCAGGCCGGGATCGATCCAGATGCGCCGGACACCTGCTCGTTCAGCAAGCTCAATCTGCCGGGCAAAAAAGTCCTTGAGCGGTTGGGCGGTGTCTCCCGAAAGATCGCGCAGATTGACGTCGCGCACGTGCGGTCCGTCAACGAAACACAAGATCAAGGCCGCGTCATGATCGGCGACGATACGAAACATGTCTTCGGATCGACTTGTGCCAGTCAGATTCAGCACTCGAGCGCCGGCTTCAAGGCAGGCCTTGGCGACGCCAACATCGTATGTTTCCACGGAGACTCGGATCTTTTCGCCTGCGAGCCATCGGATGACGGGAATCAGTTTGGAGTTCTGGAGCGACTCATCGGCTCTGCCTGCGTGCGCCAGCGATGATTCCGCTCCGATGTCAATGATATCGGCGCCTTGAGCTACGAGGACTCGGGCGCGCTGTACTGCGCTGTCGGTGGTGAGGCATACGCTCTCGCGATACCAAGAATCTGGCGAGAGATTGATGACCCCCATGATGCCTGGCTTGTGGCCGGGGCCGAAGTGACGTCCATCCACTTCAAAACCCTTTACGATGGCGTTGAGCGACTCTCGATGTGCCTCCGCCAGATGGGCCAAGTCTTCCAGGCGGAGCATGGCGATTAAAGAAACGGGAAGTGGGGCTGACTCGGGTTGGGTCGAAGTGGTGCGCTCGGCGCGGTTCGAACGCGCGACCGTCCGCTTAGAAGGCGGATGCTC
>SXSK01000383.1 GCA_005793375.1 Verrucomicrobiales bacterium | reverse complement strand
TTCGCCGCTTACCCCACCAACCAGAATCCAATCCCAAAAGTCATCGACTTACACCCTATTCCACTCCAAATCACCCACAGATTCTGCTGAAGAGCCCAATCGACATCCACTTCACGGACAGCAACCCTCACAAGGTATCCCTATATTGCCTCGATTGGGACACCGTGGACCGCCGTGAGAAGATTGAGGTGATCGACTACAACTACCAAAACGTCATTTTGGATAGCACCGTTGAACTCAATAGCTCCTTCAACGGCGGACAGTATTTGTCGTGGGAAATCACCGGCCACGTGACCTTCAAAATCACGCTCACCAGCGGGGGTAACCCGGTCGTCAGCGGCATCTTCATTGACGACCCTAACTACGTGCCTCCTCCTCCTCTCCCACCTTCGGCCCCATCCAATCTGAAAGTCACTGTCGTTTCGAAGAGTCAGCTCAATCTGAGCTGGGCGGACAACTCTTCGAACGAAAGCGGTTTCAAAATCGAGCGATCCAAGGTCAGCGCCACCAGCGGCTTCACTGAAATCGCGACGACCGCAGCCGACGCGACCACTTATTCGAACACGGGATTGTTGCGGAACACGACGTACTATTATCGTGTGCGATCGTACAACGCGAATGGATCCAGCGCTTACTCCAACACCGACAGCGGGAAGACTCTTTCCAACTGATTCTCCTGACACGTTTCCATCCCGTTTCGACACCACGAATTCCTGGGCGTTGATCGCTTGGCGTGGCTTGCCCAAGAGTCGTGGGTGTCAAACCGGGAATACACCAACAAAAATCAATCGGGACCGGTCGCGACATAGGCGGGGGTAGTGCAACTGTTTTACTGGTGTGACGGTTTCCGCGGCTTCGACCGCGTGATATCGTTCAGGTTTCACACCGACCATCGGTCACGAACATGCGGAACACTCCTTGCCTCCCATAGGATCCCACCGCCCCGTCCTGGTCCTGGCTGATTGGGGGAACCCGGCGGCTCAAAGAAGGCTTGGCTTGGCTTGGCCGAAATCCTAAAGTGCCACACAGTGAATCCAGTTACCGTCGAGCATTCGCTTCTGGGTACCAACTGCCTCGATCTCGCCCGTGCGTTGGCTGTGCGGATAGCTATCGTATCTCTGGCATTCGGTTGTCCGGAAGCCGCGCATGCAGAAATCTCGCCGCAGCAGCTTCAACTCTTTGAATCCAAGGTCCGCCCCCTGCTCATTGACCGCTGTTACGAATGCCATGGGACGAAACAACAGAGCGGCGGGTTGCGCCTTGATTCTAGAGCGGGCTGGAAAAAAGGCGGTGATTCTGGTCCGGCGCTGATTCCCGGCAGGCCTGAACAGAGCCGACTTATCGAGGCTGTCCGCGGTCGGCATCCTGCTGGGGCAACGTCGTCGAAGGTGACGCTCTCGGAGCGTGAAATCGAGATTCTGGCCGAATGGGTCCGGATGGGTGCACCCGACCCCCGGGACGATGTGGCCCCGACTGGTATCCAGGCCCAGTCTCCGATCGACAGAAAGAAACACTGGGCCTTTGAACCGGTCGCGAGGCCCGAACCCCCTCGAGTTCGTGATTCCAGCTGGCCGCTGGGTTCGATCGACCGGTTCTTGCTGTCCAAATTAGAAGCAAACCAACTTCCTCCGGCCCCAGACACGGACCCCTGCACTTGGCTTCGACGCGTGACGTTGGATCTGACCGGGTTGCCGCCGACACCTGAGGAAGTGACCGCCTTTGTCGGCGACAACTCCCCGAAAGCTCAGGAGCGGGTTGTGGACCGATTGCTGGCATCCGTCGCTTTCGGTGAACGGTGGGCACGCCACTGGCTCGATCTCGTCGGTTACGCGGATCAGTTGGGCACCGTCAATGACGTGCCAGCACCCCACGCGTGGCGTTATCGCGACTATGTCATCCGTGCGTTCAACTCGGACAAACCCTTCGACCAATTCATTCGCGAGCAAGTCGCCGGAGATCTCCTACCGGCGTCCTCCGTAGAAATGCAACAGGATGCGATCATCGCCACCGGTTTTTTGCTGCTCGGTGAGATTCACATTGTCACCGCAGACAAACTGCAATTGCGAGCCGACATCGTCGATCACCAGATCCAGAAAGTCGGCACGGCGTTCCTCGGCCTGACGCTGGGCTGTGTGCGTTGCCATGATCATAAGTTTGATCCCGTCCTACTCCGGGATTACTACGGGATGGCTGGAATCTTCGCCAGTTCGGAGTCATCCTACGTCACCGAGCGCGGCGTTTGGAGCTCCATCCGAACGTCAGAACTTCCCGAACCACTCTGGCAGCGTACGGAACGTGAGGAGGCCTTGCGCCAGCATGCGTCGAAGCGGGTGAATGCCCAAAACGAACGAACCAAATGGACGAATCAATTAGCTGAGGTGAATGGGAAACTAACGAACGTGGTGTCGTCTACCGAACCCGGAAAAGCTTTGGCCACCAAGGACGGCGGTGAGACCGAACTGAAAGCCAAAAAAGCCGAACTGGAAAAGAAGCTTTCCACCCTCGAGGCAACGCTCTGGCATCTCGATTATATCGAACCCAAGGCAACCGTCGCCTACAGTGTTCGCGACGTCGACCAACCAGCGGATGGTCGCATCACCATTCGCGGCAATGTTCATGCACCTGGGGAGACCGTTCCGCGAGGATTCATTCGCGTCCTCAGCCCGGCTCCTTGGCCGGAGATCCCGTCTGGCACCAGTGGGCGCAGTCAGCTGGCAGACTGGCTTGTCCGCACCGACAATCCGCTTCCTGCCCGGGTCACAGTCAATCGCATCTGGGAAAAGCTGTTTGGCGAAGGCCTTGTCCGCACGGTGGATTATTTTGGAACCCGCGGCGAACGGCCGTCGCATCCCGACCTACTGGACTGGCTCGCCACTGAGTTTGTGCAAAATGGATGGTCCCAAAAGCGGCTCATTCGAGAGATCGTCCTCAGTCGAGCGTACCGCATGAGCAGCAAACATCATCCCGAAGCCGCAACCCGTGATCCGGACAACCGCCTGTTATGGCGAATGAATCGCCGGCGTCTGGATGCGGAATCGCTTCGTGACACTCTGCTAAGCGTGAGTGGCGCTCTCCAATCGAACCCGGGTGGCCCGGCATTAGCGCTGCAATACGTCGAAAATGTGGGCGGGCTCAATCCCAAGGATGTCAATCCAGTGAGTTTTAGGCTGAACAAGTACCACGAATGGCAGCATCACTATCGCACCATTTATCTGCCCGTGGTCCGTTCGGCAGCACAACCGGGCCCGGCGGAGTTGCGCAATCTATTCGACTTTCCGCCTCCGACTGAAATGGCCGGGCAACGCTCTTCCACAAGTGTCGCGACCCAAGCCCTATTCCTGATGAACAGCGAGTTCATCAAATCACACGCGCAGAGGCTTTCCGAGTGGGTGCTTAATCAACCACTTCAAGACGACCGCAGCCGTTTGGAACTGCTCTATCTTCGCGCTCTGAACCGCCCCGTCACCGACGCTGAACTGGAGATTGCCAGAAAGTTCCTCGACATCGACACCAACGATGACAAGCAACGGGGCTCTTGGACGGCCTTTTGTCATGCGCTGCTGTCCTCCAATGAATTTCTCTTCCGCTTATGAACTCCCAACGTACTACCGCGAATTCAAACCCATTTTCTCGGCGCCATTTTCTCCAAACCACCGCCTGTGGTTTTGGTTCTGTGGCTCTGAACGCACTGTTGGCGGAGCAGGCTTCAGCCCGATCGAATCCACTAGTGCCGCACCGGTCGCATTTTCCCGCCAAAGCCAAACGAGTGATCTTCCTATTCATGGCCGGCGGTCCCTCACAACACGATTTGTTCGACTACAAACCCCGCCTCAAACTGGAAGAAGGCAAGAAGCCAAATATCCCGCATGCGGGCCGAGAAGTGACTGTTGGACTGGAAAATTCCATGTCGCTGGGACCGATTGCATCCTTCGCGCCTCGCGGACAGAGCGGCATGGTGATGTCAGATTTGCTGCCACAACTCGCGACGGTCGCCGATGACATCTGCCTGGTCCGGAGCCTATCGGCCGACAACCGATCCCACGACCAGGCGACCCTCCAATTACATACCGGCGCTTTCCTTTCGCTCCGCCCTTCCATGGGTGCGTGGGTCAGTTATGGGTTGGGCACGGAAAACCAGAACCTGCCCAGTTTTATCACGATCAATGCGCCGACAGATGTTCGGAATCATGGTTCTGCTTTCCTCCCAGCCATCCACCAGGGAACCCGGCTCAATGCGAAGCCCAGCGGACCCAAGGACCTTCCAATCCAACATCTCCGGGATCTCGCCTCGCCGGAAAGCGAACAGCGGCGTCGATTGGACCTGCTTCAGACCATGAACCGCGAGTTGCTGCAGCGAATCGGCGGTGATACCCAAATGGAGGGTGTGATTGAATCCTTCGAACTGGCATTCCGGATGCAAGCCGAGACACCAAAGCTGGTGGATCTATCCCATGAATCGCAGGCCACGCTGAACCTATACGGCGTCGGCAAGGAACCCACCGACAAAAACGCTCGCGCTTGCCTGTTAGCACGGCGATTCGCCGAGGCGGGAGTGCGGTTCATTCAAGTGACCATGGATGGTTGGGATCATCATGGAAACATCCGCGACGGATTGCCAAAGATGTGCGCGCAGACCGATCAACCAAGCGTGGCCTTGCTGCAAGACCTGAAGCAGCGCGGTCTCTTGGACGACACACTTCTGGTTTGGAGCGGAGAATTTGGACGCACACCCTGGAGCCAGGATCTCAGCGGCACTCAACCGCTCGAAAAGCATGGACGCGAACACCAACCGGAGAGCTTCTGTGCGTGGATGGCTGGTGCTGGCGTCCGGCCGGGACTCACCTTCGGCACCACGGATGATTATGGCTTTCGCGTCGTAGAAAACCGCGTCCATCTCCACGACTTTCACGCGACATTACTTCATCTCTTGGGATTCGATCATGAGAAACTTACCTACCGTCATGGGGGCCGAGACCACCGCCTGACTGATGTGTTTGGCGACGTGGTGACAGGCGTTCTATCTTGAGTGGAAACGCCGCTCCGGTTGGGTCCCTCTTGTTACTGTCATCACTGAGGGCCGAATGTGGTGCCCAATGGTAATTGTTAAGACGGATAGCGAGGCTCGATCTGTCAGAACTGCAGCCGATCCACGAGAGATTGTCCCCAACCCAGCAACTTCATGTAGCCGAACATCACCGGGCCGAGCCCTGGCCTGCTAGCACGGGCTTTGTAGCAGACCTCATCCGTCACATTGGCCCAATTCGAATGGTTGGCCACGTTGTAGGAGATGGTGATGGAGGGAGTCAACATGCGTGCCGTATGCCACCACTGGTTCGGAATGAAAAGGAGATGACCCGCCTTCAAAATTCCCCGGTAGGCTCTGGCCTTGGCAAAGAGGGGAAACCGCTCGAGATCCGGATTCTCCGTGTCGGTGATCCATGAGTGATGCCGCAGCATCGATTCCGTCTTGGGATAAATGTATTCCGTATCCTTGGGCGAATAGAGGACTGCCTCCTTGTCACCATAGACTTGGCCGAGGAAGGCGTGGGTGCTGTTGGCATCGTAATGAAGGAACGGAAACGCGCCGCCCGCTCCGCCGATGTAGATCTCCGCTTCGCGACCCGCCGAAGGGTAAAACGGACCGCGCAACCAGTTGGGCAGGATGTACGGAGGGGTTGGCCGCATGTCCTCGAGTAATTCCGGAAAAATGAGCTTCACCGACTGGTTGCGAAAATACGGAGCGACATGGCCGGCAGCCGATGATTCGATCAGATCCATGAACTCACCCATGGAGTAGTTGCGTCCCCCAATGGTCAATGGTTTCGTCCGATAGTGCTCCCGGAAGAAGTTCGGGGTCCATTTTCCTACGGCACGCCAGTCCTTAAGCCCGTCGGTGATAATAACCGGGCGGTTGGGTGCCAGATACTCACGAGAAAACTCCTCATAGGTCAGAGTTGATCGGCACTCGATATCGAATTTCATTGCAGTTGAATTAATAGGACTAGGCCTGAGTCTAGCGTATCGCAAGAACCCAAGACTCACTCCAGGAGTATCGTTGCAGAAAATTAGTAATGAATCAGCGCGCGCTTTGGCGCGACTCGCCCGCACAGAACCAGTTTCTGGGTAATGGCAGAGACGGTGGACTATTTGGTCGTGTCAGGAGTGAGTCAAGGTGGGATTCCTCTGGATGACAGACCAGCAACGCGACATCCAACTCGCTGGGGAGCACTGATAATCGGCTGACAAGGCTGTCGCTTTTACGAGAGAATCATTATGACAAGCGTTGGCGTGATGTAGCGCAGGCTGCCCTGCCTGCTGTTTCGCAGGTTGCCAACCTGCGCGAGCCCGAGGGGACGAGGGGCGTTGTTATGGAACTAGACACGCGTGTCCGGCAGTTGAAAGGTGCGCCGACTGGCAGTCGGCGAAACAGCCAACTCAAAGGCCATTTGAATTTGCGCATTTGGCGAGTTTTTACTTCATGGTTTGATCGGCACGAGGTAATCGCGGGTCCAGGGTGGTGTGGGAGGAAGCTGGCGCGGGTTTCCCCACTCATTCTTTTGCATGCGCCATTCGGGACGCAGGGGTTCCTCGATGGGTTCGCCGCCACTGATGGCCGCTTTCCATTGCGAATCGGACAGACGCCGCGGCGGGCCGATCAACTCGAACTCGAAGTGACTCAGGACCGGGCCGGCGAACATTACGGGTTGGCCCCCGAACTCGACGGCGATGAAGGCCATGTTTACCGGGCCGATCCCTTCATGCAGCACGCTTCCGGGGTCTCCATGAGCGAGAGAGGGAACATCGGTGTGAACGTCCGCCACGATGGCGTCGAACCTGCCGACGCCGGTGTCTTCGTGGAAGGCCTCATTACGTTCGTGAAGAATGCTGCGGTAGAAGAGTTGCGGATACCAGCCGTCGTAAGTGCGGACGACGGTGCAGCCGGAGGGAATGATCTGCTGTTGGATCAGGTCACAGGCGAAGGCTTCCAGCAAAGGGTTTTCTGAAAGACGTCCTCCCTCCCGCTGCAATTGGACGATCTGCTCCACCCGACGCAGTGCATCGATGAAACGAGCCAAGTGCGCGACTTGCCGAGTCTTGACGGCGCTCAGGTCGCCCTGACCGAAGCTGTTTTCGAGCATCCGACGTTGTTGTTCATCGAGTGCCCCGGGGTCCAATTCCGCCAATACTTCCCATTCCGCCAACGCGGTGGTATTCCCGATCGGACGGTAGGCAAACCGAGTCTTCCCCTCGTAACTCAGCCCGACCACAGCCTGCCGGGTCCGCTCCACCATCTCACGCATCCGCGTCCAGAACGTCGGATGCGGCTCGACCAGGACCGCCGGAAACTCGCAGGCCGCGCCACCAGTGTAGCTCTGCTTCGCGTAAAGGATTGTATCGTGACGGAGCTGCGACCATGAGGCGAGCTGAGTATTGAGCGACTTCATGGCCCACGCCTTCGTGCGCAGAGCCTGTGGAAATTTAGGGTCAGTGAGCGGCTTCGACAATTCACGCAACATGCCGAGCCAGTCCATGTATAGGTTACTGGTCCATGCACCGGGACCTTGGCCATCCATCACGCCGCGCACTGCGGCCAGGTTGTGCTGGTAATTAAAGCCGTCGCGGAATGGATGGTGCGCGGGCGTTTGATCCTTCAACCTCGCTAAAAGCTCGGGCACGGTCTGATTGTTCCCAAGAGTGCTAAAGGCCACATCCAAAGCGCTCGGCACTCGGCGATGCACTTTGTCCTCGGGACCGGGCTTGCCGTCCTCATCCCAAATAATGCTGTCGAAAACACTCTGCGCCAGCGCCCAACTGTCCGGCACGAACTTCTGCCCGAATACGGTGAACGATTGCGGCAATCGGATCTGCTCACGGCCCAACGGCGAGATAAAATAATCCGAGCGGATGTTCTGCACCCCGATCTGACCTTGGGCGATTTGCTCCTGAAGTCTCAGCAGGCACGCCATGTCGGGCACTGCGGTCAGCGCTGTGATCTTTGCCGCGGCGAGCAGCTCGCCCAAATGCGCGAACGTTGCGGAATCCGTCCACCCGACGAACACCTGGATGATTTGCTCGAACTGCCGCCAGCGTTCGAACTGGCCGGATTGATTTAGGAGCCAATTTAGCACCAGCGCCGTGCCCAGCTCGCGTGGTGGCGCTGGATGCGGCTCCGTGCAATCTGAGTCTCGAAATGGCCCGCCCGCCAGGCGTAGGTCGGTTCGCCCGAGCCACATGACGCTTTGGAAGTAGCGACCGAGCCTGGGTGAGTTTTCGTAATGACCGCGCACTTTGAACTGTGAGAAGTCTACCGCGCGCGGCGCCCCAAAAAGATCGAAGCACGTATCGAGCTTGGGCTCTTCTTCGCGAATGGCTTCAAGCGTCTTCGCCACCCGCGCGTCCTGCCCGAGGGCGCTGGAAGCAGGCTTGCCCTTGAGTAACGTGCGCGCAACAGCGAGGAAATAGTCGGCGTCGAGGGTGCTGTCTTTGAGGATGCCGTTACCCGTCTGCCCGGCAGCTTCGGCCATCTTACCTGCCATTCCATCAAGCAGGCGGTCGAGATTCTCGTAGAGGAAGGTTTCCTCGAGTTCCTCCAGCATTGCGTCGTAGGTACGATGCCAGGCATGCAGGATGGCGTCGGTGGAAACATATACTGGCATGTCATCCTTCCAGATGCGGTAGAATTGATCGGCGAAGCTCGGCATGGCCTGACGTTCACTGACGACAAATCCATTCTTCTTGAACACCCCCAGTTCCTCAGTGCTGAGGCGAAAGTCGGTGGCGCGGATCGGCTCGATCTCGGGAATACGCGTGGCATTGACCCAGGAGGGATCGCTGTTGAACTCTGAGAAGTACTTTGCCTGCGTGACATCGAAGCTAACGTGATCGAGATAATTATTTGGGAAGGGGTATTTCGCGGCGAATTGGTCCGGCGTGATCTGGCCCAGCTTTTTCAATTCGGCAGCAAACGCCGAGCCGTAGCCGAAGACTTCCGCGCCGCCCGAAGCGAGCGCGGCCTTGGCGATGGCGTCATGACGCGCGAGCAGACGGTAAAACGCCCGTGCGCGGTCGCTGGCAAACGATCGCAGA
>SXSK01000382.1 GCA_005793375.1 Verrucomicrobiales bacterium | reverse complement strand
CTCCCATCGTAAACGCCGCCTCAAAGAACTCAAAAAATGGAAATCCCTCAAAACGTCGCTGTAGTGTTAGGAGCGCTTCGGCATTTCCTTGGAGATCTACGGGATCGAGCTCGTGCCGCCAAGCGTGGGGGTAACTTGGTTCACGAATCGTTCCAGTCGTCGACGGATAGTTCGACCGGTCAGGATATCGCCGCTCCCGAAAGTTACGAACATGCCGCATGGTTTGATCGTCAATGGGCTCTGGCAATCATGGACCGTTCTCTAACGGCTCTGACTGCCGAGCATGCCGCCATGGGCAAAGCCGAGCAATTTGAACTGCTGAAACCCGGGTTGGTCGGAGCCGCCGCCGCGCGGACAGACGTTGCCGCTTCGTTGGGTTGGAGCGAGGGTGCGCTGAAGGTTGCAGTGCATCGGCTTCGGAAGCGCTTTCGGGAATTCGTCCGAGCGGAAATTGCGCAGACGGTACCGGCGTTTGCCGACATCGACGCCGAACTGCACTACCTTGTAGAGGTGCTCGCTTGAAGCGCTCGATGGCCAGTGATCGTTGGATAAGTCAACGGTCACTCACAGTGGTTGAGTCGCTAGCTCAGGATATCGTGAACCACGCGGCCGTAAACATCGGTCAATCGGAAATCGCGTCCGGCGTGGCGGAAAGTCAGCTTTTCGTGGTTTAACCCCAGTACATGGAGCAGCGTGGCGTGAAGATCGTGCATGTGGACTGGATTGGAAACGGGGTGGAACCCGAAATCATCGGTGGCGCCATAGGTTAACCCATTGCGGACACCGCCACCTGCCATCCACATGGTGAACACCTGAGGATGATGTCCGCGTCCATCCCCATTCTCCACCGTGGGCGTTCGACCAAATTCGCCGCCCCAAAGAACGAGGGTGTCGTCCAGCAAACCCCGCTGATCCAAGTCTTGGAGTAATCCGGCGATCGGGCGATCCACTTTCGCAGCTTCCTCGATGTGGCCTTTTTCCACCTTGTTGTGGTGGTCCCAGGTGTAGTCGGTAGAGACTTGGACATACCGAACGCCGCGTTCGAGGAACTTGCGCGCGAGAAGACATTGTCTGGCAAAGTTGTCAGTGGTTCCTTGTCCAACCCCATAGAGATCGCGAGTCGCCGGGGATTCGTCCTCCAAGCTGAGAATTTGCGGTACGGTGGACTGCATGCGGAAGGCGAGTTCGTAGCTGCTGATGAGTCCTTCGACCCCTGGATCGGATCCTGCCTGTTGCAGGTGTTTACGATTCAACGCTTGAGCGAGGTCGAGTTGCTGCCGCTGAGTTGCGGAATCCAAGCGAGGGTTTAGCAGGTTGGGTATTACTGCCTTGGCGATCGGTATCTCAGCCGATCCGATGGCCGTGCCCTGGTGCATCGCAGGTAAGAAGGCATTGCCATAATTTTGAACACCTCCATGACCACGGGGCGGAGAAATAGTGACGAACGCAGGTAAATTCTCATTCTCGGATCCCAGTCCGTAGCTTACCCAGGCGCCGACGCTGGGGCGCACCAGATTGGCGTTCCCCGTATGCAACCGCAAGAGTGCTTCGCCATGGGCGGTGCCTTCGGTATGAATCGATCGGACGACGCACAACTTGTCTGCATGGCGGGCCAATTGAGGGAAAAGTTCGCTCATCCAAATGCCACTCTGACCGTGTTGTGCGAACTTGAATGGTGAACCGATAATCTCCCCCAGTTGATCCCGCTTTTCGCCGACGTCCTTACCAGCGAGGGGTTTTCCAGCTCGGGCGTTCAATTGGGGCTTGGGGTCGAACAAATCCACATGGCTTGGACCGCCCCACATAAAGAGGAACAACAGACGTTTGGCTCGAGGGGCGAAGTGCGGCGGATGGGCCAGCGTTTGGGATCCCCAAGCGGTTTGGCTGAGCGCGGAAGCGCCGTCTCGCGCGGCAAGTGCGGACAAGACCAGGTGCCCAAAGCCGGCGGCGCTCGCACGCAACATCGCGCGGCGGCTAAAGGATTGAGTGAATCGATGGCAGTTCATGGTTACTCCAAAAATTGAAAACGACTCATCAGGAAAGCGGTGTGGCAGGCAATGGACCAGGAGCGGAGCTCTGGGTTGGGATGGCCCTGTTGACGTGCCTGCGTCTCGAGGTTTTGAATGATCGCAAGAAAGTCATTTTTTTCGTCCGCTGTGGGTCGCGCCTGAATGAGAAGATCGAAGAGGCGGTCAATTCTCGAGGTGCGATCTGTTCCAGGCACCTCAGTGAAGAGGCGTCGAGCTAGGGCTTCCGCGGCATCCATCACGACCGGATCGTTGAGGACGAAAAGCCCTTGTGTCGCCGAAGTGGTTTGCGGGCGGGCTCCTGTTGTGGCATGCGGATCGGCAAAATTGAAAGCCTGGAAGAGTTCCGGCAGGTCGTTGCGAATCACTGGCAGGTAAATGGTTCGGCACGTGAAGTCGGTACGCCGTCGCACCTCGTTTTTGCCGACGGCCGTGGCCTGGTCGCCCAAGTACCACACGCTCGACTCCATCGGGGCAAGGTTCAGTTGTCCTGCAACGGACAAGAGCGCATCTCGAAGGGACTCAGGGTCAAGGCGCCGTCGATGGCCGCGCCAGAATAGGCGGTTTTCCGGATCGATGACATGGGCCTGAGCCTCATGTATGCTGCTCAGGGCAAAGGTGCGGCTAAGCACAATTTGACGCACCAATGATTTGATCGACCAACGCGAGTTCACCAGTTCGCTCGCGAGATAATCCAACAGTTCGGGGTGCGACGGGGCTTCACCGGTTCGCCCAAAATTATCCACCGTCCGTACAATTCCCACACCCATCAAATGATGCCAGATCCGATTGGCCAGGACTCGTGCTGTCAGGTTTCCTGCTCCGTTCTCGACATCAGTGATCCAATGCCCCAGTTCCAATCGACCGCTCCTGCCCTCTGAAATCGACCCTCGGGTGCTGGCTCCCTGGTTGAGCACCTTTAGGAAGCCGCGCGGCACACGATCTCCCAGACGATCAAACTGTCCCGCTAATCGGATGGACTCATCGGAGGGAGTCTCGGCATCCGCGGGACTCATAGCGCGCGGCGGAATCTTTGGCGGTTTGGCCAGAATTTCGTCCAATTCCGACACCAGCGCTTGCTGGGAAATGACTCGTTGTTCCAGAGGAACCGAGGTGTCCTTGGCCAGCTCCGAAATGGTGTCGGCATGTTTTCCCTGGTGGGCCAGCAACCCTTCCGCATCCAACGTCTGGAGGAATTTCAGGGCCGATTTGGCATGGCTCGCCTGTTCCTTGCTTTTAGGATAATCGCGCCAGTACTTTTCATAGCGTTCATCCAGGGTGTCTCCGTCGGGGCCAAGTCCGACCAACCGTTCCATAACTCGCTGTTCGCCGAGCATGTAGCGTTGTTCCATCAGTTCCGTGGACGTTAAAATTCCAGCTAGCGCATAATAATCCGCTCTGGGAACTGGTTCGAATTTGTGATCATGACATCTGGCGCATCCTAAAGTGAGGCCCAGGAAAGTGCGGCCGATCGTGTCGATCAATTCATCTGCCACTTCCAATCGTTGCTTTTTTGGGTCGTTACCCAGGAGTACCTTGGGGCCTATCACGAGAAACCCCGCTCCGATTCGTTGATGATCGCGTTGAGAAATGGAAGCGAATGGAAGCATGTCTCCGGCGACTTGTTCCAAAGTGAAGCGATTGTACGGCAGATCCTGGTTTAGGGCGTCGATTACCCAATTGCGGTAGCGCCACGCTTCGCGAAAGAGGAAGTTTTCATCCAGCCCGTTCGAATCGGCGTAACGAGCCAGATCGAGCCAATGCCGGCCCCAACGCTCCCCGAAATGAGGGGAATTCAGCAGGCTATCGACCAAGCGTACCACGGCATCTGGGCGTGAGTCGGCAGTGAACGAGGCCATCTCTTCTGGCGTGGGCTGTAGCCCGATCAGTTGCTCGTAGAGTCGCCGAACGAGAGCCTGCGATGGCGCGTCCGGGGCAGGGGCCAGACCTGCTGATTGAAGGCGTGCCAAGATGAAGTCATCGATAGGGGAGCGGGACCAGCTGGATCCGATTTCGAGCGTCTGCCGAGCTCTCGAGAGGGGGCGAAATGCCCAGTGACTCCGGCCTACGATAGGATCCGACGGCGGCGCCACATCCGCCAGAGTGCGTGGAGACTGGAGGCTGCCGACCAGGAACAGCCCGGCTAGAATCAGTTGTCGCAGTACAATGCCCATGGAGATTGAAGGGCAATAGCGACACAATCGGGGCGAAACGTCAATCAACCACTGGTCAGCCTTGAAAAGTGAGGAGTGGGTTGGGGAAATTTCACGAATTGTAGACAGGCGACATGGGTCACACGATTTGTACACAGGGCTCGGTGACTGCAGTGCGCAAGCGGAAGCATCGTTGGAGATCAGCTAGTTGCGGTGCGTCGCGAGTTTGTCAGCGAGCGATATTCAAGCCTGGGATCCACTGACTTCGCAGACGGCGACAATGGGTCAGGGTGCCGGATTCACACATCCAGAACTCGGGTCACCAGCCAATAGGTTCCCACCATTGCGCACAGAACCGAACCCGCTGGCATCCAGCGCCGAGAATAGTCTGCTCGAGCTTGGAGCATTATTACAACCGGCAGGAGAGCCGCAACGACTCCAATTTGACCCAGTTCAACACCTATATTGAACCCTAGCAACGGCTGGATGACCGAGAATCCGGTGCCAATATGGAGATCCTCCAAGACGGATGCAAAACCGAAACCGTGAACGAGTCCAAAAACGAATACGACCGCGATCCGTGTTCGCGTGAGTTCACGCTGCCAGAGATTTTCAAGCGCGGCATAAACAATGGAGGCAGCGATCACCGGTTCGACCCAGGTGCTGGATAAATGGAGAATACCTAAGGTTGAGATCGCGAGAGTTATCGAATGGGCCACCGTAAAGACGGTCACCAGCACCAATCCATCGCGGATTCCGCGACATACCAAGAGTAATGCGCTCAGAAAGAGGAGATGATCGTACCCTGTCAGAATATGATGAACTCCGAGTCCAACATATACGAAAACTGTCGGTTGCGACGCCAATCCGGACGAAGCCTGTGGCCAGACGAAATCGATCCTGGCATCTCCTTGCTTTAGGATGCGTTGACTCACGGTCTTGCCGGTCTCTGAGACTACGGTGGCGACTTGTCGATGCCCGGAGGGAAGTTCAGCAGGTAAGTGAGCGAAGATCTGGACGACATTGGACCCGGTGCCAGTGGATTGTGTCGTTTTCGGGACGGAAAACCGCGCTTGAAGTTCCCAATCGCGATTCTCGGTTCGCGTCGTCTGTCGGCTTAAAAGAGACGGCGTGAGATCATTAATTTTCAGGTCAAATCCAGTGTTGGCCTGCACTTGATTGGATGAATTGTTCATCCAGGCAACTTGAGTCGCTTGGGGGAGACACCTGAAATCTCCGTCCGACACCGTGGTCACCACCACGATGAAGTGGGTTGAAAGGGAGACATTCAACGAGCTCAAGCCGGGATCATGAGCTTGGAGTTGAATGCCAAATAGTTGACAGCACAAACCCAAGACCATTTGGATCCTAACATGGATTGACTTCATAGAGAGGTTTAGTGCGAACCCATTCCCCAATCATCGGCGGTAGCCAGCCGCCGATGATTGGGATTGCGATGTCACGAAGCGGCGCGACTCAAGGCTTGGCATGTTCCCGACCGTTCAGCGGCGTTGCCGCGTAAGGGAAGGTCTTGCTATAGGGGATGTCGTTCTGGGACACGCCGTCGATGCCATCGGCCACTCGGATTACCAGCGGACCACGCAAGTCACTGATAAGGGCGGTTACGGCAATGTCGATGACGTCATCGCCAAAACGGCGGCCATTTGGCCATCCACCTGGAACAGTACCACCGCCGAAGCCGGCCTGTACCGCGCTGGTCAACGTGTCTCCACCAAAGATTCCGAGCCGGCTGAAGCCGGTATCATCAGGATTCGTGGGGTGTGCTGCGCCTCCGCCGGCCAATCGGGCAGAGGCCGTGGACAGATCGACGCGAATCAAGTCGGGAATGAAGATTCCGGCAATGTCTGTGCGCCCAGTTTCAATGCTGGGACCTGCTCCACCGAAGACCAGTGCATTGATGAGTTTGGCCAGTTCAGGACTTTCCGCATATTTCCGAAACACGGTGCTGTCTTGGGCGGGACTTGTTCGATTGTAGAGGTCCTTGTCCGCAATCGCGACCAGGGCTTCACAGAAAAGCGGGTTCCCTTGCCGCCCCACTTGCACCCATCCACCTGTGCCGCGGTCCCCGTCTGTGCGGATCAAGCGAAGTCGTTGCCGACTGGTGGTGGCATAGACTCCGACCACTTGTTGGTCTCCACCGATTTCAGAAACAGGAATACCCAGCACCATCATGTGCAAATTGTATCCACCCTGAGAGTCTTTTCCGGGACTACGCAGCTGCAAGAGATCAAATATGGATTGTACATCGGCGTAGAATCCATCATCGCGCTGTCCGGCAAACGACACGTAGTTGTCTGGAAGAACAGCCACGGTTTGCTGGGTGTATTTGTCTAACTCAGCGGAGGTGGCAACGCCGGGTCGAGCGGGTTTGGATCCGTCATTGTCCTGATTATAAAATGGTGTCGCAATGCCTTGGTTGTTGGGTGGCACGACTCCAGAGCCGAGCACCGTCTTGGCTTTGGTGTTATTATTGACCTTGGTTATCTTGTAGGTTTGAACGAGATTTTGAGCGGAATCGCCCACATCATTCACGACTCCCAAATAGGATGGAAGAATCGTAGCGGTGGATTTGTAGGTGGTCGTGAATTGATATTGAAAGCTGTAAGTGGCCTTTCCCGCGGCAACGTCATTGCCGGTGGCGACGTGGATTTCGGACAAGACATCGTCGTCGAAGTTGTACTTGTTAGGACCGATGCCAGGTTCCTCGTGAGGGTAGACTCCTAGAGCCGAGATGAGTCGTTTGACGCCACCGACTTCACGAACAAATGCGTAGACATCTGTTGTATTGGCGCTGGGATCCCGAGTGATGAGTGGGGCGTCCTGATGGCTGGACGCCTGACTTGTATTAACGCCTGTAGCCAGCAGAACGGTGTTACCACCCCAATGGGTTTCAAGGAGTCCGCATTGGGGTGTAGTAAATCTTGAACAGTTCGTGGCGACCTTCGGCTGAAGAGCGGGACAGGGATCTGCGCGCATGTTTCGGACCTGTTGGTGAGGAGCCTAT
>SXSK01000381.1 GCA_005793375.1 Verrucomicrobiales bacterium | reverse complement strand
TTGTTGCTCGTGCTCGGGTAGCGTAATAGGCTCGGACATGCCGGCAGTTAAATAAAGTCAGCGCCTTTTGTCCAGTTTTATACCGCCTTTTGTTTCACCTGCCTCCTTAAAGTCGAAATCTTGAAACTGCCCTGGGTCAACCCCAGTTCTGTGCGCACGGAATTCTGGAGTGTCGGACTGCGCAATCCCTGGCGGATGAGTTTCGATCCTTTGACGGGCGAACTATGGGTCGGCGAAGTGGGTCAGGACCAACGCGAAGGGATCGTCATCGCTCGCCGGGGCAGCAATCACGGTTGGGCTTATCGCGAATTGGATATTGCCGGACCGGATGCTGCTTCGGCTCCGGTGGGGTTTCGGACCAATCCCAACTTCAATTTTGTCGCCCCAGTGTGGTCCTATGCCCACGGGAGTGGAACGAATCGAGGCGATTCGGTGATTGGTGGTGTGGTCTACCGAGGGAGTCGTCTGAGCAATTTATATGGGGCGTACGTTTTTTCAGATTACGTGAGTGGAAACATCTGGTCACTGCGCCGAACTACGGGTGTGCCGGTGGTGACACGGTTGACGGGTGCCGGGGGGCTCTCTGCGTTTGGAGTGGACCCACACAATGGCGACATCTTGGCGACCGACCACGGGAATAATCGGATTCTAAGGCTGCAATACAACGCGACGTTTACAGGTGCGCCCCTTCCGGACCGGTTGTCAGGCACCGGAGCATTCCAGGATTTGAACACCATGGCAACGCACCCCGGCATTGTCCCGTACGAGATCAATACGCCCTTCTGGTCGGATGTGGCCTTGAAATTTCGTTGGTTCTCCATTCCCACTTTGGAGTCTCACTTTGGATTTGAACCCTCAGGCAACTGGAAGACTCCTTCCGGCACGGTCTGGATCAAACAGTTTGAAATCGAACGGACACAAGGAGTCCCGGATTCGAAGCGACGATTAGAAACACGATTTTTGGTCCGCAATGCCGGCGGGATTTACGGAGTCACCTACCGATGGAACGAGGCACAAACCGACGCGGTTCTCGTCCCTGAAATAGGATTGGATGAAGTGATTGAACGGCAGGTTGGTGGCACGACGGTTCAGCAAGTCTGGCGATATCCGTCTCGTGCGGAGTGTCGCGCTTGTCATAATCCTACGGCCGGATTTGCCCTGGGATTTAATACCGCTCAGTTGCATCGGGAGTTTCAGTTTCCATTGGGTTCCAACAACTATATCGAAGCCCTCGCATCGGCGGGATATTTTTCCAACCGCGTCGACAGCCTTCGAGTGTTGCCTCGATCTGCGGGGTTGGGTGAAACCAATGCGAGCTTGGCGTGGAGGGCTCGATCCTGGCTATCGGTCAACTGTTCCCCCTGCCACCAGCCTGGCGGCTTGGGCAGTGGCCAATTTGACACTCGATTGTCGACTCCAACATCGGGCGCCGGATTGATCCTCGGCCCGCTTCAGGGTTCGAGTGGGGATATTGCGGACCGGGTGGTGGTCCCGGGAGATTTGGTGCATTCCAAGCTGTTCACACGATTGAACACACGAGGCCTCCAGCAAATGCCGCCCTTAGCGACATCGATCGTGGATGATGAGGGCGTCGAGGTGATCCGCCAGTGGATTAACTTGTTGTCAATACCCACCTCGGAAACGCATGTGGCATTGCAGATTGCGACAGTGCCGGAAGGTTTACGTATTGAAGCAATCCAACCCGCCGAGCACGCCATTCAGTTGCAGGTAACCGGGACACCCGCGGATCCGGCTTCGTGGATGACGGCAGAACTGCCTGGCAACGAGTTCTATGCCCCAATCGCTTCTCGAGTCATTCGTTGGACATTGCCAGTGGGGACAACAGAAGGGATTCAATTCTACCGGGCAGTGGTGATTGAGCCCTGATCTTTAAAGGCATTCTCGGGAGTCGCTGCGGCGTGTGGTTGGGTCCGCCAATGATCTGGGTTGAGAGTTTCAAAGAGTGGGTGTCGCGACTCCAGCTCCTGGACTAAGTGTTCGTCGACAGCATGATCCGTCAGCTGATCGATGAGTCGGCTGAGGTTGGCGAGATGATCGAGGAATCGGCTGCGAGCGTAATCTCCGGCGGTGCCGGCATTGACGAGGAACGGCCAATCGCTGGACTGCGCCAACAACAGTTCACGTCCCGCCTGACGCAGAGCGCGAGATTCCAGTTCGCACGGAAGGATCGCACTTGTGGCGACACTATGGCGTAACTCGACGAGTCGTTCCATGCGGTCCCGTGCATGGCGCAATAGAGGCTGCATCCAGGCGTTCTTTGGATTTAACCAGACCTTGGCAAATCCTCCTTCGCCCCAACTCGAGGCGGCAGGACTAGAAACCTGGTTGGTAGGGAATTGTTCCAGGTATCTTATGAGTGTCGTCAATTGGAGCCCGGAACCAGTTTCGCAAGCCCCCCGTACGACAGCATCGAGAAACTGAGGCCCCTCAAACCACCAGTGCCCAAAAAGTTCGGCGTCATAAGGGCAGACAAACAGAGCGGGGCGGTCCAACTGCTTGCAGGTGCCATCGCCTTGAATCCGTCGGGAGGCTAGGAAATGGTTGGCGTGCTGCTGCGTTGCTTCCAGGGCATCACTTCTTGAGTACGGCAGCTTGTCGACGTTCGGCAGATGGCTCGTAATTCGATGGTACTTCAGTCCGGTAAACGCAGCGGTATCTCCACCAGAAAACAGCGGCCTCAAGTAGTCACGATCCGCATCGTGGACCAAATCTCGGTGGAATTCGCGATACCGTGGGTCCCCTGGGTAACCACCGGTCCGGCTCCAGACCTGTTGGGCGCTCGCGGGATCTCGCCCGAATACTGCGGCCCCGCTCGGCGTGATTAAGGGAGCCAGCACGCCGCGGCGCGGCAGTGGATTCGCGTTGAGAATGCCATGGGTTTCGAGCACGAAATGGGTGAAGCTAGCCTCCTGAAGTGCGGTATCCAAGGCAGGTGTATATCCGCATTCTGGCAGCCAGATGCCGCGAGGTTTTTTTCCAAAAATGGATTCGTAATGTTCACGTGCCGTGTGAAGTTGAGCGCGGACGCTTGGGGGATGGTCCGCGAGCAGTGGGAGAAAGGCGTGTGTGGCCGCGCTGGTCAAAATTTCCAAGTGCCCGTCCAAGGCGTGCTGAGCAAAGGCCCCTACCAAGTCGCGGTTGAGTCGGAGCCATGAGGCTCGAACCTGTCGGTAGAATTCTAAATAGAATCCAGCCAGTTCGCCGAACTTGGGTTGGAGTAGGTGACGTTCCAGCTCACGCCGTGAAAGCTCGATTCGCTCTTCGAGGTACCGTTCGAACCGTTGCCGAAGCAGGTCATCCCTCAATTGGGTGCAGAGCGTTGGTGTCAGGGTGATCGTTAGCTTCCAAGGAAGCCGATCCTGGGTCCAGGCCTCCATTTGTACCAGCAACGGCACATAGCATTCGGCGATGGCTTCGAACAGCCAGTTTTCCTCGTGAAACGTGTCGTGCTCTGGATGCCGGACGAATGGCAAGTGCGCATGGAGAACGATCGCAAGGAAATGATTCACGGAGTCCATTCAATCGGGTTTAGACTCGGCGGCCAAGAACCGACTGGTAGGTGTCTTAGGCGGCAGTGCCATCGTGGACCGGAATCGAGACAGCAACGCGACTCAGTGGCCTAGGGCGTCGGCGCATTGATTCGACCAGATCGAGGAAGTTAAGTGAACCCATCCGAGGATTGACCTAACCGATATGGAGAATAGCCTGTCGTCGTACTCCGAAACGTTTGCGCCAACTGTAGAACACATGCGACACCATCTTCTCGTCTTTCTTTGGATGCAGCTTGGGCTCAGTTGGCTCGCTGCGGAGTCGATCGAACTAACGTTCCAAACTCGAGATCCGGTTACCGGCTCTATTCGATCGACCCGGGAACGGGTGGAGACGAAGAAAGTCGGTGTGATTGCGGTCGACGTCTGGAACTATCATTGGTGCAAGACCGCCACGATGCGGGTGGACGCGATTGTCCCTCGGATCAATAAAGCATTGGAGGCGGCCCGCGAATTGGGCATGTCCGTGATGTTGTGTCCCAGCGATGTCGTCGACAACTACGTTGGATATCCACAACGCGAGGCGGTTTTTCAGTTGCCCCAGGTTGAGGTTCCGATGGTGATGACAGTGACTTGTCCACCGGTACCGGATGCGGGTGGGTGCGCTTGTGGCCGCGAGCGATGTGGAGGTAATTACGGCTGGGATGGCATGCATCCAGCACTAAAGATTGGAGAGAAGGATCTCATGCCGGATACCCAGGCCGAGGTGTATGCCATCTGTCAGGTGCGAGGTCTGACGCATCTGATTTACGTGGGTTTCCACACGCAGGTTTGCCTGCTTGGCAAACCAATGGGCCTGAGAGCCATGAAGTCCGCAGGCCTCAATTGTGTTTTGGCTCGGGACATGACCGATGCCCACCCGGGATACGATCCGGCCCGGAATTTTACCCCGGACCTAAATACGGAGCAGGTCGTGGAGCATTTTGAAAAGCACCTTTCCCCGACCATACATTTCCAGGAAGAATTACAGCGACTGGGAAGGTGGGATCCCAATTGGGTTGTGGATCCGGTGCGAGTCACGCCATGGGGAACCACGATGCGCCCGCACTTGTTCGAACAGCCCATCATCGTCACCCTCACAACACCGCTCCAATCCGGAGCAGATATCCGTTACACACTCGACGGAACCATGCCTGGACCAGCATCCATACGTTACGAACAGCCCTTCGAAGTCAGAGATACGACGCAGCTCCGGGTGACGGCATTCCGGCATGGAAAGCAACTTTGTACGGAATCGGAAGGAGTCTTCCATAAGATGCTCCCGCTGCCGCCGCCGCCGGACGTGGTTATTGGGGACCTGAAGCCGGTGCGAAGTGTGGGCTTTGGCCATACCTATGGAGGAGTCGTTCGCTATTCAGGGCAGACCAAAGCACCACAAAAAGATCGCTCGAACTTGGGGCAAGAGTTGAAAATCAACCGGAAAGTTTATCAACGGGGCATTGGGATCCACGCACCGTGCGAGTTGGTCTATGAGCTCAAACCCGAGTATCAGAGGTTTGTGGCACTAGCTGGGGCGGACGAAAACGTGGTTGGTACCAGCAACGGTTCCAATCTCGCGATGCATCCCAGCGTCGTTTTTAAGGTCTTCATCGATGGCCGCGAAGTGGCATCGAGTCCGGTGATGCGAATCCAGTTTCCTGCCTGGCGATTCGACCTGCCGATTCCCGAAGGCTCCAAGCGCATCAGTTTGGTCACCATGGACGGAGGTAACGGGAGTCGAGAAGATTTTGCCGATTGGGCCGAGGCAGGTTTCGTGGTGAAATCGGCCACGAACTAAGTGAGGATTTCCCGTACCACATGACCGTGGACATCGGTAAGGCGCCGTTTGATTCCGTTGTGCTCGAACGTTAGTGCCTCGTGATTCAACCCGAGTACATGAAGAATGGTGGCGTTCATATCGTGGATGGAGAGGACATCCTGGACGGCTCGTCTACCAAGTTCGTCAGTGACCCCGTAGCTGACACCGGGTCGAATGCCGGCGCCGGTAAGGAAGCAGGTGAACCCATCGGGATTGTGATCCCTTCCTTGGGAACCCTTTTGGAACATGGGCATGCGCCCGAACTCGGTACACCAGACCACGAGGGTGTCCTGTAACAGTCCACGTTGGCGCAGGTCCTGAATCAGGGCGGCCGAGGGTTGGTCCATGATCGCGGCGTGGACATCGTATTGTTCCTTCAGTTTGCTGTGCCCATCCCAATTGAGGGCGCCGCCACTGGCATAGGCACCATTAAAGAGTTGAACGAAACGCACACCGCGTTCGACCAGGCGGCGAGCCAAAATGCAATTGTGTGCGAAAGCAGCCTTGGTTGGGTTGGAGGTGTCATCGGCCCCATACAGCTTCAGGATGTGGGCAGGTTCAGTCGACAGATCGCTGATGGCAGGGACGCTGAGTTGCATGCGCGCTGCGAGTTCGTAGCTGGCGATCCGCGCGGCTAGACTGCCGTCACCGGGATGCGCCTCCAAGTGACGTTCATTGAGACGCTGTAGAAGTGAGCGGGTTGCCTGATCGCTTTCCGCGGAGATGGCATTGGATGGCCTAAGATTTCGAACGGGATCCTTGGCGCTGAAAGGCGTTCCTTGGAATTCCGCCGGGAGAAAACCAGGACCCCAGTTGTTCACACTCGCTTGGGGGACTCCGCGCGGATCGGGGATGGCCACAAAGGACGGTAAATCCTGATTCTCGCTTCCTAGCGCGTAGGTGACCCAGGCACCGATACTCGGAAAACCATCAGGAACAAATCCAGTCGACAAAAAATTTTCGGCCGGACCGTGAGTATTGGTCTTGCTGGTGAGTGAATGCAGAAAGGCGAAATCATCGACGAGGCCACCGAGGTGGGGCACAAGATCCGAGATGATTTTGCCACACTGTCCGCGAGGTCGAAACTCATACTGAGGCCGCGCGAGATTTCCCGCCGGGCCCTGAAAAGTCACTGCGGGCCCCCCTTTGAGGGGTTTGCCGTCCTGCTTGGTCAATTCCGGTTTGTAGTCCCAGGTTTCCAACTGACTCACCGCACCCGCACAAAAAATGACCAAGACATTGCGGGCTTTGGCGGCATGATGACCGAATCTCGGCGCGTAAGGCCGGGTCGGGTCAATGGATGGCACGACATTTCCGAGCGAGTGGTGCTCGCCCAACAGATGGGTTAAGGCAATGGCTCCCAACCCGGTTGCGGTTTTTCCAAAAAAATGACGACGATCCAACAAATGCCGCCCCGTCACCGAAAGATCTTCGGCTCTTGAGATCGTCGAGACATTCGGTTTGAGGATCGGTGTCATCGATAAGTGAATAGCCGAGTTGAGATTTTGGCGCGACAGAGTTTTTGCCAATGGGTCAACAGAATCCCAGTGAGATGACCATTGAAATAAAGGAGTCGCCTGGCTAATTCAGCAGTTTATTGCCGGAACTGGTCGATGGAATCCCGAAAAGGAGTCCGATTTGCTGGATTTCCTCGAGCGATGTCACGCCTCGCTGAGCCTTGGCGAGTCCATCCTCAATGACGGTCGGGAGTCCTCGGTGGCGGAGGTGGGTACGGATGGAATGTTCATCGGCATGTTCGAGAATGAGTTGATAATCCGATTCCGCTTTGTGCCAGACCTCAAAGACACCGATCCGCCCTAAGTACCCTGTGCCTTGACAGTCTTCACAACCGATGGGGTGAAAGACCTTGTCAGGGATGCTGAGGCTGTGTGAGTCGAGCCAGGCGCGACCCGACTCGGAGACCTCGCCTTCACGGCAACAATTAGGGCATAAGCGTCTGACTAATCCCGAAGCGGAATAGATCGGGCGAGGACGGATTTTGAGAATGGGGAGGGGTGTGAACGCCCGATTTATTCCGTGATTGGACGGAGCCGCGGTGAGGTCCGAGGAGTTATAGGTAAACTACCCGACTTTTGCGTG
>SXSK01000380.1 GCA_005793375.1 Verrucomicrobiales bacterium | reverse complement strand
GATTTGTTGAAGCCGTATCCGGCGAATTTCTCCAACAGATCGAAGACGGCATTGGCGTCTCGAGCGGCGATGTTGTTTTTGGTCGCGCAGCCTTGGACAAAACTTTCGCGTTGCTTCGCCATTTCCTCAGCCTTCTTTTTGCCCATAGCGCGCCGGAGCAGATCAGCGCCGCCCAGAGTATAACCGGCGAGGATTTGGGCGGCTTGCATGACCTGCTCCTGGTAAATCAGGACGCCGTAGGTCTCCTTGGATATGGGTTCCAGCAAGGGGTGTGGATACACCACTTCCTGCTCGCCATGACGCCTCTTGATGAAGTCCGGGATCAGGTCCATCGGACCCGGCCGATACAACGAGATCAGCGCCGTGATATGTTCCACGCTTTGAATCTGGAATTTGCGGCAGAGATCCCGCATGCCGCCGGATTCCAGCTGAAACACGCCAAGCGTCTGGGCGTTGTTCAACAACGCATACGTCTTTGCGTCATCCAATGGCAGGTCATCGATTGGCAAGGTGATTCCCTGGGTTTGCTGGACCATTTCCACGGTGTTTCGGATGACGGTCAGGGTCTTTAACCCAAGAAAGTCCATCTTCAGCAATCCCAGATCGCCGACGGGTCCCATGGCGAATTGCGTGACAATGCTCTCGTCGTCGTCCTGTTTGAGCGGTAGGAGATTGACCAGGGGTTCCGCTCCGATGACGACACCCGCAGCGTGCACACCGGCGCTCCGCGCTTGATCTTCCAGGACCAGGGCGTAATCCACCAGTTCCCGGGTGGTTTCCTCCGTCGAGTACGCGGTTTTTAAATCCGGATTCTTCTCGATGGCATCGCTCAAGGACCACTTCACATCCGTGATCATCTTTGCCAAGCGATCGCAGTCGCCGAAACTCAGACCCATGACGCGGCCTACATCGCGAATGACGGACTTCGCACCCATGGTGCCGAACGTAATGATCTGGGCGACGGCGTCCTTGCCGTATTTCTGGCGGACATACTCGATGACCTCGGCTCGTCGATCGTCAGCGAAGTCGATGTCGATATCGGGCGGACTGACACGTTCTGGGTTGAGGAAACGTTCGAACAGGAGGCCGTAGCGGATGGGGTCGACGTTGGCGATTTCGAGAAGATAGGTCACGAGTGATCCGGCGGCGCTTCCACGAGCCACGCATGAAATGCCTTTTTGCCGACCGTACTGGACAAAATCGCCGACGATCAGGAAGTAGCTGACGTAACCGGTCTTTTCGATGACACCGATTTCGAGATCGAGGCGATCCAGGAGAATCTTGGTGGCTGCTGCGATGATTTCCTGGGGATTGGTCACAGGAGGGGCCTCGGCAGCGGGGGCGTCAGTGAGCGTGCCGGGGTTGGCGTTGGTGGAGGCGTCGTCGGTGGCATGGTTGGACTGAGGCGCCAACGCGGGCTTGGGGATCGCGTTTGGGAGCAAAAACTGTAGCCTCAATGGGTCTTCGACCCGATCAACGAGGATCTGGTTTCCTTCCACGTGAGCGTGGATTCCATACCGCTTCTTGAGACCGTCGCAAAGCAAGTGGCGGAGGTAGCCCTCCCGTGTCCAAACTTCTGGGGGTTGGAACTTAGGATAGTGTTTCGAACCGGACTCAAACTTGATGTCGACTTGGCATTTTTCTGCGACCTCCATGGTGTTGAGGACGGCTTCGGGCACTTCGGAAAAGAGGGCCTTCATTTCCTCGGGAGACCTGAGGAAGAACTGCTCGGGCTGATAGCGCATGCGTTTGCTGTCGGCCAGCAGCGCTTGGGTGCCGATGCAGATGAGGCAATCGTGGGCTTTCCAGTTGCCACGTTCGACGTAATGGACGTCATTGGAGGCAACGCATTTCAGGCCGAACTCCTTGGCCCAGGGGATGAGTGATCGATTGACCTTGGCCTGTTCGGCGATGCCGTGGTTTTGGAGTTCGAGATAAAAATGTTCCGGTCCGAGGATCTGCTTGAACCAGTCGATGGCGCTTCGGGCTCGGTCGGGTTGATCTTTGAGGATCATTTCCGGGATTTCGCTGGCGAGGCAACCTGAGAGACCGATCAGACCTTCGGCATGACGGGAGAGCAGTTCCTTGTCGATGCGCGGTTTGTAGTAGTAGCCCTCGAGATTGGCGGCGGTAACCAGTTTGACCAGGTTATGATAGCCGACCTCGTTTTTCGCGAGGAGGACCAAGTGGTTGTAGACATCGCGCATGCCTCCCGAGCCCTGTTTTTTGTCCAGGCGACTGCCCGGAGCGACGTACACCTCGCAGCCGATGATGGGTTTGATGCCCTTTTTTTTGGCGGCCTGATAGAATTCGACCGTGCCGTGCATGTTGCCGTGATCGGTCATGGCGAGCGCGGTGAATTTCAAGGCGGCGGCCTTCTCCATCAATCGATCCAGGCGGCAGCAGGAGTCGAGCAGTGAATACTCGGTATGCAGATGCAAATGGACAAAGTCGGCAGCGGACATCGGGCAATGACTATGAGCGGAGAGGGAGGCGGTGCAAGCGGCGACCGAGATGAAACAACAAAAACGTTTTGGCGACGAGTGCCGATGGCTCTACCCAATTGATCTAGGTAGCGGCTGAAATTGGGGATAAGGCGACGATTGAGCGTGAGATTCGAGCCCTCCAGGGGGCGTCCGCCGAGTTTCCGGGTGCCCGGAAGGTGCTGAACGCGGAAGGAACTCAACCACGTGGCACGAGCTCTCCGGAGGGAATCGAAGTGCTCCCTGTGTGGCGCTGGCTGCTCGACCCGAGCATCACGGCGGAGTGAGGCCGCCCATGTGATGAATCAGGAATACCGCGGCCGACAGAAAGAGGGCATGGCGATTGCCGCCATCACACCGCAATCGACCACATCCGTCACTTACGATAAGACAACCTGCTGGCATCATCTTAGACGTAAAAACTGTGAATTTAAGTGCGATTAGCTGAGTCTTACTCAAACAATGAATCCATCGGAGAACCAACCCCATCCTCACCGCCGCTCCCGCTGGCTTGCGTGGCTCGGAGGCGTCTTTGGCGTCTTGATCCTCGCGATCGTTTTAGGGATTTTGTACCTCCACCGTCCTCGGCCGGAGGATGAACAGGCGTTGGCGCGTCTCCGTTCTTTGGGCTACCCCACGTCACTCAAGGAATTGGCGGATCAGGCTCCAATCGTGCGGGACGAAGACAATATTTGTCAGGCGGCTCTGAACTTTGCCGAGTTGCTGCAGGAAGCCTCCGGTGATCGGGTGCCATTTGTCTCTCGCGGCAAGTCCGAGGAGCTCCGCGGGGAACCCTGGCCCGAGGAAACGTTGAAGGCGGCTCGCGAGTATGTGGAGCAAAACTCCGAAGCCTTTGCGCTCGCTCCGCAGATTCTGTCGCGGACCCAGGGCGCCAACGACCTGCAATATTCCAAGGGGTTCGAGTTGCTCTTGCCGCATCTGGCCAAACTGAAGTCGGTGGCTCAAGCTTTAGCTCTGCGCGCTGGGCTTGCCGCCGAGGAGAGACGTCCTTCCGACTCAGTTCGCGATATCCTAACGATTCTCAATCTGAGCCACGGGCTGAATGAAGAACCTTTGCTGATCTCCCAGCTCGTCCGCTTGGCCATCCAAGGCATCGCCATCAAAGCCACCGAGGAATTGATCAATCGATTGGAGGTCCCAGACAGCGAACTGGCCATGCTTCAACAAGCGTTGGTTCGAGTGGCGGCGGTTCAGCGCCTGGACCGTTGTCTCGCAACGGAATTGGCTCTCGGATTGGACCTTTATAGTTCTCCAGAAAAATTGGCGAGGCTAGGGTTGACTGAGAACGGGTCAGCCCGATCGGGAGTGATGACTGCAGGTATCTCGATCTACTCGGCGCTGGGTCTGATCAAGATGGAACGGGCCACCCATATCCGGTTTCTGTCGGAGTTCATCCAGATCAGCCGCTTGCCTTCCTGGGATCGAGCCAAGCCGATGGCTCAGTGGGAAGCAGAAATAAAACAAGTGGGTGCCCGTCGCCGACCCGGGGCTTTTTTTGTCCTGATGATGCTGCCGGCGCTGGCCAAAGCATCAGAAAAGGAATCCGTGCATAGGGCTCAAACGCAATGTGCCGCCACGGCAGTGGCTCTGGAGCGCTACCGTCTCGCCCATGGCGGCAACCGTCCGGACACCTTGCAAGCCTTGGTTCCGAGCTGGTTGGACTCCGTGGCTCTCGATCCGTTCGATGGACAACCCCTGCGCTACCAAAACCTCACGGGCGGGTACGCGATTTATTCTATCGGGCCGAATCTCAAGGACGACCAAGGTTTGGAGCAGGTGAAAGGCCGATCGGGGAATGACCACGACATTCCTTTTGTGGTCGAGCGATGAGGGATACGGGCCTCTCCGAGGTGTTGTACAGTTGGTGATCGGCCGTCCCTGGAATTGCCGCAAAAGCGGTGGAGGGCCACCGCGCTCCAAAGACACCGCCCGTCGAGACGCACGAGCTATGGATTTGGACCGAGGCAGCCCTCTGCTGAGTTTCGCCCCAGCTTCCAATGCGACGCCGGCAACTCGGTCCGTCTACTGCACGGGCGCTTTGCCCGAAGTGAACATCCACTCGCCGTAGCCACCTTTCAGGTTGAACAGTTTCTCGAACTTGAGCGGGGCGAGTTTGTTGCAGGCGGTCACACTTCGTCCGCCGACTGCGCAATGCACTAAGTAGGTCTTTGACTTATCCAACTTGGCGACCTGTTTCTCGAAGTCGGCAGCGCGCACGTCGATATTGATCGCCCCAGGGATGTGCCCCTTGTCGAATTCGCCTTTGGTCCGTACGTCGAGAACGATATGGTTGGTATCGGCTCGGAGTTTTTCAAATTCGGGCACACTGATAGTGACGAAGCCCTGCGGTGACGTTGTTGCTGCGGCGGGTGCTTTTGCGCCAGACTTGGCGTTATTATCTGCGAACCCAAAGGTGGTGGCGGTTGTTGATAGCAACAGGGTGCCCAGCACGAAGGCAGGAAGTGTTTTCATGAAACTGAATTCAGTGGGTCTCAGGGTAGCAGTGTCTGTGTGTGTTGCAATAGGTGAATCCGGTCTATGCCTGCCCTCCGGGCGCATCTCCGAGTTGTTGGACATTTGGAGATCGGTCGTCCCCTAAATTCCCCAAAAGCGGTGGAGGGCCACGGCCCTCCTGCGGTCTGGAGGCGGCTCCCTGCAATCCAAAATAGTCTGGCTGGAACTGGCACGAGAATTGAACCATGTTGTCCAAGGCCTGTGGCCTACCCGATGTCTCAATTTACGCTTGGAATTTACCGCGACCATGGATTCGGCACCCGCATTTTTTGGCACGGCGTTGGGAGCTGCTTCGCGGGTTGGTGGTTGTGTGCGAGTGGTTTGATGGCGATGCACGCTGCCGAATTGGATGGGGTTCCACTTGGTGAAAAACCGGCGATTCAAGTCCCCGCAGTCTCGACGAATGTCAGCCCGGTTCCGGATGCGTTCTACAGTCGTCGGTTTGAGTGGCTGCCTGCCATTCAACCGCCGCCCAAGTTACAGGCGATGACATTTCCGCGGGATCAGCCCTGTGCGGTGGTGGAAGAACTCCTCTACTTCGATGAACGAATTTGGATTATTGCGCGAGCGCGGACAGGATCCCCGGCGCTCGCGGCGCGTCGACTTTGGGCGTACACGTTTGCTGGGAATCGAGTAGAATTGGTGAAGGGGGTTTTGGACCAGTACTCTCCGTCGGCGCTGTGGGGACAGGGTCGGGAAGTTTGGATGGCGGTTCGGGGTGGCGCGGCGGCATTTCACATCAAGACGTATGAGGTAGATGGTTTTAACGCGGGTCAGGGATTGTCGGCGACGAATCTGTCCGGCATTTCCGAAGCCCAAGGCCAATTGTTAGTTCTTTCGGAAAATGGGGCTGTGTTTGGACTCGATCGTTCCGGCGAAAATTTTGAACGCGTTGGATCTCCAGCTCCGGCCAGCAATCCGCGCAATCCAGATGTTTGGCAGCAACTGGCGGCGTCGGGTCCGTCCTTGTTGGCCCTGGGGTCGCGTACCGCGGCGGGGCGCCATGTCCAGGGGACTCAGTGGACGATCTTTGACGACCAGTTACAAGCGGGGAATCCCCGGACGAATCCGTCACGTCTTCAGTGTGCGCAGGGGGATGGATCGGGTGGGTTTTGGGTCGGGAGCGATTCTGGGTTGCATTGGGTCGACCCGAGCAACGGTTCCGCTGACAACTGGTATTGGCAGCCGGGCGTGACGATTCATTCAGGGTTGCCGGCGGTGGTCACACCGGCGACTCGGCCTTCCCCAGCGTTTGTCGCGGCGGCACACAATCGCGTGTTGGCAGGGATTCGCGAACGGATGCGGGATCGAGCGATCTTCGCTCGAAGAAGTATCGAACAGAACCGCCGGATGGATCCAGTCACACCGAGCAGTCGAATGCCTGGAGCGGTTCGGGCCTTACACCGTGACAACCAATGGCTTTGGCTGGCCACTACCGATGGGATCTATTCTGGACGAAGCCGGGTTTTGCTATTCCATCAACCGACACGCAAGTGGGTGGGGTGGTTTGTGGTCAGCCAGCCGGTGAAGGCCATTTGCACCACCGAACGATTGGTGTTTCTCGGGTTGGACACTACGTCGATGCCTTCCGGAAATCCGTTGCTGGCGTTCGACAAGCTTTCGATGACCTTGATACATTCCTCCAAATGGGTTTCCGACGAATTGACAGATGGAGAATTGGGTGAGCGTTTGGCAACGTTGCCGGTTCGGGAACGCGCGAATCTGGCGTTCTTTGCCGGAGACGCTGCCCGGGTTGTCGAATTGCTGAGTCCACGATCGGCTGAAGCATCGGCCGAGGAACTTTTTCTCCTCGCGTTTGCCCATGACCCTTTGGGATTGGATCAGCCGGCAAAAATGGTCGAATACCGAGACCTGCTGGTCGCGCGCTGGCCGCAATCCCCGTTTGCCGAAGCCGTTCGTGTAACACCATCGACCAACGCCCGTTCCTCGACGCCGGTTCCCGCCCCGAAGGAACCGGCGCCATCCCCTGAGGCTTTGGCGCTGAAGACTATTTTGGCCAGCCACGATACCAATCAGGACGGTTCGATCGATGCTGCGGAGTTCCAGCAGTGGATTGGGAATGCCAAGTTGTTTGATTCGTTTGATTTGGACGGCGACAACCAGATGGGGCCTGCGGAGTTGGTGAATTTCATCCAGCAACGGCCGCAAGTGCTGAAACCGAAGTGAGGCGTTGACGGCACCCTCAGGCTAGATTGTGGCCGGGACAATTCCCCGTTGCGCAACCCGGTCGGCTTGCCACCTTAAGCGCCATTGAACGAAGAACCGTTACCCAAGAGTGTGATTCGCCTGTTTGTGGGCTTTATCCTCTGTCTGTTTTCCTATGTGACCTTTTATGGGGGGTGTGAATTGTACCGTCGGCAACACGGACCATGGGAAGTCACCTTTCGCCGGGACACTGACGGGACACCGTTGTTGAGCATTTCTCATCGAAAGCTTGGGTTGACCAACGTGACGGTTCGATTTCCTGGGGAGAAAACGACGGTGACCGAAGAATTGAGGGTTTATACGTTGCCGAACACAAATTCGACCCCGTTTGGCGTGACCATTTTCCAAGATGGTACCATTTTGCCTGGAACCATCACGTACGACTGTTTTGGTCACGAGATAGAGTTATTGCCGAGGACGATGATTGTGAACCGCCAGGAAGTGCCGTGGGTCTCGGGAACCAATCTCGTGTTACAGCCATCGGCAAAGCTTCCCCCAGACCAGCGCAAGCCACCTCAGGGGTACAAGCGCTGAAGGGATGTCTGGCGGTTCAGTGCTGATCTGGGTGTGGCCTAAAGCCTGTGCCTAGAACCCCTTTTCGTGGGGGCGCATCTCCGAGTTGCGGCGCCGCATAGGATGCTGGGGGAAAAGCGGCAGCGGGCTGCCGCACTCGAAAAAACACCGCGCCTTTTGCAGTGCGGTGGCCCTCCACCGTTTTTGGGGAATTGCAGGGACGACCGATCTCCAAAATTCCCACAACTCGGAGATGCGCCCTTTGGAATCGTTCTTGATTTTTCAATTTGCGATCTGGAGGCCTCAGGGCGATATTGAGCTGAACAGATCCCGTTAACTATGGTTGCCGCGAAACAAAAAACACCCGAATCGACAAAGGCAGGATTTACGCTCATCGAGCTTCTAGTGGTTATTGCGATCATTGCCATTCTGGCTGGGATGCTTCTGCCGGCCTTGGCTAAGGCCAAAGGCAAAGCCGTTACGATCCAAGGGCTGAACAATACCAAACAACTCGGGCTGGCTTGGGTGATGTATCACACCGACAACCGAGACGAGTTAGTGAAGAACTGGTTGGGCACGACGAATGCATGGATTGGTGGCAATGTGGCGGATGCGAACGGTGCTACGAATGAGCTGAATATTCGCAATGGAAAACTGTTTGTCTATAACACCTCGGTGCCCATCTACAGCTGTCCTGGAGCCAAAGAGCCACCGACATCCCTGAAAAACGCGGCATCGCTTAGGGGGGGCAGAAGGCTGGTCCGCACGTTTTCCATGAGCGGCCGCATGGGCGGTGGCACTGGTGCCGATGGCGGGACCGATACCACCTGGGTTTTGGGAGCCTTTTACAAACTCTATTCAAAATCGGTTCAAATCAAGAATCCATCGCCTTCCGCCTCCTTTGTTTTTGTGGATGAAAGCAAGGAGACTATTGATGACGGGTATTTTGCGGTGAAATCGAACCTGACAGGCGCGACCATCTGGCAAAATTCACCCACTGCGCATCACAGCAAGTCTGCCGTGTTCGGGATGGCGGATGGCCATTCAGAGATCATGCGTTGGACTTACCTCAGCAAGGATCAAGGACTCGATGCATCGGTGAAATCCGGTGGCATTGATACCACGGTAGACCTGAAGAAAGTCCAGGACGCCACCTATATACAGGGTTTCCAGGAGTAGTCCGGTTCTCGCGTAGAGATCGAGATTTTTAGAAATAGCCGGTTGGGTGGTGATGCATCCAGCCGGCTTTTTGTTGTCCCATGCGGGAAAGCGGTGGAGGGCCACCGCGCTTCGAAATCACCCTTTGAACACAATGAGAATGCCGAAGTCGGTGATCAGTTTTTGGGTGCCGATGTCGATGAAGGTGTAGGTGAAGGTGTTGATTGACACGATGTATTCTTCACCGATTCCTTGGACCAATTCGGTGGCCATCTTGTCGAAGTTGTCGTGGCCGACTTCTTTGCAATCGCTGTGGCGCAGTGTTTTGATGCGCATTTGGCGAGGGCCATCTTTGGCGCTGGCGTCGAGCGGGGGCAATGGTTTCTTGATGAGCGGTTCGACCGGGCGCTCACTGACGGGAACCGCGAAATGCTTCTCCTCGCGAATGCTCGCGTTGCTGCTGGAAGCTGAAGCGCTCATTCGAATATTGCTCGCTTCCGGCGCCGGTATGCTGATCACCTGGTTGCAGGACGGACAAGTGATCTGCTGTCCTGCGGCGGCGGCGTCCACCTCGAGTTCCTGTTTGCATTGGCCACATTTGAAGACGATGTCCATAACGCGTACGAGTTGCTTCTGAAGTTGCCTTCGAGACGTTTTTGCTGCGAGAAACAACCTCGGGAAGACCGGCTGTCCGTCGCGGCACCCGTCATAAATGGCGGCGCAACGAGACTGAACAAACGGTTTCGACCCCGGGGCTTGCTGCGGAGTGTGGACTACTGATAGATTTTCGCCAGCTTCTTCACGCGAGCGTAGACGATTGAGTCTGGCGGGATGCGAGCCTTAACGGTGGCGAAAAGACGTTTGGCCCCCGCTGGATCGCTCAGTGCGAGCTTCTGGACATAATCCAATTCGATATCGGCTTTACGCGGATCTTGGATTGAGGGACCGTGGCGATCCAACCATGCCTTCAAGTCGGCCGTGGCGCCCGACTTGGCCTGCTGGAGAGAACTCTCCAATTGAGGTGTGAGGCTGGGCATTTCCTGCTGCTTGGCAGCGATTTCTTCTGGGGTGGGCCCTTCGGACTGGCGTTTAACGCTTTTGTAGTATTCGGCAAACTTGATGCTTGCCCAGCCGAGTCCCACGATAATCAGTACCCAAAGTAGATTCTTCATTCTCCCTCCACGCGTTCAATTTGAGCTCCGAGTCGCCGGAGTTTTTCCTCCATGCGCTCGTAACCTCGATCCAAATGGTAAATGCGATTCACCTTAGTCGACCCTCTTGCCGTCATTCCTGCGATAACCAATGCGGCGGATGCACGCAAGTCGCTTGCCATGACCGGGGCGCCACTTAATGGGGCGCCACCTTTGACGATGGCACTGGGGCCTTCGATGGAAATATCTGCTCCAAGCCTTGCCAATTCAGCAACATGCATGAATCGAGATTCGAAAATCCGCTCCGTGATCACACTGATGCCCGGAACCACGCACATGAACGCCATGATCTGAGCTTGCACATCGGTAGGGAATCCAGCGTAGGGCAGCGTTGTCACGTCCACAGCTTTTAGTCGCGACGTCGGTTTTACCACCATTCCAGATTTCCGTTGATCGATTTTTACGCCAGCTTCGATCAATTTGTCGAGAACGGCATGAAAATGGTCCGGTCGGGCGCCACGGATGGTGATCTCCCCGCCCGTCGCAGCCACAGCGCAGGCGAACGTGGCGGCCTCGATACGGTCTGGAATGACCTCATGCTGAGTTCCGTGCAGTTCTTTGACGCCTGTGATGGTGATGGTGGGGCTGCCGATGCCGGTGATACGGGCACCCATGGAGTTGAGGAAGTGTGCGAGATCGGTGACTTCGGGTTCGCAGGCGGCACTTTCGATGACAGTGACACCTTCGGCGAGCGTGGCGGCCATCATCACGTTCGCGGTGCCGAGGACCGTGGGACCTGCGCGGCCGCCCAGGAAGATCATGGTGCCTTCCAGTTGTCTGGCGGTGGCACGAATATATCCGTTTTGGATCTGTAATTTCGCTCCCAGGGCTCGAATTCCTTTGAGATGAAGGTCGATGGGGCGGGTACCGATGACACATCCGCCAGGAAGGGAAACATGAGCTTTGCGCAGTCGGGCCAGCAGTGGGCCGAGGATGCAGATCGACCCGCGCATTTTGCGAATGAGTTCATAATCGCCGTGGCCCCGGATTAGAGCTGCGCGGATAGTTAAGGTGCCGTCCTCAAATTGAACCTCAGCGCCGAGACTCTTGAGGATATCGCACATGAAACGCACATCGCTTAGGTCTGGGACCCGGCGAATGACGCAGGTGTCGGCGGTGAGCAGCGTGGCCGCCATGATGGGCAGCACCGCGTTCTTGGAGCCGCTGATAGTGACCTCGCCCTGAAGGCGTGTACCGCCTTGAATCAGAAATGAATCCATCGAATGATGTCGTTGGGATACTGCATGGGTGGCGCCACCGCAAACCAAGGATTCAGTCCTGGTTCACACGCGCCGAATGTCAAAGGTTTGCTCGGGTCGCGGTGCCCACGATGATAACCCGATCGCGGCCACTCAAGTCTTTCTCTAATCGACTGATGCTCCAACCGCGATTGGGTTGGAATAGTTGTTGGATAGACGCGCCTTGGTCATCGCCGAATTCCGCCACCAGAAAGCCAGTTGGTTTTAACCAAACTGCACCTTCCGCCGCGAGGATCCGATAAAAATCTAAGCCATCGTGCCCGCCATCCAGGGCGTTTCGCGGATCGTGGTCGCGAACTTCGGGTTGGAGGTGTTCGATCTCGGCGCTGGGGATGTAAGGTGGATTGGAGACAATCAAGTCAAAGCCTCCCAGACCGGGTGAGGTATTGGCTTGGCCCCGCGATGGATCACTCGTGGCGGCCGCGACAGCCCGCAATGCTTGAAAGCAGTTGCCGTGGTGGAAATGAATGCGATGGTCAACTCCGTTCGATTCGGCATTCTTCTGCGCCATCGCCAGTGCTGCCGCCGAAATGTCCAGGGCGTGGACCATGGCTTGCGGAAGGGCCAGAGCCAAGGCGATCGAAAGACATCCACTACCGGTTCCTAGGTCCATCAAGGTCACAGCGCCGCGCCCTTCCATTAAGTTCAGCGCCCGCAAAGCCAGTGTTTCGGTTTCGGGACGAGGCACGAGTACCTGACGATTTACAGCGACGTCGCAACCCAGAAAAGCAGCGGTCCCGGTGAGATGCTGCAAGGGATGACGCAAGGCGCGGAGTTCGATCAAGCGTTGAAATTCCAGGATTTGTGCGTTGGTTGGAATGAGTTGTGCATTGAGCAGCAGGTGCAGCCGCGGCGAGTTGAGGACGTGTCCCAGCAACAACTCACTATTCAGTCGTGCAGAATCGACACCCGACGCTTCCAGGGCACGGCTCGCATCCAAAAGCAGCTCACGGACCGTATTCGCGGTTCGAGGAGTCATTCGAGATTCCAGGCTTCCAGCGATTCATGAATGCAGCGCGCTAGAGAAGGCTCGGTGATATTTCTCCGCGAGTGGATGTCGGATGCCAAGCAGTAGGAAAATGGCCTGACACGCCACCTTGGCGCCATGTTGGTCGTAATCCCGCCTTCGGGACAATACGTCGATAAACCCCTCAAGAGCTGCGGCATAGTCTCCGCTGCGCAATGCCGCGGCGGCTTGCAAGTAGCGGGGTTTTACCGGGGATTCGCCCAACGAGCCGGAGTTGTCGATCAAGGCCGCAAACCGGCAGAGAGTGCGGAGTGCGCCCGCTTTTTCCGCCACCGGTGATTCGATGCTTATCGGGGCAAGAGTGGTGGCCACTTGGGCGGGATTAATGGACATGCAACATTCCGCCAGGGCTACACGAGCTGCATCATTGGACGGTTCTGCCTCCAGGATGGCACTGAGACACGCTGAGGCTTCTGGAAATCGCTGCTCTTCCATCAGCGCTCGCGCGTGTTTCAAGTCAGTTTCGTGTGGCGACGGCAGGTGCTGATGGATGAAACGTAAAATGTCCTTCTCACTTCTAACTCCAACAAATCCCTCAACCGCGTTGCCTTGGATGAAGAGTTTGACGGCTGGGATACTGCTGACTTGGTGTTTTTCAGCTACGGCGGGATGTTCATCGTCATTCACTTTGGCGAACAACCAGCTACCAGCGGCGGATTCGGCGAGACGTTCCAGCACTGGGGTCAGTGCACGACAAGGCCCGCACCAAGGCGCCCAAAAATCCACCAGCACCGGCAGTTCCTGGCTTCGCTGGACCACTTCCCGCTCGAAGTCTGTGACGTCATGTCCCATGCCCTAACTCTAGCTAGGGATGGGAACAATGCAAAATACGGTCCATGAAAGAGTTGTGAAACGTGACACCTCAAACAAGCCCCAGGCGCAACGGTTTATCGGCGATGTCACCATTTGGTCATTTGCATGTTGCGAAAACGCGTCACGGTTTCGTCGTCGTGATTTTACAAACCGATGGAGCCGCTCAACGAGCGTACGGGTCGGTAGTCGACCACCGATTCACCATTGATCCGGATCCACCGACGTCGCTGGGGATGTGTGTGTTGTCCTCGGGGTCAGTACACCCCTTCAACAATAGTCTTCTCCATGGCACCGAAAGGACGCACCTCAGCGACGCCATCCCAGGCGTATGGCGGGCGCGGGGCGCGACGCATGGCTTCGTCACGCTCCAAAAAGCGAGGCATGAAGAATTCCTTCGTGAGGGTCGTCAATTCGACGCGACCCCATTCGCCATAGCCTTTGGTGAGGGCGGTGTTATTGGGGTCCACGATCCGCAGGACCGCGCGAGGTTGCGGCGCGTAGTAGGTGATGGAGTAATTGTCTTCGGGCTGGATGGGCACGCTGGCGGCGAGGCCCATGAGTGTGTTGCCGTAGGTGGGATAAAACCCGATTCGACCTTCAAGTACCTCTTCGACGATGAAGCGGACGTACTGGGGCGCCATGGTTGTGCCGCCGCAGAAAACACCGCGGATGCCAGCGTCCCAAATATTGACCTTTTCGGCGAGGGCTTCGAGTAGTTTTGGGGTGGTGAATAGTCCTGTGACTTTGCGGTGCTTGAGAATCGTGGCGGCCTGATCGACCACGTGGGCCATATAGGCCTTGGCTTGATCAAATTTCTTGTCGGCCAGGACCTTCTTCACCCAGCGCGGGTCGAGATCGATGAAATAACAGGAACTGCCACGCACATTCGCCAAGTGTTCGATGGCCAAACGCAAGCGGCGAGGTCCCGTCGGGCCCATCATCAACCACGCACCCCCTCGGGGGAAGTGGATGTCAGAAATTTTGTCGCTGAATTCGGAGTAATCGACTCGAAAATCGTTCCAACCGATGCGTTGTTTGGGCATGCCGGTGGTGCCACCGGTTTCGAAGATATTATAGGGTTGACCCTTGAAGGCGCGGGGCACCCAGACTTCTGGTTGGAGGTCTCGCAGCCATTCGTCCTGGAAATGCGAGAACTTGAGCATGTCCTCGATCTGGGTGATCTCCTTGCGGGGATCGAAGTTTTTGGAAACCCAATCGAGCCAGAATGGACATCCAGTTTCCGGGCTGAAATGCCAATCAATGATCTCGCGCAGGTGAGTATTGAGTTGTTCTTTGGCTTTGGCGACGGCTTCGGAAGCCACGGTAGGGATAGGCATGGTAAGAAATCGGTTCGTGACAGCGGATATGCTACGCAGACGTAGTATCAGGGGAGAATCCGTCGGTCGCCATACTTTTTTTGGGCTGAAGCAGTGATGGGGGTGCATCTCCGAGTTAACGGCGCCATTGGATGCTGGGGGCAAGAGCGGCAGAGGGCTCTCATCTTTGTCTCTAAAATGGCTCTCTAGACATTCTCACCATTTTGCTTGGGAATGTCGTGCTTGGCGGTGCGTGAGTTCAGGGGTCTCCGGTATCTTGTTTGGCACACTCGCCCGGAGCAGATC
>SXSK01000035.1 GCA_005793375.1 Verrucomicrobiales bacterium | reverse complement strand
TCGGCAGCTGCGCGGGAGCTGTAGTGGATTTCGATCTGGATATGAACGAGGTTTTGATCATAGGTCCGGAGCGTGTGCTCCAGACCACCCCGGGCGTCTACTTCGGCGAAGCCCCCCGCGCAGCGGCTTCGTTCAATCCTCCATTAGCACTGTAACCGGCTTTCCCACACCACGCCCAGCTTTGGATTCGACCCGAATCAATACCGGATTCAAACCTCGATGCGTTCCCCGCAACTGTGCCGTAAATTTGCAAGTGTGCGCCGGCAGGATTCAGTCGTCGTGATACTGAATTCGATCCCACACTGCGGATAGAGTTTCTGTTGTGTTCAGAAAGCTTCTCCTTACTAGGCTCTTTCGTCAGCCATTGGCAGGAATCCTTCTCACTCAGTTGCTCCCCCTCGCTGCGTCTTCCGAGTCGATTCGCGCGTTTCTTCAAGTCCATTGTGTGGAATGCCATGACGCAATCTCCCGAAAAGGTGGCATCCAACTAGATTCTCTCAATTTGGCGGCGCCGTCTGCAGACTCCCTGGAGCTTTTGGGCAATGTCTACAAGCAATTGGACCTGAGAGAGATGCCACCCGCCAAGAAGCCGCAGCCAACCACAGCCGATCGCGAGGCGTTCCTCGATTCCCTCGGAAGGACTCTCCGCGCTGCCACCACCTCAACCGAAACCAATTCCAGCCGCGCCACGTCGCGTCGTCTCAATCGATTCGAATATCAAAACACACTTCGCGACCTGCTTGGACTGGATCTAAATGTGCTCGAACTCTTGCCGGAAGACGGCGCCGCCTTTGGCTTCGACAAGGTATCGTCAGCGCTCACACTCTCCGCCGTACAATTGGAAAAGTATCTCGAGGCAGCGGATGTAGCCCTTGACGCCGTGCTCCAGGTTGGTCCTCAACCCAAATTCATTCGGGAAGAATTCACTGGGGCGGATGTTGTGGATCGTTGGGATGCTAGGAGCTTCCGCAAGGAAGGAACCAATGTGTGGGCCGTTTTGTTTAATTCCACCGAGTCCCCGACTGAATTGAAGAAATTCCGGGCATCAGCACCGGGCGAATACACCGTGCGAATTCTGGCCAACGGCATTCAGACTTCCAATAAACCCATGATTTTCAGGGTCTACGGAGGCACTTTTCACAGCGGTGGAAGATCCAGATTGCTCGGATACTTCGAGGTACCGCCTGACCGACCCAAGGCTGTCGAATTCACGACACGATTCGAAGCGCGCCGCGATACTCTCAAAATCGTTCCTTATGGCAGCGTGCCCTGGCACAACGACCCCCTCAGCTATTCGGGCCCCGGACTTGCTGTGCACTCCGTCATCGTGGAAGGCCCTCTGGAAGCGAATCACTGGCCGCCACCCGCAAATCAAAAGCTGCTCGGCAACGTGGATCCAAAACTTGGAACCCTCTCAGATGCAAAAGCCATCCTTCGATTGTTCGCTCCGCGCGCGTTTCGCCGCCCAATCACAGACGCGGAACTCTCTCCTTACCTCAAACTCGTCGAGGAACGATTGCAGTCGGCCTCCCCGTTCATCGATGCCTTGCGAGCCGGCTTAAAAGCCATTCTCGTTTCACCCCGCTTCCTGCTATTGCTGGAATCACCCGGAAAGCTCGACGCCTACGCATTGGCATCTCGGTTGAGTTACTTCCTTTGGAGTACCACACCCGACGAGGCCCTCATCGAAAGCGCCGCCAGCGGCAGATTGGAAACACCCGAGGAACTTCATGCACAAGTAGAACGGATGCTGGCACACCCCAATGCCCGTAGGTTCACGACCGATTTCACCGGGCAATGGCTCGGGCTTCGTCAAATCGACTTCACCACTCCGGATCCTAAATTGTACCCGGAATTCGATGAATGGCTCCAAGTATCCATGCCGGAGGAGACCCACGCATTCTTTGATGAACTGCTTCAACATAACCTTAGCCTCCTCCAATTCGTTCAAAGCGATTTCGTCATGCTGAATGAACGGCTAGCACGCCACTACGACTTAACCGGCTCTACCGGCCTCGAAATTCGCAAATACCCATTGCCGAAAAATTCTCATCGAGGAGGGGTTATCTCTCACGCCAGTGTTCTTAAAGTCTCAGCCAATGGAACCACCACGTCACCCGTCATCCGAGGCGCATGGATGCTCGATCGCATACTCGGCAAAACCGTCCCGCCCCCACCACCCAATGTCCCGTCGGCAGAACCTGACATCCGCGGTGCCGTCGGTATCCGCGATCAACTTGCCAAACACCGCGCCGATCCCAGTTGCGCCGGCTGCCATTCCAAAATGGATCCGATCGGCTTTGCCTTAGAAAGTTACGATGTCATCGGCGGTTGGCGCGAACGCTATCGCATCTCTCCCCAGCCGGGCGTGCGGGTGAATCCTATCATCGCGACACTCCTGGTCCATCAACGCCCGCACAAAATCGCCTTCGGTAAAACCGTCGACACAAGAGATCAACTTTCAAATGGACGCCGCTTTTCTAACCTAGAAGAGCTCCAATCCATCCTGCTCGAGAATCCCGACGCCATCGCCCGCGGCCTGACGCAAAAACTGCTCGTCTACGCCACCGGACAGGGCATCACGCCTGGAGATGAACCCGCAATTGGTGAAATCGTTCTCGCCGTGAAGCGCCACGACTACGGTTTGAGAAGCCTCATCCACGAGGTAGTCGCCAGCCAAACGTTCCAACACAAATAGCCCATCGACATGAAGACACCCCTCTCCCGTCGACGATTCCTGCGCGCGACCGGCGTGACGCTCACCCTGCCTTGGTTGGAATCGTGCTCCAATGGCGCCTCTACACTAGCAACAAGCTCCACCGCACCCATTCGCCGGATGGTCTGCCTCTGCACCACCCTGGGGATTCACCCAGAACACTTGTTTCCAGCCAAAACCGGCCGCGACTATGAAGTCACCCAATACCTCGAACCCCTCCAAAGTCTCCGAAACGATGTGACCTTGTTCTCCGGCGTTTCACATCCCGAAGTCGACGGAGGACATGTCAGCGAAGGCTCTTTTCTCACAGGTGCCCCACGCCCCGGCACAGGCGGGTATCGCAATACCATTTCCATCGACCAATACATGCTCGAGAAACTACCGCCCGCCACCCGTTTTCAAAGTCTCATCCTAAGCACCGGTAACAGCAGCACCAGCATTTCGGTCACTCGTGGCGGAACAATACTTCCAGCCGACTTCCGTCCTTCCGAAGTCTTCCGGAAGCTTTTTATCAGCGGCTCGGCCACAGAAATCGCGCAACAGACCCGAAGGCTCCAGGACGGCCGTAGCATCATGGACACAATGCGCACCGAAACTCAGATTCTCCAGCAGCGCGTCACGAATCGAGACCGGCAAACTTTGGACGAATACTTCACTTCAGTTCGCGAGGTCGAGCAACGGCTTCAGCTAGCCCAAGATTGGGCTTCAAAACCCAAACCGCATGTCTCAGTTCCACCGCCAATCGACATTCAGAACGCCGCTGATGTCGCAGGCCGCACTCGACTGATGCTCGACCTGGCACATCTGGCGCTGCAAACCGATTCCACCCGCGCCATCACCCTGCGCATCCATGGCCATAGCAACGTCCCACCCATACCAGGCGTCACGCAGGATTGGCATAATTTGTCCCACCACGGACGCGATCTCGGCAAAATCGCTCAACTCAAACGGATCGAACTTCAGCAGATGACGTTGCTGGCCTCGTTCCTCACGAAACTGAAAGTGTCCACCGCGGGAGACTCAACCTTGCTTGACCGTACCATGGTCCTCTATGGCTCCAATCTCGGCAACGCCTCCAGCCACTCGACCCGAAATCTACCCATTCTGCTCGCCGGCGGTGGCTTTAAACATGGTCAACACCTCGCCGGCAACCCTGCCAACAACCTGCCACTCTGCCGACTCTTCGTCTCGATGCTCCAGCGGTTGGGGCTGGACGTAGATTCATTCTCGTCGGGTATCGGCCCAATGAAAGGCCTGGACCTGACCTGATCGCATCCGACCCTCTCGGTCTCAAAGAGCACATCTCCCCAAAAGCATTCCGTCGACATTCGGCTCGACCTACACCGTGGAATTCACGTACGCAACGCCATGACTATTGAAGAGAAACTGAAGGCCAAACATCTCGCCCTACCCGAGGCACCCAAACAACGCGGCAAACTTCGTCCGGCCATCCGCGTCGGCAATATCGTTCGCACAAGCGGCCACACCTCCACTGTCACCGGCAAACTCGGCAAAGAAGTCACCGTCGATCAAGGCTACGAAGCCGCCCGCGAAACACTCCTCAAATGTCTCACGTCGGTCAAATCCGTCACCGGCGATCTCCAAAAGGTCAAACGCATCGTGCACGTGCTCGGGCTCGTCAACGCCGGTGAGTCGTTTGTCCAGATGCCACAAGTCATCCACGGCGCCACCGACCTCCTACTCGAGCTTTGGGGTGAAGACGCCGGTTGGCACACCCGCAGCGCGATCGGTGTCTACCAGTTACCCGGCAATTCCGCCGTCGAAATCGAACTGACCGTCGAGGTTGGGGATTGACCGAACGCGCGCTTGCAACCGGCCCCCAACCAAGTACGGTGGCGCGTGACGATTACGCGGTTTGTATTGTATGAAACCACGCCTTTCTTTCTTCACAGCCAGGAGTTCACTCGCGTTCACCCTCATTGAACTTTTGGTGGTGATCGCCATTATCGCCATCCTCGCCGGCATGCTCCTGCCCGCCCTTTCCAAGGCCAAGGAACGTGCCAAACGCATCTCCTGCGTCTCCAATCTCAAGAACCAAGCGCTGGCGTTCACGATGTACGCCGACGACTACCAGGGGCTATTCCCCACCGCTGCTCAGCAAGAACGTAATTTTGCGGCGCTTTATGTCATGAGCAGTAATCAGGGTGTCACCCTCATGTCCTATGGCCTCAACGGGGGGCGCATGCGCGCTTCAGCCGCCGATTTCGATTCCGATATCAAGAAGGCCATCGTCCCCACCGTCTGGAAATGCCCCGCTCGGCTGGATATTCCCCGTTTGTTCGATCAGGAAGGCCTACTGCACGTCGATCATTTCATGATCCTCACCGGTCTCCCCGGCGCTCATCGTGAGTGGTGGCGCGGAACCAATTCCCCCAAGAAAAACATCGACCCCATCGGCCCATTGACCGCCGACCACACCATGATCTTTCGAGACAAGAGTTCCTGGGTATCCAATCATGGCATTCAAGGGCCACCGCCAGCCGTGGGTGCCGTCAATTTTCTCAACACCCCTGCAGGTCACAATCAATCCTTTAGCGATGGCCGGGCTGAATGGATCCCCCAATCGAAATTCCCCCGCGCCAAAGTCGGGGACAAACTGCCCAAATCACTCTGGGCTTCGGGTTGGCCCTGGGATTGGACTTGGGCCGAAAACTAAGCCTCCAAGGAAACACAAACTGGTTACAGTCGGAATTTCAGGTGCGTGGCGAGTCGTTGTTTCTCAATCCCGTAAGTCTTCACCAATTCGTTGACCGTCGCCTCCATCGCGCGACGATCGCCCTGACCGATCCGCTTCACCGCCGCAATCATAAGATTCTTGGTGGTATGTTCCGGTGAAATGAACTCGAAAACCCTGGTGTCATACCCAGCCCATTCGAGCAGCGCCGCTCGCAGCGCATCGGTCACAAACTCGGCATGCCGCTCCCGCAGGATCCCATGACGCAAGGCATCCGCCAGTGCCGGCGGCGCTTTCAGTTGCGGACGGATTTCCTTGTGACAGCACGGCGCCGCGATGATCAAGGCGGCACCCGCTTCAATGCCCCGCGCCAAAGCATCGTCAGTCGCCGTATCGCACGCGTGCAGCGCCACCACGATATCCACCGACTCCAAGGGATAGCCTTCGATGGATCCCGCCGAGAACCGGAGGTTTTCAAATCCGCATTCCGCAGCGACTCGGTTGCATAGATCCACCAACTCCCGACGCACCTCAATCCCTCGAACCCGAACGCGAGTCCCGAACTCTCGCGTCAGAAACTCGTAAGCCGCAAACGTGAGATATCCTTTGCCCGAACCCATATCGACCAAACTCACTGTAGCCTCAGAATCCTTCTTGAGGACGGCGGCGGCTTCACGCGTCAGATGATCCAGCAATTCCACAAACCGATGAATCTGGCGATGCTTCGCTTCCATGCCCGCCTTGACTGTCCCCGTCTCAGTGGTCACTCCCAAGGCTGGCATCCACGGACGCGTTTCTGTCGGCATGACCCGCTGCTTGGGTCGATCATGTGAAAGCGACGGCGGTTCCGTCGATTCCGGCGGCAGCACGCGCAATCGCGGGTCACGACCCTTCCGGAATTGAATCTCTACCGTTCGCTCGGTCGTGAAGAGTGTTGCCGCCAAAAAATCGCGTCCCAATAACTCAGCCAAAAGGGCTAACCCCTCTTCATGAGCCAAATTGCGGGTGATGTCGCGCGTATCATGACGCCAGACAAACGACAGCATCGGCTGCTCCCGGATGAGCACGGGACGTACCAGCAGTTTTCGGATGGACTGATCGCGCCGGCAATAGCCGCCGACCGAGACCCGGATCAAAGTCCCGGATGTCAGCGAAGCGCGAAGAAAGTCGTGCCATTGTGTGGCAGCCGAAGAAGTCATCGGAGGACTATCGACGACAGCCGGACGCAAACAAGTACTTCGAACATCGAGTTCGATCAGTGTTTGCGGAGTGTAAAATAATCGTGGCGCTGGCCCCGGTCCCCAAGAAAGGTCAAATCCAGTTCTAGCCCATTGAAATCCAACACAATGGACCCGAGCTTGTTCACCGAAACATACATTACCGGATGGTTAAGTTTTCCCCCGGTAACCTGCCCAGAACTGCCAGCCACCACATAAACCGCACCCTCATGAGGCGGTCTACCTGCAGGTTTCACGTAAGCTCCGTTGCCATCGAGACGACCATCGCCTGCATTTTTGATCATGCGCTTCGGTACCAGATTGGTTGACACGTCGTAGTGTCCATCCAACAAGTAACTTCGCTCGTAAGAATGGCTGTGCCCGCAGAGCACCAAGTCCACCCCCCCTTCCTCCAAAATGGGCAAGATTTTCTCGCGCATGTCCCGCAACCGCCCGCCGCTGTCTTTCGGGTTGTCCGAGTCATGGGATCCCTTGGAATAGGGTGGGTGATGGAAAAAGGTGACAACCCAATCCTGGCGCGTGGACTCTAAATCCGCTTTCAGCCAACGCGCCATGGCCCCTGTGCTCGATCGATCCGAACCTTCTGAATCCAAACAGACGAAATGGATGTTCGCACAATCAAACGCATAGAAGGCTTCGGTACCGCTCGGCACCCCGCCCGCCTGCCCCAATGTCGGCAACGAAAAAACATCAAAATAGACTCCAGATTGAGTGTCCGAATTGGCACTACCCGCATCGTGGTTGCCAAGCGTCGGCCAGAGACAGGAAGACCGTAACAGTTTGTCGTACATTTCGAAAACCGCCTTCTGATACTGCTTGTCGGTCCCAATGGTGTACGCATTGTCCCCCAGCATCAGCCACAAGTCGGGCGGACGATCCTTCGCCCACTCATAAAATGAATCCCGAACGACACGCTGATCCTTGTTGGCCGTACCGGGATCACCAACCGCCCAGACACGCAACGGATGCGTCGGCCCCGGTTGGGGGTAGGTGACAAAGGAATAATCAAACGTGCCTCCCGCCAGAATCCGAGTCTCGGAAGTCCCCACCGCATAATAATAGCGAGTGTTGAGACGCAATCCGGTTAACCCGACAATGTGCTCGGTAAACTCACCAGCAGCAGCGGCTCGATTGGTCATGGCGTCCAACGAGGTCCCGTACAACACCACGCCCTGGTTCGCGCTATCCGTGCGCCAACGAATGACAACACTCTCGTGAGTCATGGATTGCAGATATGGGCCACGGACCACGCGATCCCAACCTAACCCCACCCCCTCAACGCCAACCCAATTCAATATCCACAACATCCACCGCAGCGAAGGAAGCAAGCGAAGCAACGGATGAGATCCCAATGCCCAAGGGATAGGTCGGCTATCGGCAGAAGGTTCCATGAACTGGTAGCAGTATGGTTCGCAGGCAGGCTCTCAGAAATAGGAGCCTTCCGTAGGCCGTCTCAATACGCTTTTCTTAGATGGCTGGGCAAGATATTCAACTCTGCCCGATACTTCGCCACGGTCCGACGCGCAATCATGATCCCCTTCCCCTTCAACCGATCGACAATCTCGTCATCCGACAACGGACTCAATCGGTCTTCACCCCCAATAATCTCAGCAATAACCGTCTTCACAGAGGTATTGGACATGGTTTGTCCGCTCGATGTCTGTACCCCCGAGGTGAAGAAGTACTTCATCTCGAAAATGCCCTGCGGCGTCTGCATGTATTTGCCTGAAACAGCGCGACTCACCGTGGTCTCGTGTACTCCCACCACCTCGGCAACCTGGACCATTGTCAATGGCTTGAGGTGCTGAACACCCTTCTCCATAAAATCCCTCTGCCGCTTCACAAGCTCGCTCGCAATCCGGAGGATGGTGTCATGGCGCTGATGGATGCTCTTGATCAAGAATTTTCCAGCCCGGATCTTATCCCGGATGTATTCTCGCACCTCACCTGAGGTCTCATTCTGCGAAAGCAAATCCTTGTAGGTGTTGCTGATCCGCAAATGGGGCAGGAACTCATTGTTCTGACCCACAACAAAGTCTTCCCCGTTTTTCGTCACCGTCACCTCCGGCACTACATAAGTGTTGTTGTCCGGAGAAAATTCGCCGCCGGGATGAGGATCCAATAATGCAATGCGCTTGGCGGCGTCCTGAATTTCGTCAATGTCACGCGCGGTCTGGCGTGCAATTTCCGGAAACCGACGCTTCCCCAACGCTTCGAAATGGTCACTCAAAATCCGGTATTCAAGCGTCTTTTCACGCCCCGCACGCTCCAACTGGAGCATCAGACATTCCCGGAGGTTCCGGGCACCCACACCCGGCGGATCCAAGGTCTGAATGACTTTCAACACCGCCGCAATACCTTCCGCCGGAAGCCCGGTCGAAAAGGACAACTCCTCGACACCCGATTGCAAGTAGCCACGGTCATCAATGTTTCCAATCAACATTTCCGCGACCGCACGCTGACTTTCCTCAAGATCCGTCAGACGCACTTGCTCAACCAAGTGTTCCTGCAAGGATCTGCCGGCCACTAGCGAATCAAACATGAACTGCCGCCGCTCTTCGTCTTCAGGGGTGTTCCGTGACGGCACATTGGAGGCACTAAAGTGATCCCGCCACTCCTGATCCATCTGCAACAACCGCTGGAGCTCAGCCTCAAATTTGTCCACAGGCTCGTTGGATGGCTTTTCCGTGGCCGGATCGTATTGAGTGTCCGCTGGTGGCTCGGCGGGGTCCGCCGCCGCCGCCGCTTCATCCGCACGCGTTTCTCCCCCCTCCTCATTCATCTCCATTCCAGGCATGTCCTCTAGCACTGGGTTCTGTTGGAGCTCCTGCTCAATCATCGCCTTAAGCTCCAAGACGGGGGCTTGAAGTAGTGCAAGCGATTGCTGCAGCTGTGGCGAGAGTACCATCTGCTGCGACAAGCGCTGTGAAAGATGAAGGCCTTGTGACACCTGAGTGCAGCTTAGACGGGTTATGACGAAGAACAAGACTTCTGCGCAATCTTGGCGCGAAAGTTGCGTTCATTTTCAAAAAATAAGGGTTTTTTACTCTTTTTTCACTAGAGGGTTCAATCACCCACCTAAAATTCAGGCCGTTTCGGAGAAGATACCCCCTATTTTTTGGATGAACCTAGTCCGGGGAAAGTTAATGCCCCCTCCCCCCCAATTCACCCCCTCACATGATTCGATCACTTCTCCATGGTCTTAGCCCGACTCTCCTCATAGCCTTCGTTCAGTGTCTGTCACATTCACCATCTTAGGCAGCGGGTCGTCCGGGAATTGCGCCTACCTTGAGGCTGGAGAAACCCGATTGCTTATTGACGCCGGCTTCAGTGCAAAACAAATCCGAGAACGCTTGGCCAGCATCGGCCGCACTCCAGAAAGCCTCTCTGGAATTCTTGTCACCCACGAACACGGCGATCATATCCGTGGCCTCGGCACTTTATGCTCGAAAACCGGCATTCCCATCGTCTGTAACCGACTGACCCAGGAAGCCATCCAGCACGAATTCGGAAGCACCCGGCTGCAATTCACCCGCTTCGAAACTGGCGCCAACTTCAGCATGGGTAATGTCGAGATTCAAACCTTCTCGATCCCCCACGATGCCATGGACCCAGTGGGGTTCTTGATCCGGACACACTGTGGAAACATCGGATTCCTGACGGACCTAGGCCATGCCACGAAGCTTATCCTCGAACGAGTGCGTCCCGCCAACATTCTCGTGCTCGAAGCCAACCATGACCTGAAGCTCCTCCAGGACGATACCAAACGCCCCTGGAGCACCAAACAACGGATCCTCAGCCGCCACGGTCACTTATCAAACGACGCTGCGGCAACCCTCGCCGTTGAGGTCGCTTCTGCCACTTTGGGGCGTATTTATTTGGGCCACTTGAGCCGCGACTGCAATCGACCTGAATTGGCCCACCGCGCGGTCAGCCAACGTTTGCAAGCCATCGGCGCAACGCACATCCAAGTGCAAAACACCTCGCAGGAAAAGCCTTGCCCAACCGTGGCCGTCAACAGTACCCAACCTCAACCGGTTCTCTTGTGAGCGTGGTTTGACACTCCTCAGACACTTCTCTAGCTTCTCTCTGCCATGACTGCGACCACCCCAGAAACCACGACAGAAGTTGCCACGGAACCCGTCATCACCCTCACAGAAAGCGCTGCCCGCCAGATCACGTCGATGCAGGCCGAGGACAAAGAAAACGCCGGGAAAGCCTTGCGAGTCTTCATTGAGGCCGGCGGGTGCTCAGGCATGCAATATGGCATGGTGTTCGACGAAGTTCGCGCCGACGACCTCACCGCTGACTTCCACGGTGTGCGCGTGGTGGTGGATTCGGTCAGCGCCAATTATGTGCGGGGTGCCAAGATCGATTTCTCTGAGGAACTCACCGGTGGCGGTTTCAAGATCGCAAATCCTAACGCCCAAAGCTCTTGCGGCTGCGGAAAATCGTTCGAAGCCTGAGATCAGCTCAAATCCCACTGAGCCGCTTTCGTCTCAAGGCCTGTTGCCTCTTCAAGAGGCCTCAGCGATTTTTAGGGTGATGTCACTAGTCTTCCGCGATATCTACCAACTCGTTACTCCTTTTTAGAGATTTTCCAAAACTAGGACACTTGGTATAGGGTCAGCACATGCTTCGATTACCTAAACTGGGATGGGCCGCGTCGATACTGCTCTGCACTTCCTCACCACTCGCCATCGCGGCCCCCGAGCCAGTAACGAACGCCAGCACTTCACCCGCCGAGTCGACCGGCCGGATCGAAATACCGGTGGGGGAATGGCCAAAAGGCGGCCGTCTTGAAATACCCTGGACCGGCCAACTTCCCGTTGCCGCCAACCTGACGACTTCGCCCCACCAATTCGTCTACGCCTGGGAGATGGCCCAGGATGGGCAACACCTCCGTCTCCTGCTTCAACAAGTCCGAAAATTCAATGAAAATGGCGCTGTTTGGCTCGAGGCTCTCCAGCCAAACCAGCAACTCACCGATGGCCGCGTTCAATTCCCGCTGTCAATCGGCAAGGCCGAGGCCTTGCCGGGTACCACCAAATCCTGGAGCTGGGAGTTGAATCCCACCCGCGCCGGCACTTACACGGTGGAAGTCACCGCCGCCAGCCCCAAAGCCGGTGGTGAAGTGGTCGAAGTCGGCTTCGACAAAGAGTGGGCCATGGGCATGATCCAGCCCACCGGCAAGCGCACTCGTTACATCCAAACGTCTATCGGCAGGCTCCACATCCCCGATGCCCAATCCCGCCGACTCTACCTCCGGCTCGGCGAAGGGGAAAAAGTGACTGGATCCCTCTACGCGCTCTCCATGCGTCCAACCAGCGAAAGTGGGCGATTGATTGGGCAGGATGCCAGTGGGAACGTCCATCTCCGAGCGGAAGACGCCATCCTCTTGGGGCAGCATGCCCGCCTCGATTCCACCACAAAAACTGTCGTCGATTGGAAAACCGTGTCCGACGCTTTGGGATGGGAGTTTAACACAAAACGCCCCGGCACCTTCGCTGCGGAAATCCGATTCCAACCGGGGACTCTTACGGATGGAACACAACTTGAACTCTCCAGTGGCAACCAAAAAATACCGCTCCGCTTGGAGCCAAACCAAGACCTGGCCGTTGGGGTCGGCGACCTGAATCTTTCAGGAGTTGGTGACCAACGCGTAACTTTGAGACTGCTGAAACACACCACCTCGAAACCCCTCGAGCTTCGCGAAATTCGGCTGCTCCAAAAATCAGAGGACCTCGCCCTCAAGCAATCCCAGTAACCGCGGTGACTGCTAAGACCCGCACGCAAACAGCTTGTGTCCAGAAACTGGTCCGTAGCTTCAACTCCACGCACCTGGCAATTCCTGGAACTCGCCCCTCCGGCGACGGTGAGTTCCATGGCTAAGGGCTAATAGATTCAACTAATTTGGCGCGACTAATCGATAGGGATTCCTGTATATAGATTTGAAGCCATTGAATCCCGGGTGTCCCGGATAGTCCGGTCTTATGGTCCAATTGGAACGTTGATGTCGCAAGCAAGTGCTTCTGACGCAGGGCAGTTTCAAGATTTCGACTTTAAGGAGGCAGGTGAAACAAAAGGCGGTATAAAACTGGACAAAAGGCGCTGACTTTATTTAACTGCCGGCATGTCCGAGCCTATTACGCTACCCGAGCACGAGCAACAAACGG
>SXSK01000379.1 GCA_005793375.1 Verrucomicrobiales bacterium | reverse complement strand
GTGGTCGAATGGCGAGTTTCCGAAGTGTCGATCAATCCGGTGTACGAGTGGGTTTTTATGAGTCGTCTAAACTGAATCCTGCAAGCTATACAAGCCATACGTTCAGACTAGACCTCATTGAGGTAGTAACACCGTTCGGCGATGGCACAAAAAGTGAGGGCACTAACCAGGAGAGTTTTCATAGGTATGCAGTCGTTTCGGAGGATGAGACTGATAGAGGAGGGATTGGTTACAGGGGATATGAAGTGGAATGCCCGGATTTTGGTGGGCGCGCCTCATTATCATCCTTGGGTTACAGGTCGAACCGACATGATTGTGAGTCGATTTGATGCAAGACAGCGACACCCGCACAAACTAGACTGCCACTGTTACGATCGTGAGGCAATTGCGTGAGAGCTGTCAGTGACATGGTTATGAAAACTTGGATTACCGTGGTTTGGGGGATCGCAGGCTTAATTTACGGACTCTCGGCAGTGTTGTTGGTGTATGACAATACGCCGCTCAACCTTCAGTTGTTCATTGTTGGCGGGGTGGCGGTTGTCGGTGCCTCGGTCGGTTGGATTTTAGGGCTGACACTGGGATTGTTCCCCAGAATGAGCCGAGCGGCAGCGCGGCGGTCCGATTAAGTCGAGGGCGGGTGGAACTGGCTTGAAGTTTAGATGGGTGGTAAGGACCTGGCTTTGGTCGGTGAATGCATTTGAGTTGCTGCCACCAAGCTAGATCGGTACAACCATGGTCACCGGCGGATCGATTCGATTCGGCGGTGCCGGATGTCCTTGAACGCATTGGTTACACCCTCAAGATCCTGTCCGGGACCCGTTTCCCGACGAGAATTCCTGAGAATTGGTCTCTCTGGGTTTGCGAGTCTGTCGCTGCCCGGGTTAATGCGCCTTCGTGCCGCCGAATTAGCGAAAACACGGAATCGATCGCGAACGGCGGTGATTCTGGTTTGGTTGCGGGGTGGAGCATCGCATTTGGAGTCTTATGATCCCAAGCCCGAGGCGCCCTCTGAATTTCGGGGGATATTTGGGCCCGTTTCGACGCGAGTGCCGGGGATGCAACTCTGCGAACTTCTGCCGTTGCATGCCAAGATTTCGGACAAATTCACCTTATTACGGTCCATGAGCCACACGGGGGGTGGTCATCCAGCAGGTTCCTTACAAATGCTGACGGGTGATTCGGATCCGCAAGACAAGGAAAAACCCATATTTCCAGACTGGATGACGGTGGCGAATTCCCTACGAGCGGACCGGACGCGATCGTTGCCAAACTATGTTGGGGTCAACCCGGTGGTGCGATACGACAATTTTACGATTGCAGGTTCGGCCTACGTGAACCCGGCTTATGGCCCGTTTGCGGTGACGGGCGATCCAAATGACCCACAGTTTGAGGTTCCCAACATTGGGCTTCAGGATGCTGGAGCAGTGGTTCGGCTCCAGGAGCGGGTTGGGTTGAAGCGACAACTGGATCGATTGAGTCGCGCAGTGGATGATTTTGGGTCGATGGGGTCGATAGACGATTTTGAAGCCCAGGCGCTAAGTTTATTGACCAGTCCATCGGCTCGTGAGGCCTTTGATTTGGGCAGGGAGCCGGCTGCTGTCCGCGATCGCTATGGGCGTCATCAATGGGGCCAGCAGTGCCTCATGGCCCGTCGGTTGGTCGAGGCTGGAGTCGAGATTATCACGACCACATTTGACGGACCGCTTTGTGGACGGGTTGGCAATTGGGATGATCACGCGGTGAATCATCATGTCTTCGATGCGTTGCGGTTCCGGATGCCGTACTTTGACCAGGCGGTTTCGGCGCTGGTGGAAGACCTCTACGCCCGGGGTTTGGATCAGTGGGTTTTAGTGGTCGTGACGGGGGAGTTCGGTCGCACACCGCGCATCGAGAGGGTGGCCAGCAGCGGTGGCGGAGTTGCCAGTGGATCTGCTGGAACGGTGCAACCCGGACGTGATCACTGGCCGCGGGCTTTTTCGCAGTTGTGGGCTGGTGGAGGAATTCAGACTGGCGGGGTCATTGGCGCCACCGACAAACGGGGTGAAGACGTGATCGAACGTCCCTGTTCGCCCGGGGATTTCCTGGCGACTATCTATCGTCATCTAGGGATTGCTGCCGATCAGATTTCCATCCCAGATTTCTCTGGCCGACCGAATTTAATCCTGCCGCGAGGCGCGCCGATTCCTGAGTTAACGGTTCACACCTAATTTGCGCCCAAGGACGATGAAACCGAACCCTCCATCGGTGAACTCCAAGGCCCGACGTCTGCATCGGCGGAAGTTTTTGGCGACGGGCATGGTGGGAATGGTAGCGACAGCCGTGGACGGCCAGGCGCCGGTTGCTGCTCCGAAGATATCGGATTCGAATGGGGCACCAGGGCTCGTGACGCCACCGTCGTCGAGTCCGAATTTGGTGGAAACCTCCTATTGGGATCGAACGGATCGGTTTGAAGAGAAGATGCGGTTGCTGGAAGCCGCGTGGCAGCGGCGGGACTATCGTGTGGCCCGGGCCTTGGCGTATTCACTGCGAACCACCTTGGTTCAAGCCGAGGCGGAGGAAGCGAGCCCTGGCCCTGCCGACTTAAGTTCGGAGCTGGCCTTGCCCATTTCGTCCCTGCCGCGGCCCTGGCGTGAATGGGCGGAAGGATGGAATTGGGTTCAAGTCTTGGAGGTTCGCGAAACGATTGGGCAGACACGAACTTGGGAGCCGGTCGAGGTTTCGATGCAAGTCGACGCGCGATCGGTTCAATCGATCCGACGTGAGATTCGGGTGGCGCGACTTGAAAATGGGAATCTAAAAGAAGTGGTCTCCCAAGTATTTGGGGAAGTCCGTCGCGGACATCTTTGGCACTGTCGTCTTTTGTTTATGGCGGATTGCCCTGCCGGGGCACGTCAGACATATCTCATCTTCTTTGGGAATTCAGATGCGGAATTGCCTCGGTACGATACCGATTTGTCGACCACAGGCGAAGGCTATGCCCTGGAAGTCGAAAATGCCCATTACAAGGCGGCATTATCGCGTCAAATGGGACAACTGGAGCGAATCACAATTAAGCGCGAACACGGGCTTGAATTGTTCTCGGGAGGGCAGGGGCATGGGGAACCTCCGGGCATCGACTGGGCTCATGATTACGTGGCGAGCGGGAATTTTCAGAAACTGCGCATCTCACTTTGGGAGACCTGTCCGGACTACGAGGTCATCCGAGGGCCATTGAGCACGCGGGTACGTCGTTCTGGGTTTCCACATTCGCCGGTGCACCCGGCATTTTCTCCGAGTCGGCTGCATGTGGACATCGAGTACCAGTTTTTTGCCGGGTTGCCTTGGTTCTACAAGATTGGGGCGATGCAGGCAGTTCGCACCTTCGATGCCGAAGCGCTGAGGGACGACGAATGGGTATTTTCGGGGCATTCCTTTACGGACACCGTGTGGATGGGTGCCGACGGACAACTCCGTGTTGGGGCTGTGGACGCGGATCAGGCCAGCAGGTTACACGCGGTGGGGTTCTTCCACCGTGACAGTTTGGACTCATTTATCGCGCTATTCCTCGAACATCGCGCTGAAGGAATTCCGGCGTTGAAGCGGGCTGGGGCTCCCACGTTATCGTACAAATGGCATGGCCAGTTGTGGAGCCGAGCGCCACTGCCGGTGAAACGAGTGCCGACTGGCGCCACACTTCACGAGAAGAATGCGTATTGGCTGGGGGCATTTCGTCCTCAGGAAGACGCTCGTCATGTCGAAGCCTTGAGACAACGATTGCTTCATCCGTTGAAGATGGTGCCAGGCGCCATAGACGGTTCGAAGGCGTCCAAGAATGGGGGGCGTTTAGCGCGGCCTGGCGAGGCGGGAGATAGTCCGATTCCCAAGAAAGTTCTGTGGGACGCATTGCGGGATTGCAAAGATGCACAGCTGTACACAGCGGATATCAATGTCGTCGATCTGGGCTTGATATGGGACATTCGGGTTCGTGGGGATGCGGTGCATGTCGTCATGGCGATGCCACATCGAGGGCGGCCTTTGATGGGTTATTTCACTCACGGATCCATCTCGGTGCATCCTACGGTGTCGGTTCCGGTGCGCGAACGGTTGCTTCAGGTGCCTGGAGTTCGCAGTGTGTCTTTCGAACAGTCTTGGCAACCCACTTGGAGCACCAATCTGCTTACCGACGAAGGGCGTCGTCGATTGGGAATGGACTCATGAAGACTTGCCAGAATCCTAACGAAGACGTGGGGTGAAATACGTCACCAGTCAATACCGCTAACGATGAACACCTCCAATCGACGTCGATTTCTGCAACATTCGGCGCTCGCAGTGGCGAGTGCAACCCGGCTGCTTGCCCAGGTTCCGGGGGAACGGCCATCACGCACGGGGACCGTGCGGATTTTGAACCCCAGGAATCGTGTGCCCGTCGGTTTGATCATTGATGATTCCACCTGCCTCGTGAACACCAACAAGTTTGCGATGCCTCAGTTTGATCAGGCGTTTGGGCATGGTGCTGCGGTTTACCATCGGAACTGGCGCGATTGGCCCAATGAGATTCCCGATGCATTTGTCCGCAAATTTGGCGAATGGTGCGCTGCGGAGGGTGTGAAGGGAAAATACAGTATTGTGCCATATCCGGCGTGTGTCGGCCGGTTGGATCGAATGCTGCCAGGTTGGACTCAGAAAGAGCTTCGAGAGTCGATCGATTTGGTTCGGACCGTGATGTTGCCCAACTGGGATATTCATCCGGAAATGGTGACCCATACTCGGGTGATCGACCTGAAAACGGGTCATCCCCACGCCGATCATTCCTTGAAGTACATGGAAAACTGGGAATGGACGACTGGTCGGAGCGCGGAAGAGATCGCCGAGTACATGGCCTATGCGTTGCGGATTCTGAAGAACATCGGGTTGCCATGCGAAGGGATCACAACCCCGGGTGGATTTGGGGGCAAGGCGTTGCCACAGTTAGCTCGGGCCACATCCTTGGCTGTGCGAGATGTCTATGGGGCGGAGATACCCCATTACTTCCGCCATTTGTTTTCGGAAGGGACTCAATCGGTTGCGCCGCGTGTGGAATACGCCTCCGGATTGGACGGTTCGGATCCGCGCTGTGTGGTTAGCATTATTGGCTGTACGGGAGATTGGACCGGGGGTTGGGACAATACCCCGCCGGGCGGTGTCGATCGTTTTATCGATCCCGATTTGGCGACGGGACGAATGGTGGACGTTATCCAGCGCGGGGAACCGGCCATGATGCTGGCGCATTGGACGGGAATGCACTGGAATGGTAAGGAGTTGGGATTCGGTGTTTTTCGGGAGGTAGTCCGTCGGTTGAAGGCTCGATTTGATCAGTTGATTTGGATGAAGCTTAGCGAGGTGTCGCGCTACTGGGCAGCGCGAGAATTGACATCCATTGAGATGCTTGAGAGTGGGGCTCGACTTCGGGCTCCTTATCGGTGTCCGGAGTTCACGTTGAGATTTCCCCCTGGAGCTAGAGGAAACCCTTCGATTCGATCTGATGGGACGCGGTCTGATCTGGTGGAAGTGTCGAACCACCGGGTGTTACGGGACGGCACCTGGTGCTGGCAGGGCCAGGATCGGATTCTGTGCTTTACGTTGCTCAAAGGGGTGAGCGAAGTGGTTTTTGGGAATTGAGACAATGGGCGATTTTTGGGGAAGAATACCCCGTCGGCGGTTGATTTGAATGTTTCATGAAACCTGGGATCTTTTCGAAGATGGGTCGATGCGCCGCCCTAATCGCGTGGTTGCTTTGGCTACCTACGATGCAGGTCGGTGCGGCATCGCGGCCGAATATTGTGTTCATTTTGGCAGATGACCTGGGTTGGGGGGATCCGGGTTGTTACAATGCTCAATCCCGAATACCGACTCCGGCGATGGATCGTTTGGCGGCGGAGGGAATGCGATTGACCGACATGCACAGTCCGTCGGCAGTTTGCACACCAACCCGATATGGCTTGATGACTGGCCGGTATGCGTGGCGGACGCGGATGAAGAGTGGCGTGCTTTGGGGATGGTCACCGCCGCTGATTGAAACCGGGCGATTGACATTGCCAGCTCTGTTGCAGTCTCGCGGTTATGTCACAGGCGGTTTTGGGAAGTGGCATTTGGGATTGGGTTGGCAGACGCGCCGAGCTTCTGAGGGACGTGATTTGGATCGATTGGGGCCAGACCCGCAAGTGGTCGATTATTCGAAGCCACTCCGGGGTGGTCCGCACACCGCAGGGTTTGATCAGTACTTCGGTATTCCTGCGTCGCTGGACATGGAACCGTATGTTTGGATTGAGGGGGCGCGTTGCGTTGAAGCACCAGTGGCTTGGACCCCAGGAGATAAGAGTCAGCGGGGCGACGGGGGTGGGTTCTATCGCCCAGGGCCAATTGCACCGGGGTTTCATGTCGGCGACGTCCTGCCGATGATCACAGACCGGGCGATTCGGTTCATTGAAGAACAGTCGACTGCGCCAGCAAAACGTCCCTTCTTTGCCTACATTCCGTTGACGTCACCGCATGACCCGTGGCTGCCTCATGCTGGGTACGTGGGTTCTTCTTCGGCGGGGCCGCGCGGCGATTTTGTCGTGCAGACTGATGCATGTCTGGCGCGTGTTTTGGGAGCGCTCGATCGGTTGAGCGTGGCGAACGATACATTGGTGGTTTTCACGAGTGACAACGGTGGACACTGGTTGCCTGCGGACATCAAAAAGACCGGGCATTTGGCGAACGGCCCATGGCGTGGCCAGAAATCCGATATTCACGAAGCCGGACATAGGGTCCCTTGTCTTGTGCGGTGGCCGGGAAAGATTACCCTTGGCTCAACGAGTGACCGGATGGTTTGCCTGGTGGATTGGATGGCGACATTGGGAGAAATTACCGGGTCCAATCTCCCAAGGAATTCGGCCGAGGACAGTTTCAGTTTCGCCTCGGTCTTGTTGGGAAAGGCAGCCGCGACGCCGGCTCGGCAATCGTTGGTTCTGCACAGTGGAAATGGTGTATTTGCTATCCGACGTGGGTCAATGAAGTTGGTGGAAGGGTTGGGAAGTGGCGGCTTCACACAGCCCGCCAAAGTGGAGCCAGTCCCAGGCGGACCGATCGGGCAACTCTACGATCTCTCCGCAGATCCGGTGGAGTCTCGCGACTTGTATTCCGGAGCCCCCGAAGTGGTGGAAAGCTTGAGCGCGGAATTAGAGGGGATTCGGAAGCGGGGACGGAGTCGTCAGTAAGCCCGTCCTTGATCAGGCAGCTTCTAATCGTCGCCAACGGCGCGCCTTGAACTCGAAACGTGGCAACAACTCGGGGGGCACAGCGTGAACGGGTACTCGGAGGGTTAGGGCGTCTTGGATGCGACGTTCCAACTGTTGGGCGCAATGGGTGTCGCCTTCGATCTCGACGAACAATTCTGGCAACGCCTTTCGAGTGTCGAGAGTCACGCGATATTCTTTAATGGAAGGGTCGGCTCGTACCAGTTCCTCCAAGGCGGACGGGTAAACGTTGACGCCGCGAACAATCACCATGTCGTCGACGCGACCTAGAATGCCGCCACGGAGCACGAGTTGTTCACCTTCCCAGTGGGCGCAGACCAAGTCTCCGGTGCGGTATCGGATGAGTGGGCTACCCGAGCGGCGGAGCGTCGTTAGGACCAGTTCCCCGGGTTCATTCTCGGGGGTAGATTCTCCGGTTATGGGATCGCAAACTTCCGAGAAAAAACTTCGGGCAAGCACTCGAAGTTGGCCTGGCTGCGACGGATCCTCATAAGTCACGGGACCCACTTCGGTCATACCGTGATGATCGAAAACTCGCGCACCGTTCCAGGCATTGCTCAGGTGTTGGCGCGTGGCTGGTTGGCTGCCGCCGGGTTCCCCGGCGACGACGATGAGGCGGAGTGCGCTGGAATTGAGTGGCAATCCATCGCGTCGACCGGTTTCGGCCAGATGCAGAGCGTAGGTTGGCGTACAGCACAAGACGGTGCATTGGTGTTCCAGGAGAACCCGAGCTCTTAAGGATGTACTCATGCCACCGCCGGCGATGCAGAGGCATCCCAAAGTTTGAGCGGCTTCGAAGGCTAGCCAAAATCCCAGGAACGGCCCGAAACTGAAGGCGAACAGCACGCGGTCTTCACGAGTGACGCCAGCGGCTCTGAGGACCTCAGCCCAATCATCGGTCATAGCGGACCAGCTATCCGGGGTATCCAACCACCGGAGAGGGTGTCCGCTGGTGCCGCTGGTTTGGTGGCATCGCGTGTAGTGTGCCAGTGGCACGCTGAGATTGGTACCATAAGGCGGATGATCCAGTTGATCGGCCACTAGTTCGGACTTGGTGGTGAAGGGGACCTGGGTCCGGAACATTTCTATCGATTCCGGGATGCCGACAACACCTGCGCCGGAGAGTTTCCGTTGATAGAATGAATTTCCCATCAACACCTGACGGAACAAGTGACGAAGCGCCTCCAGTGGAGGTAAAGGTTCGGATCCCATGAAGGACGCAGCGATGTGTGAGGCCAAATCTGCCCGAGAGATTTAAACAGTCCTAGCGTTGGGGGCAGCAGGAATCGCTGCGGTTGCAGCAGGTTTCTTCGGAGCTGGAACGGGCTTGTAGAGGGTGACCAGGCCACCGCCTAGTAACGCCAAGGCGATGCCGACATAGAACAGGGGATTGACCTTGCTGAAATCGATATCGCTTTTAGAGAGGTACATGGAAACCACGGCGTTCAGGACCGGAGCGCCGGCGAAAACGATCGACATGACGACGGTCGGCGAGCCTTTGGCACCGAATGCGAGGAGGACTCCGAAGGCACCGATGGCGCCAGCGATGCCAGCGATGAGCGACCACCAAGAACCCGAACTGGTGTAACCCGTGAAGGCGGCGCCTTTCGCCATGAGGAGTCCCAGGGGGGCGAGGACAGCGGTAAGGAAGTAAGCAATGCCAACAAACAAGAACGCTTTGTAGCGGCCATTGATCGGATCTCCCATGAGCACCTGGCCCTTATGCAGCAGGATCCCGTAAACACCCCACGTGAAAACGGTGATGAGCGTGTAGATCAACCAAGTATTGGCGGCGGGCGCGGGCGCAGAATTCATACGAGGGCGGAGAATAGGGGCACCCGGCTTTACATCAAACGGATTGTCGTGTCTCTTGGACTGAATCCAATGACGTTAATTTCCACCGGATTCAAGGTGTGCCAGGAGAATTTGTGGGTTGTGTGTTTATGTTTAGCGATGCTCACGGCTTGCACATCGCCGGGTGCGACTTCCACGTCGCCCAAGGCCATCGCGAAACGTCGATTGGAGAAGGCCGTGACGTTCGAGGCATTGCCGACCGAGTTTCAGGAGGCCGTGAACCAGGGCCACATTCGTGTCGGGATGAACTACGATGCGGTCTACATTGCCTGGGGCAAACCTGCCCAAATCCTTCAAGGGGGAGACGCTTCTGGAGAACACACCACTTGGTTGTACCACGGCACTGCCACGGACAGTTTCCATACCTGGAGGTATCGAGAGTATCCGCGCAAGGACGGCACCACCTTTCTGGATCGCACGCTGGACACGGACTACGCCTTCCGCGATTACGTCAGTGCGGAATTGAGTTTTCAGAATGGGCTGCTGCAGCGATGGAAGATGCTGCCGAAGCCTCCGGAAGGAAACTACTACGCGCCAGGTCCTTATTGAGAGCACTCAAGTCTGAATTGTAACGGGAGACACCGGCATGGCTGGTTCCCTCAAACTTCGCCGAGGTGATGCGCTAGTAGTAGAGTCAGCCTGGCTGGAGATAAGACTCGGATCGATTTTTGCTGGACCTGAATCAGGCCTTGTTTCCGGAGCTTTGCCAGCGTCCGTGAAAGGGTTTCGCTCACCGTGCCAATTTCGGAAGCTATCGACCTCTTGGTCATGCCGAGTTCGAGCATGAATGGTGCATCGGAATTGGGGTTTGGGCACCGATTGAGCAGCCAATTGGCGAGGCGTGTCTCGACATCCTTCATGGTAAGATCATCCAGCTGACCGACCAGGATCCGCAGGTGGGAGCTCATGGCCGCCAACATTCGGAGGGCAAGTTCTGGTTGGCGTTTGAGGAGTTCCAGGAACCCCGCCTTTTTCACGAGGAACACGTGGGAAGCTTCTGCGGCTCGGGCGTCTGCGGGGTAGCCGGCTTCGGTGGCGAGTGTCGCCTCAGCGAATGATTCTCCAGCGCGGAAGACATGAATCACCTGTTCTTTGCCCGTCGCACTCACCCGGTGAACGTTGATGGCACCTTTTTGGACAAGATAGAAACCTTGGGAGGATTCGCCTTCATGAAACAGGTATTCGCCGCGGGCTAGAATTCGGACGGAAACCTGAAGGGCGATATTCTGAAGGTCGTTGGGTGGAAGTCCCGCGAACAGCCTCATGCGGCAAAGAGCCATTGAGAGCGCATCGATTTGAAAACTTCTAGTGTGTGTGGGCACGTGATTAAATGTCGACGAGACTCAGTGCGTCCAGAGGCTTGAATGTCGGATACGGGCGAGGTTTGATGGGCATATTCGCCGCGGTTGACGTCACATTGGCTGGGCGGCAACGTCGATAATGGGCTGACTGGCTCACGGAAAGGACACCATGGGCTCTTTCCAGAAATAAACGACCCAATCACTGCCCGTCGTGGGCTCGATGCGGGATAAAAAGCCTTCACTCTGTAACAACTCAATCAACGGGGAAGGAAGGAATGGAGCGATAACGACCAAACCCTGCCCTTGGGTCAAGGTATTGACTCGGGAGCGAATGGCGGGCAAAGGCTCGCGTCCTGCAGCGATCAATTTACGGATATCGAGGCGTTGAAAGTCGATGGTCGAGGTGTTCATGCCGTTGGAATCCCACGAGTCAGTTGTCGTTGAGGCCTTAGAATGAAGCAATTCTTCGTTTGCTACGGGTAGCGCCTGTACCGCCTGAAGCGGAACTCCAAACCTAGCCAGCTGCGCATGGGCCGCTCTTAGGTGGTTCGAGTTCATCAAAAGAACTGTCGCTCAGACTGAAGATGGGAGTCCCGAGGGCATTGACCCAGGTCAAAGTATTAGCGCTCGATCCGATACAAATGCGTTTTTGTGCGTAGGAAAAGAGCCTCACCTGAAACCGTTGGAGACGCCATGAAACCATCGGCAAGGGTGTTTTCGGCTAGCTTTTGGAAGGTGTGAGTCGCGGAAAGCACCACGGTTTTGCCTTCTTCACTGAAGCAATAGAGACGATCTCCAGAAACTAGAGGCGACGCGGAATAGTTGCCGCCGATGCGCTCATTCCAGACCACGTTGCCTGTTTTTGCCTCCCAACAAGTGGCGACCCCGCCGTCTTCCACACCGAGCAACAGATCGTCGACGAGAGTCAGGGCGGGTTTCTTGGGCGTGCTGCGCTTGGAGCGCCATGCAATTTGTAATGTGGACGAAGGGGAAGGGGGGTCGATATTGACATCGAGGACATCGCCCGCCTTACCGGGTTTAACCGCTAAGGTCAGGCCTTGAGACCAACCGGATGGGAAGAATACCAGACCGTGCCCTACCACTGGTCGTGTGCCTCCGGAATGGCTCTGGCGCTCTTCCAATCGCCAGAATTCGTCTCCAGTTTTTGGATTGTAGGCGTAAAATGCCTTCGCGCCTTGGCTGAGCAGGGTGGTCACCCCGTTGAATGAGGCAATCTGGCATGTGGCGTACGCTTTTCGCCAATCACCATCGGCATCGGGTTTTCCGTCGGGTTTTAGATCCTTAAAGTCAATGGACCGCTCCTGCCGCCAGAGGGTTTTGCCAGTTTTTTTGTCCAGGGCGACGATGAATTGGTGATCGCTGCCGTCGAAGTTCAGGAAGAGGCGATCTTGATAAAGAATTGGCGAGGAACCGGCTCCCCGAAAGTGATTACATTCGAAATCTCGGCGTTCCCAAAGAACTTGGCCGGACTTGGTGTCTAGGCAGGCGATTCCAGGTGACCCAAAGGAAACGTAGAGGCGGCTTTCTTCGATTGCGGGAGTCGGGGACGCGTACGTGTTGAACTTGTGGGCGAACTGGGGCTTTTCGATGTCGAACAGTTTCTTATCGAGAAAGACTTTTCCCTGGGCCTTATCCACCCCGACTACCGAGAGTTGGCGACCGTCTTCGGATGCAGTGGTTAGCCATACTTGGTTTTCCCAAATCACGGGAGACGACCAGGCGCGCCCATGGATCGGGGTTTTCCAGCGAACACCCTCGGTTTCAGTCCAGTGGAGGGGGAGATTCCGGGACGTCGTGACACCATCGCCGCGAGGACCGCGGAACTCTGGCCAGTTTAAGTCGTTCGCGTTTGAGACGAATCCGGCGACACCCAGTGTGACGGCGGTTTGGAGGAGCACGTTCATGAATGCGTTTAGAGGACACTGCCTCGAGCGGTGATAATGGGAAAGCAGGAAAGCAAAGGGGCTCATGTAGGCTGCCACTTAAATCTGGGTATGCTGGGAGCCGTTTCCAACGGGTTGTGATCCCGGTTTGAAGTTACTGGTCGAATCGAGGTGATGCCTTTTGGGGAATTGACCAAATCGTTGAGCCGGTCAGAATAAGACAAGCACAGTAGCTTGGTGATCGGGCAGCTAGGAGTCTGGAGGACACTGCATCGAGTCACGAGGGATTTCCGAGCCACTGTCGCAGAATTTAGCAGGGGCTGTCCCGTAGACAGATACCCTCTAGCGGGGTAGGTGGGAGTAGTGGTGTTTGGCCCAATCGGTACGCAAGTACTGGTTGGGCCAATTTTTCCATCGATGCGTTCATCGGTAATAGGAAACCTGACGTGGATACGGCCCATTCAGCCGCAAGCCGTTCACAGTTGGGTTCTTGCCTCTACCGAAGGCGCTTTGTTTGAGCTCGAGTCCAAAAACTCGTTTCAATAGGTCCCAGGCGGCTAAAGCTGAATTTAGTCTGCCAATTGGCTGCCTCCATTTGCTCCAGTGATAACCGGATTGCTTGTCCTCTCTTGTTTCCAACCGGGTGTGCTGCCGTTTGCCATCGGATCAGGGGTGTACGCAGTGCTCCAGCCACTCCAGCCATCGGAATAATTGCGGATATTTTGATAGCCCAACAGCCATGCGTAAAAGAATGCGAGACTCGAACGCCAGCCCCCGCCGCAGTAAAAGATCACCTCACGGTCAAAAGCCCCCGGTGTCTGCATTGAAAGGATTCCCTGTTTCTGCCATTGAGCGACGACCTCCCTTGGTTCACGCAGACGCCCATCGCTTGTTGTGTAGAGCGGGGAGTTGTCTGTCGCGTCGCCGATGGCTATGGAGGTTGGAATCCGCCCTTTACAGTCGAGGTACTTGTAGCCGCTCTTGTTCCCATTGTACTCCGCCTCGCTGCGGGCATCCGCGATCCAGAGTCGCTGGCTTTCCAGATTGGAACGAACATGTTCGGTGGTCGCAATCAGGTTGGAATTCACGAGGGCGTTGAACGTAACGGGGACTGGTATCTGCACTATCGTTTCTTGTGGATAGCCCAAGGCATCCCAGATCTCGAAACCGCCATCTAGCAACCGGACATCGGCAACACCCGCGTATTTTAGGACCCACCACACCCGTGCCGCCGCCACCAGTTGGTGGCCGTAGACAATAACGGTCGTTTCGGGCCGGATGCCGTGTTGACCAATTACCTGATGGAGTTCCGCGTTGGATCGCAGCCTCCATCGCGGGTGACCGTTTTCCAAATCATCCGTATTCAGGTGAATCGCCCCGGGAATGTGGCCCCTTCGATATTCTTTCGCCTTTTCCAGGTCTGCCCAACTCGCTTCCAGAATGACGAAATGGTTATTTCGGTAGGTTGGTGGAGGTGAGGATTGGAGACTTGCCTGTTGAAAATCGAGCAATGCTTTGACCCATGTCGCCGATACCAGACTCTCGTAGTTTTGCGATTCCCGGGCGGGGAAAAACGGCGGGGTTTCGGGCCGGGATTTTTGACATCCGGTGGTGGACCAGAGCAGCACCATGAAACTTGCACCGGCGGCGAATGAGTGAATTCGTTGATCCACAGCCTCAGCCATAGCCTGAAAATTCGAGCAGGAAAGCCTTAAATGAGTTCAAGTAGGACATTGCTGACACGCGGGATGGATTGGGCCGGGGAATCCCTTGGAGTCCTCTCATCGATATGGCTCGCGGGTTGGGTGCTGCTGCCAAATCAGCATGCGGCATCCACGAATTGGCGGGCCACTCCAAAATCCGATCCGATGCAAATCGATGCCCTCCTCCGGTACCGCATTGATCCTCTCGGACACCTTGAGGCATGGTCACGGGTTAGAAGATGCGGGAGGGAGATTTTCTGTAGGCTCCTTTGCGAGATACCACACTCGCCTTATGTGATCCACCGTGGTTCTATTGGGCCATGCCAGCCGAAACATCTTTGCCTGAAGAGTCGCCGCTTTCCCGGCGCTCCTTTTTGCACTCTTCTCTGATAGCCTTGGGGGTTAAGGCCAGCGCCACAAGTGCGGTAAATGCGGCGGCTGGCGACCCGGTTGCCGAGTCGCGGCATCGACAGAATCTGGCGATTCCGCCGGGCTCCGACTTGGGAAGTCTCTATCCCTTCATACAAAAGCAGGCCATTTCCGGAGAGTTTCCGCTGTCTTATTTAAACCCCAAGTTTGGCTCAGCCCGCACGTGGCGACGGCTTGCCCGGACCAAGGTTTTGGAATTGTTGCACTATTCCCCGGCGTCATGCTCGCCGCGAGCCGAACAGCTGGAACGGGTGGATTGCGGGGATTATTTCCGCGAAACGATTCAATTCAACACGACCCCAGATCTGCGGGTGCCGGCCAGTGTCTTGGTGCCCAAAAATCTGACAGGTCGCGCTCCGGCAATCGTCGCGTTGCATGACCACGGAGGCTTCTATCTATGGGGCCGGGAGAAGATTTTGGAAATGCCACAGGAACATCCGGTGCTGAGTGAGTTCAAGCGCCAGTATTACGCCGGCAAGAGCATCGCCACGGAGCTTGTGCGCCAGGGTTATGTGGTGATCGTGATCGACATGTTTTATTGGGGCGAACGGCGGCTACTATTGGCGGAAGATGCCGCCGATTGGCGGGAGCGTCCGCTCAGCATTTCCAAGGAACGCATTCAGGCATTCAATGCCCGAGCGAGTCAGAGCGAACAACTGATTGGGCGCAGCATTTACTCTGCGGGTTTTACGTGGCCTGGCGTGATGTTTTGGGATGACATCCGAACCGTTGATTATCTACTGACACGCCCCGATGTGGATCCGAAACGCATCGGCTGTGTTGGGCTGTCTGTGGGTGGATTGAGGGCCTGTCACCTAACGGCACTCGACGAGCGGGTGAAGGCTGGTGTGATCGTGGGTTGGATGGCTTCCTTCAGGCGCCAATTGCAGAAGCATGTTCGCAATACCATAGGCCACACCAAGGTGGTTCCAGGATTGTATCGATATCTTGATTATCCCGATGTGGCCGCTCTCGCAATGCCGCGACCTATTTTGGTCATCAATGGAAGTCGGGACGGACTCTTTGAGTTGAATGGCGTTCACGAGAGCTTTGATAAACTGAATGCCTGCTACAAGAAGGCGGGGGATTCGGATCATTGCCGCACCTTGCTGTATGACACGCCTCATGAGTTCAACTTGGAGATGCAACAGGAGGCCTGGGGTTTCTTGAGGAAATGGGTCTGATGGGAGTCCGGACCTGCAGTTGAACTCGAATGAGTGGTGATGCGGGATCGGCATTTATGGACTGAAGATTATCGAGGCGTAGACAGCGTTTCGAGTTTTGAAACCCTCGGCTGCCATGGCGGGTGCGGTTCGCTGCCATGGCATGCCGACTGAGGCTCAGGGTCGGCGACTGTGATTGCGTAAGATGGCGTCTTCTAAATATTTGGTTTACAACAGTTTAGAACACAATTGCGCACGTGAGTCACGGCAGAGTCTAGCGAGATGACTTTAGGAAAAGTGCCGCTTTTAGAGCAGCAAGAAGGATTGGCGATATGGATTTCTTCAAGGGCTGTTGCTGGTGAAAAAGCGTCGCTTGTGAAAAAAATCACAAAACCATCTTGCCCGCGTTGGACCCCAGCCATAGCGTTTCGGGAGCTCGCGGTACACAACCCCGCGTGTTTCTTATTTCATGAGTGCCATAGTTCCTGCAACTGGCCGGTCGGTGTCCGAAGTCGGTTACAATTCAAAGATTGAAGGCGAGGTGATACACACCCGCCTTGATTCGGCGATTAACTGGTTTCGGCAGAATTCTCTTTGGCCAATGCCGATGGGTTTGGCTTGCTGCGCGATTGAACTGATGGCTGCGGGTGCCAGTCGTTTTGATATTTCGCGGTTTGGATCGGAAGTGATGCGGTTTTCACCTCGCCAGTCGGATGTGATGATTGTGGCGGGCACTGTGACTTACAAGATGGCGCTGGCGGTTCGGCGGATTTACGAGCAGATGACGGAGCCAAAGTGGGTGATTGCGATGGGTGCTTGCGCGTCGACTGGTGGTATGTACCGGAGTTACGCCGTTCTGCAAGGTGTGGACAATATTGTTCCTGTGGACGTTTATATTGCTGGTTGTCCGCCGCGGCCGGAGGCACTGCTGGACGCGATCATCAAGCTCCAAGGCAAGGTGGCCAAGGAACCATTTCTTCGTGATTGGAAGAAGGATGCTGGTCCTGAGAAATACGGGCGCCTCGGGATTGAGCTCGGGGAGAAGGGGGAAGTCATTCCGAGTTGATCGAAACCATGAAGCTGAGTTCTGACCGGGACTTAGCACAACACCTATATCATCCTGTGCCAACCCCTCAAGAACTCGCCAATCAACTGCGAGCGACATTTCCGGATCTGCTCAGTGTGGCCACTGAGTTTCGCGGTGAAGTTACGCTGACAGTATTAGATGCCGAGCAAATCCTGTCGGTTTGTGCGGGTGCTCGTGAGCAGTTGGGCTTTGATATGCTGTTGGATCTGAGTTCCGTCGATAACCTGGGGGATGATCCGCGGTGGACGGTGGTGTACGAGCTATACAGTGTTGCCCACGGAGCGCATCTCCGCTTAAAGACCCAACTCAGCGAGGAGCGGTCGGAATTGCCGTCGGTCGTGCCCGTCTGGCGCACGGCGGACTGGCATGAGCGCGAAGCCTACGACATGATGGGGATCCGCTTCCGAGGCCATCCGGATTTGCGGCGGATTCTGATGTGGGACGGCTATCCTTATTTTCCGTTGCGCAAGGATTTTCCCTTGGCGGGCAAGCCGACGGAGCTTCCCGAAGTGGCCTTTACCCGGTCGGCGCCGCTGGAGGGCGGTCCGTTTGTGACGGTGCCGACGCAAGGCGGGTCGATTCAACGCGAGCCACGAGCCCGGAACCCCGAAGCCTAATTCGACGACTCTCATGGCGACTGCACAAACGATTTCATTCCGAGAGCCTGCATCGCACGCTGCCGAGGTGCCGAAGTCGGCGGTGATGGGGGAGGATCTTCAGGAACTGCAAGGGGACAAATTGGTCCTGAATATAGGACCATCGCATCCTTCGACCCATGGCGTGCTGCGGGTGGTCGTGGAATTGGATGGCGAGACCATCACGAAAGCCATGCCCGACATTGGCTACCTGCATCGGGGTGATGAGAAGATCGCCGAAAACATGACTTACAACCAGTTTGTTCCGTATACGGATCGACTGGACTACCTGGCGCCGCTGGCGAACAACGTGGCCTATGCGTTGGCGGTGGAAAAGTTGATGGGCATCCACGATAAGCTGCCTCCTCGCTGCCAATACATCCGGGTGATTTGTTGTGAGTTGGCCCGCATATCCGCGCATTTGCTGGGGGTGGGTTGTTTTGCGATGGACGTCGGAGCTATGACAGTTTTTTTGCATACCTTCACGGAACGCGAAAAGATTTATAACCTCATTGAATCGCTAACCGGTGCGCGGTTTACGACGAGTTATACCCGGATTGGCGGAATGACCCGTGATCTACCGCCGGGATGGGTGGACCAATGCCGGAAGTTCTTGGATGAGGTGGTGGTGTGCTTTGCGGAAGTGGGCAGCCTGTTGACCCGAAATCGCATCTGGGTGGATCGCACGCGGGATGTTGGGGTCATTTCCAAGGAATTAGCGATAAACTATGGGTTGACGGGACCGAATCTGCGGGGCAGTGGTGTGGCTTACGATGTGCGCAAGGCGCATCCGTATTTGTGTTACAGCGACTTGGAGTTCGATGTTCCGGTTGGATCTGTAGGAGACTCTTACGATCGTTATTTGGTCCGGATGGAAGAGAGCCAGCAAAGTGTTCGCCTATTGCATCAATGCTTGGACAAGCTTCCGGGTGGTGCGGATAACCGCTCGAAAGAGCCGTTTCATGTTCAGGATGGGAAAACGGTATTGCCGCCCAAGGATAAGGTGTTGACGAGCATGGAAGAACTGATCCACCAGTTCATGCTGGTAACGCAGGGAGTGAATGCGCCTCCGGGCGAGGTGTATTTTGGGGCAGAGAATCCCAAGGGAGAATTGGGATTCTACATCAATAGCCGAGGTGGCGGAACGCCGTACCGTTTAAAGATTCGTGCGCCATCCTTTGTTAATTTGAGCATTCTTCCGGCGATCCTACCTGGCCATATGATGAGCGATATGGTGACGATTTTGGGATCCCTCGACTTTGTAATGGGTGAATGTGATCGCTGAAGTATTACCTCCATGGCACTGAGCATTCCAGCCAGTTTGGAGTCCCAACTCGACGAGTTGGTGACGCATTATCCACAGAAGCGGAGCGCTTCATTGATGTTTCTGCACGCGCTGCAGGAGCACTTTGGATATGTTTCCAATGACGCGGTTGAATGGACCGCCGCCAAGTTGGGGTTGCAACCGATCAACGTTTATGAATTGGTGACATTCTACCCCATGTTCCGTCAGGAACCCTTGGGCAAAACGCATGTCAAAGTTTGTCGAACCTTAAGCTGTGCCCTGGCGGGAAGCTCTGAGATCCGGGACCATTTTTGCAAGAAACTCGGGCTCAACTCCCATGCGCATACCCCCCAGACAACTCCTGACGGCAAGTTCACAGTTGAGTTTGTCGAATGCCTAGCCGACTGCGGGTCTGCTCCGGTGGTGATGGTGGGGGAGAGTGTTCTTTCCAAGGCGAGTATCGCGGACGCAGATCGCGTCTTAGCTGCAGGCCGTTAACCGACTCCGCTGTGTCTAGGAATGCCAAACCAAACGCTATCGCCGGTCGAGTTGCTCGCCGCAGGGCGGCGCGTACCCGAGTTGGACGCGGTTCGTGGTGTGGCGATTTTGATGGTGTTAGTCTGGCACTATGTGGCCATGCAACTTCCGGATACCCCGGGGACTGCGGTCAATATGTTCCGTCAGGCGCTGGGGATGTGCTGGAGTGGCGTCGATTTGTTCTTTGTCCTCTCTGGGTTTCTTATCGGAGGCATCCTGATTCAGCACCGAGAAGCCCCCAATTATTTCAAAGCGTTTTATCTGCGCCGGGCTTGCCGGATCTTTCCGATCTATTACGCGTGGTTGGTTTTGTACTGGGTGCTAGTCCAATTCGGATTGCCGCGACTGGCTCCCAACACCTTTGCGGAAGGGACTCCGTTTTGGTCGTATCTGCTTTACTGTCAGAACATTCTCCAGTCGCGACCTGGAATCGAAGGTTCGCCGTTCCTGGGGGCAACTTGGTCCTTGGCTGTCGAAGAACAGTTCTACCTCCTGTTTCCCTTATTTGTGCGTTGGGTATCACCGTCTCGACTTCCGGGTTATCTGATTTTGGTGGCGCTGTCGGCGACGGCGATTCGTTTGTTCTTCTTCTACTTCATGCCGAAGCCTGGAGTGGCGGGATATTTTTTGCTGCCCTGTCGCTGGGATGCTCTTTGTTTGGGCGCGCTGGGTGCGTGGTGTGTTCGCGTTCCGTCGATCGTTCAGTGGATTCGTCGAAACCAATGGTTTCTTTTGGGTCTACTCGGAATCTGCGTTCTGATCATCGGTGTTCTCAGGGCATCCAAGCAGAGCGCCTTCATTTATGCTGGGGCGCATTTGATCGGATTTCTGACCCTTGCCGTGGGTTATCTCGCTTTTATTCTGCTCGCCCTGTTCAACGAACAGAATTGGGTTCGCGCGATAACCTCTTCCCATCTGCTACAGCGATTGGGGATGGTTTCTTACGGCCTGTATCTCTTTCACCAACCGGTTTCGTGGCTGTTTCACGACCTGTTGTGGGCTCAACCGCCAAGGATCACGACGATTGGGACGTTAATGACGACAGGGGCCGCCCTGGTGGTGAGTTTGGCATTGGCGGTGGTCTCGTGGAAGTTCTTCGAATCCAAGTTTGTCGCCTGGGGCCGCGGCTTCACCTACCAACCCGCTCCGGTATGAACCGTCGATTAAAACACAACTCGCTGTTGGAGTTATCGATTCAGCCGATGAGGCACTCGATCACTTGTGGAAAAACGCGAGGTTGGCCAACGAACAGGTCTGTAACAACACGTGAAACCAGGGAACGAACCAGGATTCGAGACTGCCGAGGGTTGCTAGAACCGGTTTGGAACTTCAAAAAGTGGCTGCCCGACATGGATTTGAACCATGACAAGCAGATTCAGAGACTGCTGTGCTACCGTTACACCATCGGGCAGTGCGGTCAGCACGTGAACCCTAAGAATCAAATTGCCTGAGTCAAGCCCTGCCATGCCGGAACAATACAAATTGATTTTGAAGCATATCGATCAACCGGGCTACACCCCGGATATCGAGTGTTATTTGCGTCACGGGGGTTACGAGGCCTTGCGCCAAGCCTTGGCGACGCCGCCGCGCGATCTCCCGGATGGCAAGCAGCTGTCGCCTCAGGAAGTTGTTCGTGAAGACGTCAAGGCATCCGGACTTCGGGGCCGTGGGGGAGCTGGCTTTAGTGCCGGTCTTAAGTGGAGTTTTGTGGATCGCCGCAGCGGCAAGCCGATTTATTTGATTTGCAACGCGGATGAATCCGAACCGGGCACGTTCAAGGATCGGCAAATCATTCACAAAGACCCGCATCAATTGATTGAGGGCATGGTGATTTCGTGTTGGGCGAATGACGTCAAGCTGGCCTACATCTACATTCGCGGCGAAATGCCCCAGGGAGCTCGATTGCTGAATCAAGCCTTGGCAGAGGCGCGAGCCAAAGGGTTTCTGGGCAAGAACATTTTGGGGTCGGGTCGAGACGTTGAGATTTATGTTCACCGAGGTGCGGGAGCCTACATATGTGGTGAAGAGACGGGTTTGATTGAATCTCTGGAAGGCAAGCGGGCCTATCCCCGCATCAAACCGCCCTATTTCCCGGCGATTTTGGGTTTGTACATGTGTCCGACCATTGTGAACAACGTGGAGACCCTTTGCCATGTGAAGCATATCGTAACCATGGGCGCTGGCGAGTATGCCAAGTTAGGGACCCCCAATAACACGGGCACGAGAATTGTCAGCCTGAGTGGCGATGTGAAGCGCCCCGGATATTACGAAATTCAAGTCGGTCGAGTGACGCTGGGAGAATTGATTTATCACGAAAACTTTGGACAAGGCCTTAAGGCGGGTCGTTCCCTAAAGGCGATCATTCCGGGAGGTTCCTCGTCGAAAGTCCTGAAGGCTGGTGAAGTGTTTAAACTCAACCGCAAGGCTGCGGACGGTCAGATGACCAAAGTGGATGTGCCATTGTTGGACCTGCCATATGATTTCGATTCCTTGCAGGGGGCTGGAACGATGTCAGGGTCCAGTGCCATCATTGTGATGGATGATTCTCGGAGCATGGTCGATTGCCTGGCGAACTTATCCGAGTTCTATGCCCACGAAAGCTGCGGCCAATGTACCCCATGCCGTGAAGGCGCCTTGTGGCTGGCGAAAGGTTTGCACCGGCTTTCCCATGGAGAAGGTCGAAAGGCGGATGCGGACTACCTGCAACACATCGCCCAGAACATTCAAGGCCGGACCATCTGCGCCTTTGGCGAAGCGGCATCTTGGCCAGTCTTGAGTTTTGTGAAAAAGTTCCGGGAAGAATTCGAAGCGAGAGGTGCTGCCGACGAGGCGGCCCGTTCGAAGGGGGCTGGTCCCGCTCGCGACCTGAAGATAGCCGCGAGTCCGAACCAGCACTGATTCCTTCCAGACCATGTCCAACCCCGCGACGACGACTCCAGCTCCAGCGCCTGCTGTACCTCCCCCGGTTGAAAAGATCCGGATCAAGGTGGACGGCCGCGAAATCGACGTGCCGAAGATGATGCCGAACTGGCAGGGCAAACTGGAGCCGACCACGATGCTCCAGGCTTGCCACATGGCCGGCCAGGAAGTGCCACACTATTGCTACCATCCGAAGCTTCCAGTGGCGGGTAACTGCCGCATGTGCTTGGTTGAATTTGGGACGCCCATGATTGGGCCGGATCGCAAGCCGGTCCTGAATGAGGACGGCTCGCCCAAGATCGCTCGATCGGTGTTGCCCTACGAGCCGCAGACACCTCGCGGCGCGATTGCCTGTGCAACACCGATTTCACCAGGGATGGAATTGTACCCCAATTCGCCGGCAACCAAGCAAATGCGCGAGGCGGTCCTTGAATCTCTCTTGATCAACCATCCGTTGGACTGCCCGATTTGCGATCAGGCGGGAGAGTGCAAACTTCAGGAATATTCGGTCCAGCATGGCCAGTCGGCGAGTCGATTTGTTGAAGAGAAAGTTCATAAACCGAAAGCGGTAGATCTGGGGCCGCGTATTGTGCTCGATGACGAGCGTTGCGTGTTGTGTACGCGATGCATTCGGTTCACGAAGGACATCGCGGGAGACGATGCCCTGGGTATTATCAATCGTGGATCGTACAACACGATCTCGGCGTTTCCCGGTCGGGCTTTCGACAATAATTACACTTTGAACACGGTGGATCTGTGCCCCGTCGGTGCGCTGACATCCAAGGATTTTCGATTTAAAATGCGGGTGTGGTTTCTGAAAGAGACCAAGAGCCTCTGCACGAGCTGTGGGACGGGATGCAACATCACGATTGGGAGTCGCGAGGGAGTGATTCATCGGTATGAACCGCGTGAGAATAATGCGGTGAATGGCCCCTGGATGTGCGATGCGGGTCGGCTGAACTACAAGTGGGTTGGCCGCAAGGATCGACTGACGGAAGTCCAAAGTCGCGGTCAGCGGACGACCTGGGCCACAGCCATAAAGGAGATTTCCGAACGGCTGGCTTCTGCGACACCTGGCAGCACGGCCATCATTGCCAGCGCGCGCCAAACAACCGAAGAACTTTATCTGCTGAAGCGATTGGCGACCCGACTTGGCGCGGTCACGGATTCGGTGCCCCGTGCGGGGAATGCCGATCGGCTACTAGTTTGCGACGACCGAAACCCGAATTCACAGGGGGCACGTCTGACGGGGATCACGTTTACTGAATTGGGCATCCAACTGGCCTGGATCGCAGACGGCATTCGAAACGGATCCATCCGGCACTTGGTTGTTTTTGGGGAAGACGTCACTCAACAGGGTATTGGCGCGGATTTGCTAGGCAAACTGGAGACCTTGATTGCGAGTGATATTCTGCCGAATGCGACGACGGCCAGAGCCGCCTTTGTTTTGCCGGGATGTGCGGCCGCAGAGAAGCGTGGGACCTTCATCAATGTGAAAGGGCGGGTGCAGCGGTTTGAAAAGGCGGCGGAAGCGCCCGGCGATGCACGACCCGAATGGGAAGTGCTTCACGAGTTGGTGGAAAAGGTGACAGGCTCGACAGGGTTCACGACCATCGAGGGACTGTTCAACCAGATGGCGAAAGACGTTCCGGCGTTGGCTGGATTGGAATGGGGTAAACTGGGAGACACGGGTGTGACCGTAGCGATTTGATTTTGAGGACAAAGGACATCGATGGATTTCATTCGTTATCTTGATCCGACGGTTCAGTTCATGCTGTTCAGTGCGGTGAAGATCGTGCTGGTTTTCGCGGTGGCGATGACCGGTGTGGCCTACGCCGTATTGGTTGAGCGCAAAGTGTCTGCCTGGATCCAGGATCGTGTGGGTCCGAACCGCGCCGCCCCGTTTTTTGTTCACTATCTGCCTGTGGTTGGGCCGTTCCTGACCAAGCTGGGTATATTCCAGCCAATGGCGGACGGGTTAAAGTTTATTCTGAAGGAAGACTTCACACCATCGTACGTCCGAAAGATCTACTTCTGGATTGCTCCAGCGATTTCTTGCGTGCCGGCGTTGATGACCTTGGCGGTGATCCCGTTTGGATCCACCCTGGGCAATGCCAATAATCCGATGGTCATTGCCGACTTGAATGTCGGCATCTTGTATACATTTGGAATTGTGTCATTGGGGGTCTACGGAATTGTGCTGGCTGGATACGCCTCCAACTCCAAGTACCCGTTCCTGGGAGGCATCCGGTCGAGTGCTCAAATGATTTCGTATGAAATCGCCATGGGAATGAGTGTGGTTTCGGTCTTCTTGGTGGTTGGCGATTTGAATCTTTCGAAAGTGGTGGCCTACCAGAGCGGCGGCATTCATGAATGGTTGATCTTCAAGCAACCACTGGCCTTTTTCATTTTTCTGGTATCTGCCTTCGCTGAAACCAATCGTTTGCCGTTTGACCTACCGGAGTCGGAGACTGAATTAGTCGGCGGTTACCACACCGAATATAGCTCGATGAAGTTTGCGTTATTCTTCCTTGGCGAATACGCGGCGATGATCGGGGCTTCGGCGATGATGGTAACGCTTTTCTTGGGTGGTTGGACTCCGATTTGGGGTGGCGCACCCGCGAGTTCGCTGCTGGTTGGCTTGAGCCACATTGTCTGGTTCCTGGCGAAACTCGGATTCTTTATGGTTCTGTTCATCTGGGTTCGTTGGATGTTGCCACGATTTCGGTATGACCAATTGATGAATCTGGGTTGGCGCCGATTTATCCCACTGGCCTTGGTAAACATCATAATCACTGCGGGCCTGATTGCCTTGACCCACAAATAAAGAAGCGCGCATGAGTACCAAGGTTGTTGATCGTACCCCGCTGACGTTTTACGAGAGATCCTATCTCCCGGCGATTTTGAGCGGGCTTAAGGTGACCGCACGACATTTTCTGCGTTCGGCCAAAGGGCATAATACCGCGACTGACCTGTCCCAAGGCTATTATCCGGAAGTGCCTTGGACTGTGGCCGAGGGTTATCGCGGAGCACCCTACTTGGTTCGTGATCAGGAGGGGCACACCAAGTGCGTGAGCTGCCAATTGTGTGAATTCATCTGTCCGCCGAAGGCCATCAAGATTACCCCTCCGGGTCCTGAGGGGATTCCGTCGGATCGTGCCAATGCGGAAAAAATGCCCCGAGAATTTGAGATCAACATGCTGCGGTGCATTTTTTGCGGCATGTGCCAGGAAGTTTGTCCGGAGGAAGCTATTTTCCTTCAGAAAGACTATTCGCTGACCGGCACCAGCCGGGAAGAGATGATTTACAACAAGGAGAAACTGCTGAGCTTGGGCGGCACCCACGCGGGCATTCAGAAATGGAAACACAAACTGGAATCCGCCCAGCACCAGGAAGTATTTCCGGTCAAGACCCACTAAGCACCCATGCCTACTCTTCCTGACCTGTTGTTTTACGCTTTGGCTGGCTTCACGCTGCTGTTTGGCTTCCTGTGTGTTGCCAATCCGTTCAGTCGGAATCCTGTGACGAGCGCAATGTTTTTGGTGCTGACGATCATCTCCATGGCCGGGTTGTTCGTGCTGTTGCAGGCGTTCTTCCTGGCGGCGGTTCAAGTGCTGGTTTATGCCGGTGCGGTGATGGTGTTGTTCCTCTTTGTGATCATGCTCCTGGACATCAAAGAGGAAGAGCGCCGTCGGTTGAACAAGGCCGCCTTGGGCATCGGAGGCGTGGCGGTGTTGGCGATCGCTGGATTGCTGGTGCGAGCCTTGGTCCAAGCGACACCCCTCGCTTCTGCTGCGGGACAGCGGGCTGAAGGGTCCACCAAACCGCTCGGTCGACTCCTGTTTACGGAATACCTTCTCCCGTTCGAAATCCTCTCGGTGTTGTTGTTGGTTGCCATGGTGGGCGTGATCCTCCTCAGCAAAAAGGAAATGAAATGAGTGGTTATATCCAACCATCCACTGGGCATGACGTTTTTGAGGCACAGCCATGATCACCCCGACTCTTCAACATTATCTCGTCGTTAGCGGATTGCTATTTTGCCTGGGACTTCTCGGAGTTCTGGCCCGCCGCAATCTGCTGGTGGTGTACATGAGCCTGGAACTGATGCTCAATGCGGCGAACCTTGCGTTGGTCGCATTCTCTCACTTCAACAACCAGCTCAACGGTCAGGTGATGGTGTTTTTTATCATCACGGTGGCGGCAGCCGAAGTAGCCGTCGGCCTGGCATTGATTGTGGCGATTTATCGAAAGCGACAAACTGCCCATGTCGAAGACCTCAGCAGCTTGAAATTTTGAACGAGCCTATTTGATTTTCATGGAACACGACGCTGTCCAACACGCCGTCCAGTCAGGATCTAAGATTCAAGACCTTGCCTGGCTGGTACTATTTCTGCCGTTGCTCGGCAGTGTGATGGCGTGGTTTATTACCCGGCGCGACCGGGTGCTTACCACGGTCTTCACGCTGGGCACGGTTATCCTGTCATTTATCCTGAGTGTGACGCTGTTCGCGGTGTTCGGCGCTGCCAGTGCGGAGTGTACACCCTTTCAGTTTCTCCACATCGGCGACTTGAAGGTGGATATCGGGTTGCATCTCGATGCGTTGTCAACACTGATGTTGCTGGTGGTGACCGGAGTGGCCTCGTTGGTGATGATTTTCTCCACGAGTTATATGCACGATGACGCGAGCTATTCTCGCTTCTTCTGCACACTGGGGTTGTTTGTGTTTTCGATGCTAGGGATCGTGTTGGCGAACAACTTCGTGATGATGTTCGTGTTCTGGGAATTGGTCGGTGTTTCCAGTTATTTGCTGATCGGTTTTTGGTTCGAACGACCGGCCGCCGGCGATGCAGCGAAGAAGGCGTTTCTCTCCAATCGTCTGGGTGACTTCGGATTCATCCTGGGAATCCTCATGGTGTGGTCTGCGGTTGGATCCGTGAATTTCCAAGAGATCCAAGCCAGTTTGATCAAGAATCCGGCGGCGATGGGAGTCTGGGCTGGTCTTGCCGGGTTGCTGGTTTTCATGGGTGCGATGGGCAAAAGCGCGCAGTTTCCACTGCATGTGTGGCTGCCCGACGCCATGGAAGGCCCCACGCCGGTGTCCGCGTTGATTCACGCGGCAACCATGGTGGCTGCGGGTGTGTATATGCTTTGTCGGGTATTCTTCATTTACACGGTTCCGGCGGGGTGGCCGCCGGCATTATCGTTCCTCGGCGACTTGTCAGCGGCGACCGTGGTGGCCTGGATCGGCGGTATCACGGCGTTGCTGGCGGCGCTGACAGCCGTCCAGCAGAATGATATCAAACGGATCCTGGCGTATTCGACGCTGTCGCAATTGGGGTACATGGTGATGGCGGTTGGGCTGGGGGCAAGTACTGGTAATCCCAGCGCTTCGATGTTCCACCTGTTTACGCACGCTTTCTTCAAGGCGATGTTATTTCTTGGAGCGGGGTCCGTGATTCATGCCTGCCATCATGAGCAGGACATCTGGAGGATGGGTGGGCTCTGGAAAAAGATGCCTGTGACTTTTTGGACCTTTGCCATCGGGACCGCCGCGCTCGCGGGGTTGCCGCCCTTCAGCGGATTTTATTCGAAAGACGAGATTTTGGCGACCGCGTTAGAAGCCAATCCGATTCTTTGCGGACTGGCGGTTCTGGTGGCTTGCCTGACCACGTTCTATATGTGTCGGTTGGTATTGGTTGCATTCTTCGGTACGACCCGAACGGAATCGGCGGAACACGCGCATGAATCGCCTCGCAGCATGACGATTCCCTTAATGTTCCTGGCGGTGCCGAGTGTGGTGGCGGGATGGTTTCCGGTTGGAGAATTCATTGCAGGCCACTTTGGCGTGCGCAGCCATGAGGGAGTGGGTCGGGTTGTGGCGCAGGAGGGGATCGGCCCGATGTTGACGATGATCTTGGGCGGAATCGATCATGCGTTGTTCGCCCCGTTCAACCACAATGCCTTGGCGGCCTTCTTGGGGTTGTTCGGTGTTCTGCTGGGCGGTAGCGCAGCGTGGGCGCTCTACTGGAATCAGGCACGGGATCCGCTGCCCGGCCTGTTTACGAACCTGTCGCGGGCGATGCGCAAGAAGTTCTACTTCGACGAGATTTACGATTCGGTGTTCATTCCGATTCACGACACTGTTGCCTGCATCATGGCCTGGTTCGATCGTTGGATCATTGATGGCCTCGGGGTGCGAGGCATTCATGGCACCATCGAAATTGTTGGTCGTGCGCTGAGGTTGGTTCAGACCGGCAATTTACAGACTTACGCTTTTCTATTCGCGGCTGGCGTCGCGTTCCTGGCTTTCATTGCTCTTCAATAGCTCATGTCACCGCTGACTTCCATTGTTCTGACCCCGCTGATCACGGCGCTGGTTGTGCTGCTGATTCCTGGGAACTACCGCTTTGTTCTCCGTCTAGTGGCCATTGCTGGGACGGCGGTCACGGCAGCCCTGGCAACTCGGTTGTTCTTTCTATTTCAACCGGGTGGGGGGCTGCAATTTGACCATCAGGTACCGTGGCTGAACCACGCCGTGTTTTCTCTCTCATACCATGTTGGCGCCGATGGATTAAATATTGGTCTGATTTTGGCAGCGGCACTGGTGGGATTTGCGGCTGTCGGGGTATCCTGGGACATTGAACGGCAGCCAACACTCTATTACTTCTTGTTGCTGCTGATCATAGGTGGGGCGCTGGGTGCATTTGCCTCGCTCGATCTGTTTTTCTTCTACTTTTTCAACGAACTGGCGCTGGTGCCGACGTTTCTCATGATCGGGCTCTGGGGGCGTGGTCCGGAGAAAAACTACGCTGCATTTAAGATCACGATCTACCTGACTTTGGGAGCGATGATTGCGCTGGTTGGGTTGATTTTGGTCTATGCGCAGACGCAGACCCTGGACGTGGTGAAATTGCGTGCACTGATCGCCACGGCGCCCTTGCCATCAGGAATTCAGGCGGTGGCTTTCCCCTGTTTGTTGTTTGGCTTTGGGACACTGGTTGGGTTGTGGCCCTTTCATAGTTGGGCTCCGCTGGGGTATGCGAGTGCACCGACGGCGACGGCGATGATGCATGCGGGCATACTCAAGAAGGCTGGTCTGCTAGCTCTGCTGCGTGTGGCGTTGCCAATAATGCCGGAAGGCGTTGCCAAGTGGATGCCGGTGCTTCTGGTCCTTGGGCTTGGAAACCTTCTGTATTGTGGTTTTGTGGCAATGCGTCAGCGCAACTTGAATCTGCTTCTGGGTAATTCCAGCTTGGCACATATGGGTTTCTGTTTTCTGGGAATCGCGAGTGTCTCAGTGATTGGTGTTACGGGAACGGTGCTCGTCATGGTGTCGCACGCGTTGTTGGCGGCGTTAAGTTTTGCGGTGTCTGGATGGTTTCACCGCCATGCCGGCACGTTGGAACTTAACCGGTTTGGCGGCGTCCTGGCCCGGGTTCCGTTTTTTGGAACGGTTTTAATCGCGGCATTGATGGCGGGGTGCGGTGTGCCGGGTTTTGCCAATTTTGCCGGTGAGGTGACGGTGATGTTTGGCGCTTGGAAGCAATTTCCCTGGTTTGTGATGGCGGCTGCGTGGGGTGGTTTGGTGATTGGGGGAGTGTACATGCTCCGTGCCATCCGAGAGATGTTGCATGGCGAATTGAATCCGGAGTTTGCGGCGTTGAGGGAATTCCCTCACTCCGAGCCCTTACCGGAGCCGCTTCCCAATATCGGCTTGGGTGCACAAGTCGTTACCTGGCTGACTTGGGTCCTGAATTCAGCTCTGGGAGGAGGAATTTGGCGGGGTTGGCGGCGTTTGCCGTATGTGGTGTTGTTAGCGAGCCTGTTGCTGTTTGGTTTCGCCCCGGGAATTCTTACTGAGCGAATCCGCCCGGATGCGGAGGAATTGGTGAAACTTGCGACGAACCGAGTGCCCACGACCGCCGTAGCTCCGGCGACCGAACCCAAATGACCTTCCTGTTTGATCGATGAACCTTTCCCTCTTTCAGTCTGAGATTGCCGTCGTGCTCCTGGGGCTTGGCGTTTTGCTCGCGGACCTTTGGTTGCCCTCAGAGGCACGAAACAAACTCGGGTATGCTGCTGCTGCCGGATTGGTTGCCATTTTTCTGTATGGATTCCGAGGGCTATTGATCGATCCGGTCCACGTGTCGGTTTTTCCGATCGGGGGGTCCAAGTTCGGCATGTTCATCCAAGACGGATTGGCGGTTTATTTTAAGCAGTTCTTTCTACTGGCGGCTGCGATTGTATTATTGATGAGTGTCGAATACTCCAGCCGGTTTACCGCGGGGATTTCGGAATTCTATTCGCTGACGCTCTTCGCCTTGCTGGGGATGTTGTTCGCGGCCTCCTCGAATGATTTTGTGATGATGTTCGTCTCGTTGGAGCTGATCACGATTACGTTTGTCGTGCTGAATAGTTTCCAGAGAAACCGGATGGCGTCCTTGGAAGCCGGGGTCAAGTATCTGATCATTGGAGCCCTCGCTTCGGCGTTCATGGTGTTCGGGATCGCGCTGGTATTTGGCTCTGCCGGGACCACTAATTTCGAAGAGGTCCGAGCCCTGCAAAAGACACTGGCGGCGAACCCGGTGTTTTTGGTTGGGCTGTTGCTGGTGACGGTTGGGCTTGGATTTAAGATCGCGGCAGTCCCCTTTCAGATTTGGGCCCCCGACGTGTACCAGGGGTCTCCGGCACCCGCGACGGCTTTCTTGGCTGTCGGTTCGAAGGCAGCAGGCATCGTCTTGTTGATGCGCGTCTTGTTTGGTGCGGTCCCAATGCTTACTTCACATGCCACTAAATTATTGATCGTGGTGGCAGCGATCACCATCTTGTATGGGGCATTGTGCGCCATTCCCCAACGGAATATCAAACGCCTCATGGGTTATAGTTCGATTGCCAATGCGGGTTTTCTGTTGCTCGGAGTCGCCGCAGCACCACACGAGGGGTTGACTGCTACGTTGTACTATCTCACGGGGTACCTTTTTACAGTATTGGCTGCGTTCCTGGTAATCGCGGTGGTATTGCGCGAAACCGAATCGGAAGATATTTCAGTCCTTCATGGGTTGGGCCACCGATCGCCTTATTTGGCGTTGGCATTGACACTGTCGATGGTGTCGTTGGCGGGGGTGCCACCATTAGCTGGATTCTTTGGTAAGTTTCTGTTGCTTCGATCTGTCATGGCGGCTGGCACGTTGGATTCCAGCTATTACTTGCTGGTGGCGGTGGCGGTGGTGGGTGTGGTGCTGTCGATTTACTACTACTTGGGGATCATTCGCGCCATTTACTGGGGCGGCACAAATCCTGACAAGAGTGTCCTGAGATTCGGTATCACCACCAAAGTGGCACTTGCCATTTGCATTGCGGGCATGCTGTATGCGGGGGTGCTGCCGCACTTCTTGGTGCAGACGGCGTCTAATGCGGTTGGCAGTTCGCTGCATCCTGAGCCTGTGACTGCACAAACTTCGGCGGCCCGCTAATTCGTCCCTGATTCATCGTGGCAAAAACGGATTACATTGAACTCCCGGGTGGGGAGTGCGTTGCGATTCTTTATGAAGACCGGTCAGTTCTGGCCATCGATAAGCCACCTGGCTGGGTGGTGGAGGCTGGGGACGATGCGCCGACCCTCCAGCAATTGCAGTTGGGGGTGCGCGAAGGCATTCAGCGGGGTTGGTTTTGGGCACGTTGTCGCAACTTGAAATTCTTGCGGTTTGTGCATCGATTGGATCTCCCGACGACGGGCATCTTGTTAGGGGTTAAGAGTGCTGGAGGGGTGGGGCCGTATTCGAAATTGTTTTCGGATCGAGGTGTGACCAAGCGGTATGTGGCGGTCGTTGAAGGGGCTCCGACTCGAACGGAGTGGGCTTGTGACGAACCGTTGGCGCCGCATCCGACGCAACATGGGAAACACCATGTCGATCGCCGATTGGGAAAAGATGCGTTTACGGAATTCAAGGTGCTGGCCCAGTCTGAAGGCCGCGCATTGATTGAAGCGGCGCCTAGAACGGGTCGAACCCACCAAATTCGGTTGCACCTCCTGGCTTCGGGGTACCCGGTGGTTGGTGATGCTTTGTATGGACGGCCGGAGCCGGACGGCATGCTGGCACTCCGTGCGGTGGGACTGAGCTACAAAGATCCATTCACGCAGCGGGTGATTCGAATCCGCGCGCCCATGGAGGAGTTCCTCAAGCGTTTTGGTTTTTCGGGGGCGGTTGATGAAAAACCTCCTCGGCCTTCAACCCCGTCAGGCGCTCCACCCCCTTCAAAAGATCAAAAAGGGCGTAAACCATCATCGCCATCATCGGCAGAACGATTACCGGCCACGAAAGCCAGTTCATCTTCCCCAGCTGAGCATTAAATTCGGGGGTCGCTGGTTCCGCGGTAAGGAGCCAGCGAGCCAAGCCGAAATTGAGGATGGCACTCATTCCAAAGGCCGCGGCCAGCATCCAGGAGGCCTTAGAGAGAAGTCGTTCAAACGCAATTGCATTTCCCCGGGCATCCAATGCGTGCTGAACTTTGGTCGTATCGATGACTTGATCGTTGTAGAGCATGGTTCGGACTAGTGGTTGGCGGGTCTTGAGGGTGACAGGGATGGCCAATCCGATGATCAGCGGGAAAGCCGCCTCTTTCACAGCAAACCAAAACGCGTTGGTCTTCATCAGTCCCAAGGCGCCCGTCGTGAGGATGCTGACGAATCCAAGGATGGAGAGCATGTTCCATTTGCGTCGGGAAATGAGGTCGTAGATGCCGTAACCAATTGGGAGAGTCAGCGCGACCACCAAGCCCCAAACTGGCCCTAACATGGCCTCTTTACTCAATCTCTCCAGCAGGAACCCGGGCAAGATGGCGTTGCAGATGAGGTTGATCCAAAGGTTTTCTTTCTTGGCGACGATTGGGCTAGATGGGGTGGGGGGCATGCGCTTAAAACTATGGGGTCGAGGCTTGGCGGGAAGTTCGTGGAGTTCAATGGCAAATGCTTTTGAAATTTTATCGAATTACCCCAGGTTGGAGTCGCCATGCGCACGTTCGTCCTTGCCACAGCCAATGCCCACAAGCTTTCGGAGGTTCGAGCCATCCTAGGACCGGAATACTGTGTGCGATCTATGGGTGAATTCGCCGGAGCGCCCAAACCTGACGAAACCGCTGATTCCTTCCGGGGCAACGCGCTGATCAAGTCGGTCGCGCTGGCGCTCTGGCTTTGCCAAAATCGATGTGTCCCCACTCAGGACACTTCCGTGTTGGCGGATGATTCTGGGCTTGAAGTTGTGGCTTTGGCGGGGGCACCGGGTGTTCAGTCGGCCCGGTTTGCCGCGTTGGATGATGGGAGGCCAGGAAATTCGTCGGATCGTGAAAACAACGCCAAACTCCTCCGATTGATGGAAGCGATCCCCAAAGCGACCCGGGCAGCGCGGTTTCGGTGCGTCTTGGCGTTGACCCCATGCGGCGCCCCAGATGGAGGAGCTCTGGGCGTGGGTTTGGAGACTTTTCTGGCGTCGCAAACCATCTTTTTTGAAGGGACTTGCGACGGAGCAATCGCTGCAAATGCCGGGGGGACGGGTGGCTTTGGATACGACCCACACTTTGTCCCATCCGGCCTTGATCGGACCATGGCGGCGTTGGGTGAGGCTGAGAAGAATCGGATCAGCCACCGCGCCAAGGCCTTGGCGATGCTTTGCAAGTCATTGCATTCGCAGGCCTAGACTTCTGTCCGATTCACTGTTAAATGCATCTTGTTCCTGGTCGCTTTCTGGCAATGTTGCAAAAGCGCCTGGTTCAATGATCAACACATGAAAAAGGTATCTTTCGCAGTAATCATGGCGAGCTGTCTGAGCGTGGCTCTTGGCCAAGTCAAGCCGGCCGCCCAACCCGCCGCCCAGCCCGTCCTCGACGCCAAACCATCCGCGTTCAAGAACGAACGAGACAAGGTGAGTTATGCGCTTGGGTTGAACATGGGCAATTACATCAAACGCCAAGACTTCGATCCGAACATTGATGAGATCGTCAAGGCCATCAAAGGAGCTATCGAGGGCAAGCCACCGCTGATCGACGAGGCAGAGATGCGAACCACGATGATGAATTGGCAGAAGGCTCAGAAGGAAATCGGGGACACTCGACGCAAAGAAGAGGGCGCCAAGTATCTTGCCGAAAACAAGGCCAAGGAGGGGGTTAAGGTTACCGCCAGCGGTCTCCAATATAAGGTCATGAATGCTGGAGAAGGTGGTCAACCCACGACCAATGACATTGCCACCGTTCACTACCGCGGTACCTTGGTGAACGGAACCGAATTCGACAGTTCTTTCAAGCGGAACAAGCCCGCAGAGTTTCCCGTGACGGGCGTCATCAAAGGTTGGACTGAGGCTCTGTTGATGATGAAAAAGGGAGCAAAATGGCAGCTGACGATTCCGTCAGAGTTGGCATATGGCGAGCGGGGGAATCCGTCGATTCCAGGTCACAGTGTTCTGAATTTTGATGTTGAGCTGGTGGATTTTCGTGCCCGCCCGACGCCTTCGGCGCCTCCGCCGACACCGACCCCTCCGAATGCAGCGGGAGGCCAACCCGTGGTGACGAGCGACATCATCAAGGTGCCGAGCGCCGAGGGATTGAAGAAGGGGGAGAAGATCGAAGTGATCAAGGCAGGCGACCTGGAAAAGCTGCAAAAGGAAGCCGACACGAAGAAGAAGGGCTCTCCGGAGAAGAAGTGACGGTTTGACACGGTCATAAGTCTTCGCTCCTTTATTCCTATAGTTGTTTTGGGCGCCGATTCGTCGGCGCCCTTTTTGTTCGAAGTTTTGATTCGTTTGTGACGAGGATGCTCTATGGGCAAACGTTACCCCCTTTGGTTTAAGCTGGTCTGGTTCGGTTTGAGTTGGCTCGGGCATGAATTATTTGTCTGCGCCGACGATTGGCCGCAATGGTTGGGACCTACACGGGATGGGCATTGGCGCGAATCTGGAATCATCGAGACGTTCCCGCAAGGTGGCCCGACGCGTGTTTGGCGGACCGACTTGGGGGCGGGATACTCGGGCCCGGCGGTGGTCAAAGACCGCGTCTATGTCATGGATCGAATTGTCCCCGAAGGAACCGCCCGCCCCAAGAGCGCCTTCGACGCTTCGACGATTCCGGGAGCTGAGCGGGTACTATGCCTGGATGCGCGGACCGGCAAAATCGTCTGGGCTCGGCAGTACGATGCGCCCTATACGGTCAGTTATACTGCGGGACCTCGAACCACGCCGGTGGTTTCCGAGGGACGAGTCTATTCCTTGGGTACGATGGGACATCTCGCCAGTCAGGAGTCATCGGATGGGCGAGTGATCTGGGCTCGTGATTTGGTTGCTGACTATGGTTTCAAGGTTCCGACGTGGGGTGTTTCGGCCCATCCGTTGCTCGACGGCAACCGGTTGATCTGTGTGGTGGGCGGGGAGGGAAGTGTGGTGGTGGCCTTTGATAAAGACACAGGGCGTGAATTGTGGAAAGCCTTGTCAGCGAAAGAGCCAGGGTATTGTCCGCCGATGATCTACGAGTTGGGCGGGCGTCGGCAGTTGATCGTGTGGCATGCGGAAGCGGTCAACGGGTTGGATCCGGAAACGGGGCGGGTGTTGTGGACGGAACCCTGGAAACTGAACTATGGAATGGCGATTGCGACCCCGAGACTTTTGGAGGATGGGCTCTTTCTGACCTGCTTTTACAATGGGTCAATGCGGTTGCGATTTGAGGGCCGCCGTGACGTTCCGGTGGTGGCATGGAAGACCGCCAAACAAAGCGAACGAGACACGGCGCACTTGAACTCAACCATGGCGACGCCCTGGGTCGAAGACGGTCATGCCTACGGGCCGTGCAGCTATGGGCAGTTTCGCTGTGTCCGTTTGGACGCGGGAGAGCGGCTGTGGGAAACCTTCGAACCGACGGGTGGCAAAGCGGAACGTTGGGGGAATTGCTTTGTGATCAAGAACGGATCGCGATTCTTTCTACTCAACGAAAAAGGGGACTTGATCATCGCGCGCTTGTCTCCCAAGGGATACGAGGAAGTGGGTCGATCGCACGTGATTGACGCGATCAATCACGATCCGGGCCGACCCGTTGTCTGGAGTCATCCGGCATTTGCGAATCGACGGGTTTACCTGCGGAATGATCGAGAAATGGTGTGTTTTGATCTTGCAGCCGCCAAGTAATGCCGGCCAGAGGGTTGCCCGCGGTTGAATTGCCGGCTGTGGGACGTTCGGAGTTCCGCCCTTAAACGGTTCGACTTCACCGTGAGAATTGCTGGATTCGACGAGCTGGTCATCGGCCATTCGGTGTGGCACGGTGATGGCGATGCGATTCTGCGCCCAGCTTCTATCCCGGTTTCGATGGCTACTCCTTTGGCTCGTTGGCTTTTCGTTGAGCTGTGGATTGGGGGCAGAGCCAACCTATACCGAGTGGCGGGCCGCGTGTGCCAAATTGCCACCCAATAGAACTCTAGGTGGACGACTTCCGCCGAAAGAGTTGTTGCCGCTGGCAAGTTTTGGGGAGTTGGATGCGAATTTGCAGCAGTTTTATGCGGTTGCCACGAACGGGCCGATGTCTGCGACTGCGAATTGGGTGGGAATCGGGCCCAAACGCGAAACCTTCTTTGATGTGAGTAAAGGTTGGTTTCTCCCGCCAGAGATCCCATTTGAGCCGTTCGCGCAAAAGTTGGTGCTGCCGGCAGGATCGCGAGTCATTCTGCAGGGCGATCTCCACGGAGATGTCCGATCGTTGCTCGCGGTGATTGATCGATGGAACGACCAGAAGTGGCTCGAAGGCTTTCGGATCGTGGACCCGGCACTGCATGTGATATTCCTGGGGGATTACACCGATCGCGGGCTGTATGGGATCGAAGTTTTATACACCTTGATGCGGCTGAAGAATGCCAATCCGACCCGGGTGCATTTGGGTCGAGGTAATCATGAAGACGTGAGTTTGGTGTCGCGTTATGGGTTCCTGGCGGAGGGCCGGGCTAAGTATGGGCGCACGTTCAATCCGGTTCGAATTCTTCGAGCCTATGATTTTTTGCCCGTGGTGATCTATCTTGGTAACGGGACAGACTTCGTTCAGCTCTGCCATGGCGGCATGGAACCGGGGTATTCGCCGCAGTCGTTGTTATCGGCGGGCGGCACGAATCGCTTCCAATTATTGGGCGCCTTGGGGCAGGAGAGTTTTTTGAAGGCGCACCCCGACTGGCTGAAAACGGATGGTGGATCGCTGGCGGATTCCAAGCGGGCCTTCCGGGATTTTATTCCCACAGCCCCTACGACCCCCAGTACGATTGGGTTCATGTGGAATGACTTCACGGTCTATGGCGATGAACCGGGTTTTGCGATCAATCCGGATCGCGCGTTCGTCTACGGGCGCCCGGCGGTTGAATTCCTCTTGAAGCAGGCTTCGGGAGGCCCACAGAAAGTTCGGGCGGTGATTCGGGCGCACCAGCACTCGGGATTGGCCAATCCGATGATGCGCCGTTTGGTGGCGAGCCGAGGGATCTTTCGTCACTGGCAGGAATCCACCAGCAAAGGAATGGACGGGGCGACGGTGGTTGAATTGGGGGGCAAGCTGGAGACCGGGGCGAGTCGGGCGTTGGTCGAGGGATCTGTATGGACCTTGAATGTGACGCCCGACAGTGTCTATGGGGAGGGCAACGACTTTCGGTTTGCGACGTTCGGAGTGTTGGAACCGTCCGCTTCATTCGCCGATTGGCGGATCCGGGTGGAAACAGTCGAAGTCCCCAATCTCATACGATGATCGCGGCTCCCCGATAGAATGAGGTCGATTGAATCCAACGTCTCCTCTGCGCCTTCTCCCACCTCTGTGGTGTCATCTGAGAACCCTCTGAAATGCCATTCTTCTCCGCGATCTCTGCGACCTCCGTGGTTTTCCAATTGGCCAAGAAAATCGATGGAACCACGGAGGGCAGAGTTCACGGATGAGGCCGAGGAATGCACCGTGTTGCTTCGGCTAGCGTGCGTGAAATGAAATTGTTATCGATGGCGTCTGCCGGCCTGTGCTGGACGGCGTCTGCCCAACACGGGCATTTGAATACGGGTGCTTTGGGACAGAACCAGGGCGATAAACTAGCATTCATCAACGGGTCAATCTTTGCGGAGCAATCCGGTTACGCGAAAGCGATGACGGCGCAAAGCTCGGGCACTTATTCGGGGTTTTACCAAGGTAGTATCACCCTCACGGCATTACCGACCACGGTGGCGAACGGCGGGCCTGCGGCTGGAGCGAGCGCACCTGGATCCTTCCTGGAAGCGCGAATTGCCTCGGTACAAGGTCCTGCTGGAGGCTATTTCAGCTTCTGGGAAGAAGGGGCGACGGCGCCGACGGTGAGTTATCAGACCGGTACCACGGGTGGCACGACGACTTTCGCGTTAAGCGATGTGTCGACGGGGGCTGGGACTGTCGGGGGGGATCCATTCGGTCACCTCCATGGCCGGACCTTTACGACAACCCTTCCGGGAGAGTACACAGTTGGCATTTCGCTGATCGATTCCTCGAAGAATGGGTCAAACGGGGGTGCCATCCATGTGGATAGCGACACCTTATTCATCAGGTTCCAGACTGTGCCAGAACCAGGGACGTCGGCGCTATTGGGAGTGGGGGGCGCAGCCTTGGTGGTTGGAATGGGATGGAGACACAGGAACCGTCGGTTGAGTCATGTGAAGGGGCAATGACCTCCTAATTCAGGGTGCGGGAGTCCGAGCGGCCGACAGGAACCGTGGTTGCGGCCAGCAGTGCCAAGGTGCCTGGAGTTTACCGCCCTGCCCCCCACCCCTTTGAGCAAGCCGGATGTTCGCAACAATGAAAAGACGATTCCATCTGATAGCCAGGGCAGTTTCAAGAAAAGTGGTTTGGCCGGATTGGTTGAAGGATGGACCCGCGGAAGAACAATAGGCAGGCGGGATATTGAGAACTCGGCTGATTTTTCACAATGGCCACGCTTGAAAGTAAGCGCATGGCTTCT
>SXSK01000378.1 GCA_005793375.1 Verrucomicrobiales bacterium | reverse complement strand
CGTTTGTTGCTCGTGCTCGGGTAGCGTAATAGGCTCGGACATGCCGGCAGTTAAATAAAGTCAGCGCCTTTTGTCCAGTTTTATACCGCCTTTTGTTTCACCTGCCTCCTTAAAGTCGAAATCTTGAAACTGCCCTGCACGGCAACCCACCGCTCGGTTGTCGCCAACAGAACCGCTCAGCAGTTGCGATACGACGCCTTATGGCCTAGTCTCGCACGGTCATGGATTGGCAACAGATCGCCTCACTGGTCATCGTGGCAAGCACGGCCCTACTCTTTGTAGGAGCTCGGCTGCTGACGCGACGTCCTAAATGGTACAAGGCCAACCACTGCGGTTGCATCCACAAGACCCATGGCGGCGGGCAGCCCGGTAGAATTGTTGTCCGTTCCCGCCGCGGCGACACCCGCCAGACTATTATCCACAGCGCCTGACGTCAGTTAGGGCTATCGAGCCCCAGCCGAATCTCCAGGTCGCGCCGAAGTTTTCGATATTGGATTCGTTCCGTGGCAAACAACTGCTTTTCGTCTATGAGCGTTGACTCGCGAAACGCTTCTTCCCATCGCCCGAGAGCGCGGTAATACTCAAATCGAGCCCAACGGAGCAGGCTCTTTTCAGTCGGCTTCGTCACACGGTCCACATCCACCAGACACAAAATCGCCTCGGCCTCCGCCGTTCGTCGAAGACGAATCAAAGCCACGCTCCGATGCACTCGGGCCGAAAGGGTACCGACGCCACCCGCCAGCACTCTTTCCGTCAGCTCCAAAACCAATCCTGGATCCGCTGGTTCCATGGCCCAAGCAGCCGCCAACGCATCCGCGGCACCCAAATCACCAGGCCGCAGCCTCCAACAATGCCCGGTCGCCCGTCTTAATCCCTTCAAGTCACCCTGCCTCCAGGCAATCTGACATCGTAATTCCCAATAGCACGGATCCTCTCGCACTTCCGACTCCAGTGCCAGCAATAGCTCATGAGCCGCTGCATCGTACCCAAACCGAACAAGCCAGGAGACCATTTCCATCATTGTAGCGCTATCCTGCACCGGATGACTCGAAACTCGCCAAAATGCAGCAGCAGCCCCACCCAAGGCCCCTCGCATGTGCAGACACAGACCTTCCACAAAGAATCCGTAGCCATCCATCCGCCCCCGCCATCGAGGATGATCGCGCAACCGGACTCCCAACGACTGTAATTCCGTCCATCGCCGACGTCGGAACAACAATTCCGCCTGAAGTTGCCACCCATCCAAACTAGAGCCCAATTCCGGAAGGTAACGGTTCAGGAAAGCGATGGCGTCCTCTTCTAAACCCAACTCAACGAAGGCTTTTGCCACTCGCTTCATCTCGGCCGAAGTCACGGGCGGCGTCGAATAATGCCCCGCCAACTTGCGGGCATCCCCTAACCGCCCCCGGGCACTCAACAATCGCCAATGAGCCACATGATACGACGGCAACGCCCCACCCATCGCCTCCAGATCCGCCAACTGTCGCTCATATCCCAATAAGTCCCCATCGCGCGCCAGCAACACCAACCCCAATCGCAGTGCTGTCCGACGCATCGGCCCTCGAAGCATGGCAGCCAGACGCCCCTCCGCTTCCACCGCCTTCGAACGATCACCCCACCCAATCTTCCACACCGTTCGATACACATCCAACTCCCGATCTAAGTCTGCCCGCCCCGTTTCACCCACCCAACTTCGATCAAAACCCTCCATGTCCCCGCAACGGAATCGCGCCTTCAGCATCGCTGCGTATTGAAGCGGCGTGCGCGATCCACCTACCCGGGATACGGTCTCCAGAATCCAATCATCCAGCCCCAAGGATTCGTACACGCGCAACGCTAGGTCTACATCGACATCGTTCGTTTCAGTCAGCCGCAACAACCATGAACTGGCACCTAACGCGAGTTGAAAACGCTCGGTAGTATCTGCCGGCAAGCCCACCATTCGCTCTAAACCGACCCGCAATAACGATACGGACGCCGGGTGATTTGCCAACGCTTGGCGCCACTCAAATAGGGATGACTCCACGTCCCGCCCCGCCCAAGCCTTCCTCGACCGCCACCCGTGGTGCCGCGCCTGCACATAATCCAAGCCACTGATACGAATTGTCGGCTGAAATCCAGGGGGCGTTACTACCCAGATCCGAAATAGCCCCAGCATCAGCACTCCCACCAGAAATCCCAGGAGCATCACCACCCATCGAAACCGCCCTTCCATGGCCATCTGACGCAACAATGGCGATCCGTCAAGCCAACGCAGTAGATCTCCCTGGTCAGCCACCCACCAAGGCGCTCGTCGTCCATCGTTCAGCCCTGTAAGCACCCCAACACCGGAAGTCGGAACCTCCGGCACATCGCGATACTTCTGGGGTAACTCGTCGGACACAACGAAGCCGAATCCTACCACGACACCCCCCTCCACCGCGCAACCAGAATCTGATTCCATATGACCGCAAATCGACGAAATCGCGGGGACAATGCTGACTTCCATCGCTTCTTCATGTTACTCTGCCTGCCATGCTTCGTCGCTGGCTTCAATTCGTCTTCGTCTTGGCTTCCTGCCTCGCCAATGCCCAGGACTCACCCGCCCTGGTTCGGGTCGGTGATATCTGGCAATTCTTCAAAGCAACGACGCCACCAGCGGGAGCGCCTCTCGATTGGACCCGGCCCAATTACCAGGTCGGCGCAGAGTGGTTGACTGGTCGTTCAGGCATTGGAACCTACGTTGGCGGTCGCGACAGCGAAAACGTTCTGCTCTTCGATCGAAACTATAATTACGTGTCCGTGCTTTTTCGGAGGGATTTTGTCCTCCAAGCTCCGGAATCGATCCAGCTTCTCGTCCTGCGACTCGATTATCAGGAAGGCTTCGTCGCCTATCTGAACGGACGCGAAATCCTTCGGGTGGGGCTCGCAGGCCCTCCAGGCCAACCGGTTCCATTTCAGTCTCTGGCTTCAACACGTTCGACCGTCAGACCGGCGGAGTTCTTGGTGCCAGTGGAAGCCGCGTCGCTCTTGGTCGCTGGCGCCAATACACTGGCAATCCAAATGCATACCGATCGCGTCGGCCCAGGGTTCCCCGCCAGTCCAACGACTGGCGACTTGATCTGTGTGCCTGAACTGCTCGCCAACTTTCAGCGCGGCCCATTCATTCAGAACACCTCCACGTCCCAGGTATATGTCGTCTGGAAAACCCCCCTATTGAGCACAGGCACTGTTCACGTAGGTCTCACCCCCACAACTCTGGCCCGTGCAGCAAACACGTCAGCCACGGGAATCCAGCACGAAGTGGCCGTAACGGGACTTCAACCGGATACCACCTATTATTATCAGGTACAGGCCGCGATGAACGGAATCGCTTGCACGTCATCCGTCGCATCGTTCACCACAGCCAAGCCCGCCGGCAGTATCTCATTCTGCGTGCTCGGCGACTCTGGCAGCGGGACAGGGTCCCAATATCGCACGGCGCAACTAATCCAACAGCGCAACCCCGATCTGGTGCTTCACTGTGGCGACGTCGTTTACGGTTCGTTTGACCCATTTCGAGCCGACACCCGTTGCTTGAGCGTCTACCAACCGCACATGAGATCCACTCCTTATTACTTCACCGTCGGCAATCACGATATGACCTATGACGGGAGTGCGTCCTACATCGCCGCATTCTCGCTGCCCACCAACGATGTCAGCCTGGCCTTACTCGCCGCTGACCGCACCGCACCCGAACATTACTACTCGTTTGATCACGGCGACGTGCACTTCATCTGCCTCTTCAATCCGATGCTCATGTTCTATGACTTCGCGCCAGGAACGACACAGTATGCGTGGCTCGAGCGTGACCTCGCCAAAACAACCAAGAAATGGAAGGTCATTTTCCAACATATTCCTGTACGAACTTCAGGGCCCCATATTTATGATGAATCCAACTTCAATGGTCTCAACGATACCGCTGAAGTCCGAGACGCACTCCTTCCCCTCGCGAGTCGATACGGCGTTTCGGTGATCTTTGCCGGCCACGACCACCTCTATGAACGCTTTGTTCCAGAACAGGGAGTCCATTTAATCACCACGGGCGCGGGAGGGGTCATTCCATTATACGGTGCGGCAATCCTCGACCCACTCAGCGCCCGGTTGAATGTTTTGGATCACTTCACTCACGTCCAGGTCCAGGACGATACGATGACCATTCGTGCCGTCGGCACAAACGATGTGATCTTCGATGAATTCGTCATTCAAAAGAAACCCACCCAGGTGCCTTCCACTCTGCTAGCCGCTTTCCAATTGTTGAACTTCCCAGATTCGGGCGCTCCAGATAACGACGGAAATCTCTTGAACCAACGTTGGCCATTCTTGGAATCCAAATCGGCCATCGCGCAGTCCATCTCCGGCTCCTTCGCCAACCTTGGCAGACTTCACGTCGCCTCCGACAATACCAACCTATTTCTGGGGCTGGATCGAGTCATGATCCCACCCGGATCCGATATTGTGCTCTTTCTTGAGACTCCCGGGTTAGCCGGCGTCGATGCCATCCAATCGTTGGGCACTCAGTTATTCGATCCCAAAGGTCAAGGGGTCGACACCCTGGATACGCTCAAGAATATTTCTTTCTCCAAATTCAAACCGTCCGTCGCCTGCGTCTTAGGCGACGAATGGGCCGATGGAACCTTCAGAGACTTCCTCCGTTCAGGCGCCAACCATCCCGGCGGCCAAGGGGTTTTCTGGTTGGACACCACTTTTTCCAGTATCCCATCGGCCAAACTCCAGCAATTCAATCAGACTCCCCAAGGGTTGCCCGGGTACGGAGAAGCCAATGCCAACTTGATCGTTCTTGCCATCCCTTGCTCCGATCTCGGCAATCTGAAACCACTCGAAACCATTCGAATCGGAGCCATCGTGCTCCAGCCCGTTTCCGAACTGAACGTGTTCAATCGAGAAATCGATTCCGGCTTTATTGGCTCGTCGCTTTTAGGCTCCGGCACCAATGCGGTTGTCCTCGAGCCTCTGGTTTGGACCCTGCCCGCCGATGCCGACCCAGACCAGGACGGACTCCTCACCGAAATCGAACAGCAACTGGGAACTGATCCCAGCCGTGGTGACACCGATGACGATGGACTGAATGACCACTGGGAGGTCACCCATCAGTTGAATCCACTATCCTCAAGCGGACCCGACGGCGCACGGGGTGATGTCGACAATGATGGATTGGCCAATCTGGATGAGCAGCGGCTACAGACCAACCCGCGTGACCCCGCATCACGGATAGAACTACGGTTGACCCGGCTACCCAACGGAATACTGGAGCTTTCCTGGCCCAAGTTGCTCCATTCGGCCGGTACGGTCGAAATGGCCACACAACCAGGTGGTTCGTTCAGCGTCGTCGGCGAAGTCGATCCAGGCGGAGACCCGCGTTTTCGTGTCGATCTTCTCTCAAGCCCTCAATACTATCGCTTCAAGATGAAACGGGTTGTCCCCGTTGGTCGTTGATTCTGAGGCACCTGGATATACAATCCAGCCGCAGGAGCAACGGTCCGTGCGGTTTTATTGCGAAATAGTACTTGCGTGGGTTCTATCCCCGCTGCTATCTCCCGCGCTCATTTTTCGTTAGAAGGTCGAAAGCTATGTCTCGAATTTGCGCAATCACAGGCCGGCGCCCTGTCCGTGGAAACCACATCTGGCGTTCTGGTAAAGCCAAGAAAAAGGGCGGCATCGGTATGCACGTCACCGCCACCACTAAACGCTGGTTCTATCCGAATCTCCAGCGGGTCAAAGCCTTGTTGCCTAGCGGTGAAATCCGTTACATCCGGGTTTCTGTCAAAGCCCTGAAGAAGGGTTCTGTCATCAAAGCACCCAAACGAACCTGGAAAAAGCCCGACGCCGCTCCCAAGGCAAAAGCCAAGGCAGCCGCCAAGGCCTGATTCCAGCCAGCCTCACCCGTCCAGACCGCCCCGCCGTATTAGGCATCAACCTGATGCGGCTTTCCATCCCTAAGGGGCTCCCGGGGAAGTTTCCACGCGAAACGTCCCCGTTTTCCATTTCTACGCCGACTCAGGGTCACGCCGGATGCAGCCCTGGAGTCTGGTAACCCATATAATCGAGGACGGAAGTTGCCATCTTGGATAGGTCGAATGGGTTGCTCATGCGATCAGTGCTGGGAATTGAATCAGATGGCTAAAGTCTTCAAGGAGATGTCACTAACTGCGGGTTGGAGAATTCGCACAATAGCGATCTTATTCGGGTCCACTCCCTCGAAAAATGACTCCACAACCGTTCCTTGCTCGTTAGGCAAAATGTATCGGGATGCGTCATACACCAACTCGCGGTACCGCCTATGAATCTCTTGGTGGGGAAAGAATCGTAAATCAACACTGCGCGGCATTTTCTCACAACTGAATCCCGAAGCGGAATAGATCGGGCGAGGACGAATTTTGAGAATGGGGAGGTGTGTGAACGCCCGATTTATTCCGTGATTGGACGGAGCCGCGGTGAGGT
>SXSK01000377.1 GCA_005793375.1 Verrucomicrobiales bacterium | reverse complement strand
GCCGGCGCTCAATGCGCCATCCAAACGACGATCGGCCACTGGAATGTGGGCGGGAGACCGATTAATCGTTTTTGGTGGGGAAGGGGAGGCGGGGGAAGTGGGCACAGGCGCCGTGTTACCTATCACGAACGGGGTCACAGTGGGTGCCTGGCAGTCGCTTCCGATGGCTAATGCGCCGAGTGCTCGAATGGGGCATTCCTCGGTGTGGACAGGAACAAAGCTCATCGTGTGGGGTGGAAGTAACGCCGGCATACCGAAGGCCGACGGCGCTGTTTATGATCCCGTCAATAACGCTTGGGCGCCATTGCCGACGGCAGGAGCACCGGGAGCCCGTTCGGGGCATATCGCGGTTTGGAGGGGCAGTGAGATGCTAATTTTTGGTGGTGAAAACGCGGATGGCCCCCTGGGAACTGGATCGAGCTTTGATCCGGTAGCTGGCAAGTGGTCGGAGATCACAACACTAGGTCAACCGGTGGCGCGAACGGATGGCAGAGGCGTCTGGTCCGGCTCCGAATTCCTCGTGTTCGGGGGCCAAACCTCCTCCTCGCCATCAAAGCCTATTGCGTCACTGCAACGACTAATTCCGCAAGCCACGTGGTACCTTTATCGCAAGCCATGAACACCCGTTTCCGACTCTATACACTTTTGCTGTGGGGGATCCTAATTTTTGGAACCTACGCTGCCCGTGCCCAATGGTTGACCCAAAACTTCGACCTCAAGGCGGGATGGAACGCGGTGTTCCTCCATGTGGATGCGTCGCATGCCTCCATTGGAACGTTGTTGGGATCCAATCCCGATGGCAGCATTGAAGAAATCTGGCTTTGGAAACCAGAAGTTTCGACTCAACAGTTCGTGCAGAATCCTCAACAGCCCACCTCGGTCGGCAGCCAATGGCTGAATTGGACTCGAACTCTGGGCAATGCGTCGCCCCTGCAGAAACTAATCCCTAATGCGGCGTATTTGGTTCGCGTCCGTTCCCAGATCGCCACGTATCAATGGCAACTCAAGGGCAAGCCGGTCGTACCGCGATACCAATGGACCACGACCGGATTGAACTTTTTTGGCTTTCCAACGATCGCCGCCCAGCCGCCTTCGTTTGATGAATTTCTAGCGCAAGCTCCTTCCGAATTTCAACGGACCGCCGAGATTTACCGGTATCCGGGAGGAGATTTGGGAGCGGGAAATCCGGCCCGGGTGTTTGCCCTTCGGAACACTCGTGTGCACCGAGGCGAGGCCTACTGGATTCGAGCTGGAGAAATCTACAACCGATATTACGGGCCCTTCGAAGTGGTTTCCGCGGGCGTTGGGATCGTGACGTTCGGCGACAGCCTCGGCACCTTCAGCCTGAGGTTGCGCAACCCAACTGCTAACAGTATCACTGTGACCCTGCGATTAGCAGCTTCGGAGGCTCCACCAACGAACCAGCCCGACATTGTTGCGGTCCCGCCATTGTTGATTCGCGGGGATGTCAATCCCACTAACCTGACATACAAATATTCAAGCCTTCCGGTGGGAACGCCCAAGAGTTGGACACTGGCTCCCTACGGACAGGACGGATCAGATCAAGAATTGGTTTTGGGATTAGACCGATCCGTAATGAACGGAAATGCCGGAGAGGTTCTCGCCGGTCTGCTTCAATTCACGGATTCTCTAGGCCAATCCCAGGTGGATATCGGGGTTTCCGCCAAAGTGGGGTCCAACGCCGGCCTTTGGGTGGGTGGCGCGGCAGTCACGCAGGTGGGTCAATATCTTAAGTCCTATGCCCGGGACGCGGCTAATAATCCGATCGTATCCACCAATGGTCACTATGTGGTGGTCAGTACCAACACGAGCTTGGGTGATGTACCTGCCACCTATCCGTTGCGATTGATCGTCCACAGTCCCTCGGCGGGAGTCGCCAAATTGTTTCAGCGCATCTTCTTCGGTTATAATGGGGCGACCAATCCGGTATTAGCTAATCAAGAGGTTTCCCTAAATCGCAATCTTCTGGGTCAGGCACGACGAATTAGCGCCTCCCATCTGCCCTTCACGGAAGGTAACTCTGGCTGGGCGTTCAGTGGTCTCCTAGCCAAGCGAGGCTCCGTCACCACGAGCGTCACCAACGAATTCAATAACCAAACGTCCAACCCATTCTTGCATACGTACCATCCGGACCATGACAATCTTGATGTCCGGTTCCAGAAAGAACTTCCCCAAGGATCTGAGTCTTACACCATCATCCGGGATATTAAACTCAGCGTCACTTCGCTGTCAGACGATTTCGCCAGCAGGACGGGCGCGGGGCAGATACTCAACGGGAATTATGAGGAAAGCGTTCGATTGCTGGGCCTCGCCCGAGCTGGAAACACCTTTACGAATGCTTACAACGGCTCGACGGCTGACAAGGTGGGTGGATATCCCGCGCTGCTCTTCGGCGGCGCCGAATACACGGCCGATGCGGGTGGTGCCACTGGCAAGGCAGGCGACAAAGCCATCGACCTGACCCTCAAGGGTGGCCCAGTCGCTACCTATGACAAGAAATTCCTCGCAGCCGCTAATGATGCGACATCTAAGGATGAACTCAGTGTATCCTTCTGGCAGAAGAATCTGAATACGGCGGAGAGCTCGGCGTTCACACTCAATTCGCCCTCCGCTGGCATCAGCCGTGGGTTCCATGCGCACGTGCCTTGGAGCAACCAGAATGTTTACTTCGACACCGTAGGCTGCTGCGATGGCAAGACTCAGCGTATCACTGCCGACATCAATACGTTCGAAGACTACACCACTGGCGATCCTCGCGATAACCTGTGGTGGACGACCAAGTGGCATCACTGGGTCTTCACGAAGAAAGGGTCACAGACGAACATCTACATCGACGGTAAGTTGTTCCTCAACGGCGACAGCACGAATCCTCTG